>JBDSLK010000048.1:0-23639 GCA_039916425.1 Nocardioides sp.
CGCGGTTGCGGTCGGCTTGCGCCACCGACGTTCCTTGACCTGCTGCGCGAGAAGGCCGACGATGACGGCCTTCTCCCGGTGTGGACCAGCTGGTGGGACGAGGCCGACATGGCGGATCTGTTTCCCGACGCCCGGACGCGCGCACGAGTTGAAAGAGAGCAACAGCAACTGCCGCTCTCCTACTTCGAGGGTGCGCTGCCGATCCCGCAGGGCTGGGACGACATTCCCGGGGCATACCTCGCCTTCGGCGACACCTACGCCACCGAGCGGGACCAAGCCGCGCAGCGGCGATGGCCGGTGAGCACCCTGTCGGGTGGGCACCTCCATATGCTGATCGACCCCGAGACGGTCGCCGCCGAGTTGGTCACACTCATAGGCGGGCTCGGTTTCGACTCGCCCAGGAACTGACACATGGCACGAAGCGAGCCGCGACCCCTGCGTATGGTTTCGCCCTTCGTCCCACCAGACGTTCCTTGGGTTCGCGCAGCGTGTGCTCGTCACGGACTGTCGCCGCTACAGCTGCGGTACCTTCGTCATATGGCTGGCGTTCGTGGTTTCACGGGTTGGCTGGGTGTGGTTCTCGGCAGCCCCGACCCGCTGGCGCTCGCCCACTTCTACCAGCGCCTACTGGGCTGGGAGGTCTCCAGCAGTTCCCCGACCTGGGTGGACATGTTGGTCCGCGATCCGGGTGGGCGTGGCACCTCGAGCAATCTTGCGTTCCAGCTGGAGGAGAACTACAGGGCACCTGTTTGGCCCGGCCAAGCCGGCGCGCAGCAGATGCAGTTTCATCTCGACGTCGGAGTGTTAGACGTGGGAGTCGCCGTGGAGGATGCGCTCGCGATTGGAGCCACTCTCGCCGACTATCAGCCGCAAGACGATGTACGGGTCATGCTCGATCCGGACGGACATCCCTTCTGCCTCTATGAGGACAGGCCTTCGACGACGTAGAACGGCCCTGGCTGGACGACTAGCCGATCGGCCTTCGGGCCCGGTCCTGCCGACGCGTGGACGCGGCGAGTCGAACTGCGACACGGCCGTCTCTTGCCGCCCCGTCGGAGGTCTAGCCAGGTTGTGGCTCTTCCCCTGCGAGTGCGGCGAGGTCGCGCACGACGTAGCGGTGGTGCTCCCACTCCTCCTCAAGAATCGTGCGCAGGCATGAGAGAACCGTCTCCTCACACGCCGGAGCATGCGGATTCTTTCGCGGTCGCGCGAGATCCTCCGGGACGACGCTGGCAAGGAAGTCGCGCAGCATCGTCTGTCGCTCGGCGCGCGCTTCGAGGACATCCTCAAAGGACGGTGTCTCGGTCGAGAACACGGACTCGTCGTAGGCGTCGGTGTCGTTGTCGTCGTTGGGAAGGCCGGCCGGGTGGTAGGGCTGTTCCCGCTCAAGGATCGCCTTGCCGAACCAGGTGTCGGTTGCCATCACCAGGTGGCGCAGCGTCTCGGCTAGCGACCACTCCTCACCGACGGGCGCGTCGACGGTGCCAGCAGGCATTGCGGCGGCCCGATCCAGTGTGGCCATCCAGGTTTGCTCCAAGGCCGCCCACGCGGCGCGCAGGCCATCGGGGTCCTCGGCTTCGCGTAGCTCTCTTCCCGGAAATCGCCGGTTCAGTTCCGCATCAACCAGAGGCACGACATCAACGCCGTTGACGAGCAGGATGCTGCCGCCCTCAAGCAGCCATGGGGAGTCGATCTCCATCCCTGAGACATCGCTTCCGCGCACAACTATGTCGCTCAGGTCGCAACCGATGAACCGGGACTCTCGCAGGGTCTGGCTCTTGAAAATTCTGCCTCGCAGGCTCTCGGGCTGGCTCTCGCTCATGATGCAATGCTGGCACGGCGCGTGCACCGACCCAGAGCGCGAGACGTGCGCGGCTGCGGCCGAAGGGGCGTCGGGAGTCATCCCGCAAGTCGATCCTTCGGCTTACCCGCGTCACGAACGCCGAGACTGAGGCCGCGAACACCGCCATCAGGCAGATCAAGAGGACCGGACGCGTCCACGGCAACCACGACGAGTTTCGGGCCCGTATTCCTGCGCAGCGCCCGGGCAAACACGCCGACGCACCCTTGAATCAAGTCGGCCACCACGTTCACCTGCGGATAGCCACCCAATCGTTCCCCAGGAAAACGATGGGCAGCTCAGCGTCGAGCGGCGTTCAAGTCCACGGCCGCACCTGGCCGGATGGCGCGAACGCGGCTGGTGACACTGCGGCCGAGAGCCCCCGCTAGCGTGGGCCGCGTGGACGCTGACGAGCCGCTCCGGATCGACCCTCCTGCGGTGGCCGATGAGCTCCCCATGCTGCGCAGTTGGCTGGACTACTACCGTGCCACTGTGCGCAGACAGGCCGCGGGTCTCACGCCCGGCCAGCTCTCCGCGACATTGCCGCCATCCACGCTGACCCTCGGCGGGATCATCAAACACCTCTCCTTCGTCGAGGGCTACTGGTTCCGTTACGTGCTCGACGGCGCGGAGCAGCACGAGCCGTGGGCATCGGCGCGGTGGGACGACGACGCCGACTGGGACTGGCACAGCGCCAGGCACGATGATCCGCAGGCGGTGCGCGACCTGCACGCCGCCGAGGTCGCTGCCAGCGACGCGGTTCTCGAAGCGGTGTTGGCCGAGGGGGAGGGCATCGACCGGCTGGCTGCCCGCCCCACGCACGGCAAGCACGCCAGCCTCCGCTGGATCCTCGTTCACATGATCGAGGAGTACTCCCGGCACGCCGGACACGCGGACCTGATCCGCGAATCGATCGACGGTGCAGTCGACCTGTGATCCTCAGGCCACGATCCTCAGCAGGAATCCACCCTGCAACCCTCTCATGCGGCAGCGACGGCGGACGTTGCTCGAACGAGGACTGAATTTGGCGGTGCAGCACGGGACCAAGCGCAACATGCGGGCTTATGACCCTCGTGCTGCCACCCCCTGGATGAATCGCACTACGCGTGGCCACACGTCGGCACGAGCCGCGCGGGTCAGCGGAGGATCGCTGTGCGCGAGTCCTGCCGGGAGGTCAGGGCACAGGTAGCCCATCGAGTGGGTGGCCTCGGGGTACTCAAGGAGCAGATCGCCACCCTGTTTCGAATGCGCGCGTCGCCGTTTCGCCATTGCCCGGGCCATCGGTGCCGACGGCCAGACCTCGTCCACTCCGGCGGAGGCGAACAAGATCGGTGCGTCAACCAGCTCCGTCGCGAAGACGGCCTCAGGATTGGCGCACTCAGGTCCGAACTCGTTGGAGTAGGGCAACGCCACGCCGTTGTGGATCCATGCCGGGCCTCCCGACGGGAAGCCGCAGAGAGCCAGGTTGCTCGGGACGGCCACCACTACGGCGTCGATAAGGTCGCTGAAGAGCAGTGCGGTGAGCATCGCAGCCTCGCTGCCGCGCGACTGACCCACGACCGCGACGGACACCCGCCGATTGCCGAGCCGCGCTGCCAGCAGGGCCAGCGCAGTCTGGAAGTAGTTCAGATCGATCTCGCTGAGGTCGGGCGGCAAGTTCTCGTGGCCAAAGTAGGCCACCGACAACGCAGGGATCCCCTCGTGAGCTAGGTGCTCTGCGATGAGTATCGGTTCATTGCCTCCCGACCCCCCAATGATGAGCGCGGCAACTTCGGGTTCAGTGTCGACTGGGATGAACATGGTGCCGTGCACGCCTGACCCGCCCGGTCGCAGAATCTCTGTTTCGATACGACTCATAGGCGATTGTCGCTTACAGCAGCGAGGTGTGGTCCGATCACCAACCACGGGCGGTGAGGCCAAAGGTCGCGACGGTGTTGTCCACGGTCGGGCGTCCCGGTGGACCCGTCTCGTGTCATTCTCGGGACAGGAATGTGCGAGACCGCGGGCGCAGTGGGTCGCGGCTTGCCAGGGGTTGCCGGCGATCCCTGGACCTCTGGGCGTCGGACGATCGGCCCTGGTGCTGGCCGCCGCGCCATCTCGGCACTACAGACGTAGCCCCGGAAGTGGACGAAGCCCCAGGTCAGACCTGGGGCTTCGGTGGTTGATTGCCTGGTGATGCTGGTTGGTGCGCGAGGGGGGAGTTGAACCCCCACGTCCTTTCGGACACACGGACCTGAACCGTGCGCGTCTGCCTATTCCGCCACTCGCGCGAGAAGCGCGCCAAGGTTATCCCAGCCCCGGCGACTGGCCCAAACCCGGACCGCGAGGCGGCGGCGCGTGCGCCGAGCGGCCATCCGCCTGCGCGGTCCGCGGGGGTGGCACCGATACCATCGCGTGACATCACGGAGCGGGGGCGATGGACGAGGAGGTGGACACATGGGTGCGCTGCAGAAGTTCGAACGCCGTCTGGAGACGTTCATCTCCGGCGTCTTCGCCCGCGCGTTCCGTAGTGCCGTCCAGCCTGTCGAGATCTCCGCCGCGCTCCAGCGCGAGGTCGACAACAACGCCCAGATCCTCAGCCGGGACCGACGCCTGGTGCCCAACGACTTCCACGTCGAGCTCGCCCAGACCGACCTCGACCGGCTTGCGCCCTACGACAGTGCGCTCGCCCGCGACATGACCCAACAGCTCACGACGTACGCCGAGCAGCAGAGCTACGTCTTCCCCGGTCCGGTCACCATCGCCTACGAGGTGGCCGACGACCTCACCACCGGCCGGTTCCGGATCCGCAGTCAGGCCCAGGCCAAGGTCACCGCCGACGACAGCCGCACCCGGATGCGCACGGCCCGCGCCTACCTCGAGATCAACGGCACCCGCCACCCGCTCCAGCCACCGGGCGTCGTCATCGGCCGCGGCACCGAGGCCCAGGTGCGCATCAACGACCCGGGGATCAGCCGCCAGCACGTCGAGTTCGTCGTGGTCTCGACCGGCACCGGCGCGGACACCCGCCTACGGGTGCAGGTGCGCGACCTGGGCTCGACCAACGGCATGCTCGTCGACGGTCACCGGGTCACCGACGTCGCCGTCCGCGACGGCTCCACCGTCGTCATCGGCAAGACCACGATCACCGTGGTGATCACCCAGGAGGACGTCGATGTCTGAGCTCACCCTCCTGCTCATCCGGTTCGCCTACCTGGCGATCCTGTGGATCTTCGTGCTGTCGGCCATCTCGGTGATCCGTTCCGACATGTTCGGCGCCCGCGTCCCCGACGGCCCGCGCGGCCAGGCCGCGCCCCGCAAGGCGGCCAAGCCCCCGAGCAAGCGCCGCGGCTCACCCACCCACGTCCTCGTCGTCGAGGGCGGCAACGCCGGGGAGCGCGCCGACCTCGACCAGGCCCCGCTGCTGATCGGCCGGGGCAACGACGCCGCCATCCGTCTCGACGACGACTACGTCTCCACCCGGCACGCCCGCATCGCCTCCTCCGGCGACGAGTGGTTCGTGGAGGACCTCGGCTCGACCAACGGCACCTACGTGGGCACCGTGCGGATCACCCAGCCCACCACGATGACGCTGGGCACCCAGGTCCGCATCGGCAAGACGATCCTCGAGCTGAGGAAGTAGATGGGTGGTCTCCGGCTGGTCTACGCCGCGATCTCGGACGTCGGGCGGGTCCGCAAGGACAACCAGGACTCCGGGTACGCCGGCCCCTGGCTGCTGACCGTCTGCGACGGCGTCGGGGGAGCGGCCCGGGGCGACGTCGCGTCGAGCACCGCGGTCAGTCAGATCCGCAAGCTCGACGAGGAGCCGACCGACGACCTGCTGGCCGCCGTGGCCGGCGCCCTGCACCGCGCCCACGACCGGATCGCCGAGCTCGTGGAGCAGGACGCTGCCCTCAACGGCACCAGCACCACCGCGGTCGTCGCGCTCTTCGACGGCAGCCGTTTCGGGATGGGCCACATCGGCGACAGCCGGGCCTACCTCCTCCGGCAGGGGGCGATGTCGCAGCTCACCCACGACCACACCTTTGTGCAGACCCTCGTCGACGACGGCCGGATCACCGAGGAGGAGGCGCGCACGCACCCCCACCGCAACCTCATCCTCAAGGCGCTCGACGGGGCCCAGGCGGTCGAGCCGGACCTCTTCCATGTCGACGTCGAGGAGGGTGACCGGGTGCTCGTGTGCAGCGACGGCGTCCTCTCGCTGACCACCACGCGGATGGCGGACATCCTCTCCACCGGCACCGCCGACTACGCCGCCGTCGAGCTGGTCCGCGCCGCCCTCGAGGCCGGCTCCCACGACAACGTCACCTGCGTGGTGGCCGACGTGGTCGGCCCCGACCACGACGTGCCCGACGACCTGGTGCCCCTGCTCGTCGGCGCGGCCGCCGACCTCCCGCGCCGGGGCCGCTCCGGCATCGGCCGCGGCGGGCTGTTCCGAGGACACCGTTCGGGTGACACCGGCGAGCTCGAGCCCGTCCAGGCCGAGCTCCCGCCCGGCGGCGCCCCCAGCGGGGCGATCGCCGCAGACCCGCCCCTCGATCCCGAGCAGGCCCGCTACGCCCCCCGCCCCCCGCAGCGCTTCGCCTGGCTGCGCCGGCTGTTGATCACGGCCGTCCTGCTCGGCCTGCTCTGGGTCGGCACCGCCGCGGCCTGGTCGTGGAGCCAGCAGCAGTACTACGTCGGTGCGGGCACCGGTGCCGACGGCGACCCCGGGGAGGTGGTGATGATCTACCGCGGGCTCAACGCCGACCTGCCCGGCGTCGACCTCTCCCACCCCTACGAGTCCTCCAACGTCTCCCTGGAGCTGCTCTCGGACTACCAGGCCGGCCAGGTCCGCTCCGGCATCGACGCCGATTCCCTCGACGACGCCCGGCAGACCGTGCAGAACCTGTCCGACGCCCAGGTCGCCCCCGCCGGGGTCGCGCCGTGAACCAGCAGCCCGGGGCCTTCATGGGGTTCGTGCATCGCCGGCGCCGCGGCGCCGAGCTCTTCCTGCTCGTGCTCGCGCTCGCCGTGGGCGTCGGCGCCTACGCCGCGGTCGGTCTCGGTGTCGAGGGTGAGGTGCCGGCCGACATCGTCGGGTACGGCGGCTGGTTGGCCGCGCTGATCATCGCCGCCCACATCGTGGTGCGCTTCGTCGCGCCGTACGCCGATCCCGTACTGCTCCCGGTCGTGGCCGCTCTCAACGGGCTCGGTCTGGCGGTCATCCACCGCCTCGACCTGGCCTACGAGGCGGCCGACGAGGCGGCCGGTTTCGCCCGGCAGCAGCTCACCTGGATGACCCTCGGGGTGCTGCTGTTCATCACGACGTTGCTGGTCCTGCGCGACCACCGCACGCTCCAGCGGCTTACCTACACCTCCGGCCTGGGCGCCATCGTGCTGCTCCTGCTGCCGCTCGCCCCCGGCATCGGCCGGACCATCAACGGCGCCCGCATCTGGATCAACGTGGGACCCTTCAGCTTCCAGCCGGGCGAGGTCGCCAAGGTGCTGCTGGTGGTGGCATTCGCCGGCTACCTGGTGCAGCACCGCGACGCGCTCGCGCTGGCCGGCCGCCGCGTCCTCTTCATCGACCTGCCGCGCGGCCGCGACCTCGGCCCGATCCTGGCGATGTGGTTGGTCAGCCTGGGAGTGCTGGTCTTCCAGCGCGACCTCGGCTCCTCGCTGCTGTTCTTCGGGCTCTTCCTGGTGATGCTCTACGTCGCGACCGAGCGGCCGGGCTGGCTGGTCGTCGGCGCCGTGCTCTTCGCGGCCGGGGCCTACGCGGGCTACCTCCAGTTCGCCCACGTGCAGACCCGCGTCAACATCTGGCTCGACCCGATGGCCTACTACGACCAGTCCCCAGGCAGCGGCCAGATCGTGGAGTCCATGTTCGGCATGGGCTGGGGCGGCCTGGTCGGCCGGGGCTTCGGCGGCGGCCTGCCCCAGCGCATCCCCTACGCGGAGTCCGACTTCATCGTCGGCGCGATCGGTGAGGAGCTCGGCCTGACAGGCGTCATCGCGGTCATCCTGCTCTACGGCGTCATCGTCGAGCGCGCGCTCCGCGCCGCCCTGGTGTGTCGCGACGGCTTCGGCAAGCTGGTGGCCGTCGGGCTCGCCGGCGTCTTCGCGCTCCAGGTCTTCGTCGTCATCGGCGGGGTCACCCGGCTGATCCCGCTCACCGGCCTCACCACCCCGTTCCTGTCCTACGGCGGGTCGTCCCTGGTGGCCAACTGGGTGATCGTCGCGCTGCTGCTGCGCGTCTCCGACCAGGCCCGCCGGCCGGTGCCGGTGCTGAGCACCGACGAGGAGTCCGACAGCGAGACCACGCAGGTGGTCAAGCTGTGAACAAGCCGATCCGCACGATCTCGATCTTCTGCCTGCTGCTGTTCCTGGCGCTGATGATCAACGCCACCTACCTGCAGTACGTCACGGCGGGCGAGCTCGACAAGAACCCCCGCAACCGCCGCATCATCGAGGCGGCGTTCTCGCGCGAGCGCGGCGCGATCCTGGTCGGCCGCGAGCCGATCGCGCAGAGCGTGCCGTCCGACGACCGCTACGACTTCCAGCGCGAGTACCCCCAGCCCTTCAAGTACGCCCCCCTCACGGGTGCCTTCTCCTACTTCTCCCAGACCGGCATCGAGCGCTCCCAGAACGCCGTGCTCTCCGGTGACGACGACCGGCTCTTCGTCACCCGGCTGGTCGACCTGGTCGGCAACGCCTCGCCCAAGGGCGGCTCGGTCCAGCTGACCATCGACCCGGCCGCCCAGACCGCGGCCTGGGACGGCCTCGAGTCGCTCGGCGAGGGTGTCGAGGGCGCCGTGGTGGCCCTGGAGCCGTCCACGGGCAAGATCCTGGCGATGGTGTCGTCCCCCAGCTACGACCCCAACAAGCTCGCCTCCCACGACCTCGACGCGGTGATCTCGGAGCAGCAGCGGCTGGAGGGCGACGCCGCCGAGCCGCTCCTCAACCGCACCATCCAGACCACGCTCCCGCCCGGCTCGACCTTCAAGCTGGTCACGGCCGCGGCTGTCCTGGAGGACGGCAACTACGCCGGCGGTGACGCACTGGTGCCGGGCGGCGCCAGCTACCAGCTGCCGCAGACCAGCGACGAGAACGGCCTGATCGACAACGGCGGCCGCGACTGCGGCACCAAGAAGATCCCGCTGACCCAGGCGCTCGCCAACTCCTGCAACACCAGCTTCCTCGCGCTCGCCGACGAGCTCGGGATCGAGAAGATCAAGGCGCAGGCCGAGGCGTTCGGCTTCAACTCCGACTACCTCGAGGACCTGCCGCTCCAGGCCCAGTCCCGCTACCCCGGTGACCTCGACCAGCCGCAGACGGCGATGTCGGGCATCGGCCAGTCCGAGGTAGCGGCGACGCCGCTGCAGATGGCGATGGTGGGGGCCGGCATCGCCAACGGCGGCATCGTGATGCGCCCCTACGTCGTCGACGAGGTCACCTCCCCCGAGCTCGACGTGCTCGACAAGACCGAACCGAGCGATCTCTCCAAGGCCATGGAGCCCGCCAACGCCGCCGAGCTCACCCGGATGATGGTCGCCACGGTGCAGACCGGCACGGCCACCTCCGCGCAGATCCCCGGCATCGAGGTCGCCGGCAAGACCGGCACCGCGCAGAGCACCCCGGACCGCCCGCCGTACGCCTGGTTCGTCTCGTTCGCCCCGGCGATCGACCCCAAGGTGGCGGTCTGCGTGTTGATCCAGGCCAGCTCCACCCCGCGCGAGGAGATCGGCGGCAACTTCCTCGGAGCGCCGATCGCCAGGTCCGTGATGGAGGCGGTGCTGCGATGACCGGCGACCGGTTCGCCGACGACGCGTCCCGCTACCGCCTGGAGGGCCTGGTGGCCACCGGCGGCATGGGCGAGGTCTGGCGCGGCACCGACACGCTCCTCGACCGGGCCGTGGCGGTCAAGCTGCTTCGCCGTGAGTACGCCGAGGACGAGACGTTCCGCGGCCGGTTCCAGACCGAGGCGCGGCACGCTGCCGCCCTCCACCACCCGCACGTGGCCGCGGTGTTCGACGTCGGCGAGTCAGGTGGTCGGCCCTTCCTGGTGATGGAGCTGGTGCCGGGGCAGCCGCTCTCCGCGCTGCTGGCCGACGGCCGCCCTCTGGTGCCGGCGGTGGTCCGCGACCTCGTAGGTCAAGCAGCCTCGGGGCTGGCCGCCGCGCACGCGCGTGGCATCGTGCACCGCGACGTCAAGCCCGCCAACCTCCTGGTCACCCCCGAGGGACGGGTCAAGATCACCGACTTCGGCATCGCCCGGGCGGCTGACAGCGTGGCGGTGACCCAGCCCGGGACCGTGCTCGGCACGCCGTTCTACCTCGCCCCCGAGCAGGCCCGCGGTGAGACGGCGGGACCGGCCGCCGACGTCTACGCCCTCGGGGTGGTCGCCCACGAGTGCCTGACCGGCCGGCGCCCGTTCGCCGCGGACACCCCGGTCGGCACCGCGCTGGCTCACCTGCGCGACCCCGTCCCCGACCTGCCGCCGAGCGTGCCGGCCGACCTCGCCGTCGTCGTCCACCGGGCGCTGGCCAAGGACCCGGCCGACCGCTACCCCGACGCCGCCGCGCTTACGGCCGCCCTGGCCGCCACCGGCCAAGGTCGCGCGCCGGCCGCCCCCGCGCCTGCGCCCGCACCGACCCGGGTGCTGGACCCCGATCCGGTCACCCGGCAGCTACCACCCGTGCCGGCGTACTCCGCCGCGCCGGGCCCGACCCCGTGGTGGTGGCGCTGGTGGGTCGCCGCGGGTGCGGTCGCCGCCGTGCTCCTGGTCGCGCTGCTGGTCGCCACCCTGGGCGACTCCGGGCCCCCGGACGGCCCTGTCGCGGATCCCCCACGACCCTCGGCCGAGGCGTCGTCGAAGGCCCCCGTCGGCGTGCGGGTGGCGGCGGCCGACTACGTGGGCGAGCCGGCCCTCCAGGCCCAGCGCGAGCTCAGCGGGCTCGGCCTCGACGTCACCGTGGCGGCGACGCCCAACCCGGGTGACCAGCGTGCTGGCACTGTCGAGGGCGTCGCGCCGACCGGGGTGCTCGAGGCCGGCACGGCCGTCACGGTCACCTCCTGGGGACCGGCGCCGACCGGCGGCGCCGGGGACCCGGGCAAGGAGCAGCCCGGCAAGGGCAAGGACAACGGGAAGGGCAAGGGCAAGAAATGACCGACCGCGAGCCCACTGTCGTCGGCGGCCGCTACGAACTGGGCGAGGTGCTCGGCCGAGGCGGCATGGCCGAGGTGCGCAAGGGCGTCGACCAGCGCCTGGGGCGGGCGGTCGCGGTCAAGCGGCTGCGCACCGACCTGGCCAGCGACGCGACCTTCCAGGCCCGCTTCCGACGCGAGGCGCAGTCGTCGGCCTCGCTGAACCATCCCTCGATCGTGGCCGTCTACGACACCGGCCAGGAGTGGGCGCCGACCGACGGCCCGAACGGCGAGGGCGTGGCCCAGCCCTACATCGTGATGGAGTTCGTCGCCGGTCGCACGCTGCGCGACATCGTCCGCGAGGGCCGCAAGATCCTGCCCGAGCGCGCCCTGGAGATCACCTCCGGCGTGCTCGCCGCCCTCGACTACAGCCACCGCGCGGGGATCATCCACCGCGACATCAAGCCCGGCAACGTGATGCTGACGCCGTCGGGCGACGTGAAGGTGATGGACTTCGGCATCGCCCGTGCGGTCTCCGACGCCTCGTCGTCGATGACGCAGACGGCCGCCGTGGTCGGCACCGCGCAGTACCTCTCCCCCGAGCAGGCCCGCGGCGAGACCGTGGACTCCCGCTCCGACGTCTACTCCACAGGCTGCCTGCTCTACGAGCTGCTGACCGGCAGGCCTCCCTTCCTGGGCGACAGCCCGGTCGCGGTCGCCTACCAGCACGTGCGGGAGCCGGCCCAGCCGCCGTCGGACTTCGACACCGAGATCCCGCCCGAGATGGACGCCATCGTGATGAAGGCGCTGGCCAAGCGGGTCGAGGACCGCTACCAGTCCGCCGCCGCGATGCGCACCGACATCGAGCGCTACCTCACCGGTAGGCCCGTCCAGGCCCCGGCGATCGCGACCTCGATGACCACCGTGCTGCCCACCAGCCGCTACGACGACGACCGGGACGGCACCACCCTCGCCCCGGCGATCGTCGCGGCGAGCCGCCGCCCCGACGAGGACGACGACCGGCCCAGCCGGGCCGGGCTGTACTTCCTGCTCGGCTTCCTTCTGGTCGCCCTGGTCGCCGCAGCGGTCTACCTGCTGCCGAAGGCCTTCGAGCAGCAGCCCACCAACGACACCCGGGTCCCCAACCTGATCGGCCAGAGCGAGACGCAGGCCCGCAAGGCCATCGGCGACGCCGGGCTGGTCGTCGGCAACGTGGATCGCGAGTCCAGCGACGACGTCGAGCTGGACCGGGTCATCTCACAAGAACCCAACCGCGACGAGTTCGTCGCCGGCGGGTCGGAGGTCGACTTCGTGGTCTCGGTGGGCCGTCCTGAGGTGGCCGTCCCGTCCGTGGTCGGGCAACAGCGCGAGGCCGCCCGGGCCGTCCTCGAAGGAGCGGGCCTGAAGGTGACCCCGCAGGAGCGGGAGTCCGACCAGCCGGCCGGACAGGTGCTCGAGACCGACCCCGCGGCCGGGGAGAACGTGCAGGACGGAGCCACGGTGACGATGTTCTTCTCCGACGGCCCCGAGCAGGTGCCGGACGTGGTCGGGATGACCGAGCAGCAGGCCACCTCCACGTTGCGCAACGCGCGCTTCGACGTCGTGGTGTTCCGCACCACCGACACGACCCAGCCGAAGGGCACCGTGATCCGGCAGAACCCGGCCGCTGGGAGCGCCCAGCCCGAGGGCACGTCCATCAGCATCGAGGTGTCGGACTACGAGAAGCCCAAGCCGACGCCGACGCCGACCGCGACGGTGCCTACCGAGGTCCCGACGGTGAGCCCGTCGGTTCCGCCGAGCCCATAGCGGTCGCCGGGAGTTTCCACACTGTGGACAAGTCCTGTGCAGAACTACACTCGTGTAGTTATCCCCAAGTGAGTGCACAGGTGTGGAGAACTCTCACTCCCAGCGGGTGGCGAAGGTGAAGCCCACGGCCATGAAGGCGATGCCGACGAGCAGGTTGTACTGGCCGAGGTCGTTGATGACCGGGAGGGCCGACGGGTCGTCGCTGACGACGTAGAAGGTGCAGATCCACACGAGGCCGACCAGGAAGCAGCCGAGCATCCCGACCACCACGCCCTGGCCACGGCCGAGCGGGGTCTTCGGGTGGGCGCACAGACCCAGCCCCAGGAACATCAGCGCGAAGCCGCCTACGTAGTTCCAGTTGACGCCCTTGAGGTCGGTCAGCGTCTCGAAGACCTTCGGGCCACCCGCCTTGGGGGCCGGGATGACGGTCGGGTCGACCCGCACCACGACGTAGTAGAAGACGATCCAGGCGACGCCGAGGATCATCAGGAGCAGCGCGATGACGAACCGCGGGGAGAAGAGCGGCGCCGTGGTCGTGTCGGCGTACTCCTGCTTGGCGGGGGACTTCGGCACGTGCACTCCTGGCGGTGATCGGACGGGCGTCGGACAGGCGTCCGGCTGCTTGCAGGCTCCATTAGCGTAGTGCCATGCCGCCTATCGACCACCCGAGCCCCGGCCGTGCTCTGCGCCGGCCCAGCCCGTGGCGGGTCGGGACCGCGCTGGTCCTGTTCATCGGCGCCGGCCTGCTCATCATCAGTGAGAACAGCTCCGGCGGCACCGACCTGCGTCCCGGGCGCTACACCGACCTGGCCTCGCTGGTGTCCGGGGAGAGCCGTCGGGTCCAGGGCCAGCAGGCCCGGGTCGCCGAGATCTCGGCCGAGGTCGAGTCGCTGACCCAGACGGTCCGCGACAAGAAGGTCTCCCGGATCCAGCGCCAGGCCGCCGCTGTCAGCGACGACGCCGGGCTCGAACCGGTGACCGGGGCCGCCGTGACGATCGTGCTGTCCGACGCCCCCGTCGACGACATCAACGCCACCAACGTCGACCTCAACCGGTTCGTCGTGCACCAGCAGGACATCCAGGCGGTGGTCAACGCGCTGTGGACCGGGGGCGCCGAGGCGGTCACGGTGCAGGGACAGCGGATCATCTCGACCACTGGCATCAAGTGCGAGGGCAACTCCGTCACCCTCCAGGGCGTGCCGTTCCCCCAGCCCTACGTCATCTCCGGCATCGGCCTCCAGGGGGGGCTGCTGACCGCCCTCGAGCTCGACGGCTACGTCGCCCGCTACCGCTCCGACGCCGCCAACCCCGCGATCGGCGTCGGCTGGGACCTCTCGACACAGACGGTCCTCACCGCCCCGGCGTACGACGGCCTGCTCGACCTGAGCTACGCCAGCGTTGCCCGCTGAGAGCCGTCAGGACAACGCGACGGTCCGGGCGACGATCGCCAGCAGCACCACCAGCAGCACCGATCCGACCCCGGCCACCTGCACCAGCGCCCGGCGCTCGCGGGGAGCGTAGACCAGGATCGCGGCGATCGCGAGCCCGCCCAGGAAGCCGCCGAGGTGACCCTGCCAGGAGATGAACCCGCGGCCGACCACCGTGATCGCCGCGTTGATGCCGACCCAGACCAGCACGCCGCGCACGTCGCCGCGCACCTTGAAGGCCACCACCAGCAGCGCCGCCATCAGCCCGAAGATCGCGCCCGAGGCGCCGAGCGTCGACTGGTACTCCGGGGAGGCCCAGTAGACCAGGGCCGAGCCCGCCAGTGCCGAGCCGAGGTAGAGCGCCACGAACCGCAGCCGGCCGATCGCCAGCTCCAGCTGCGGGCCGAGGATCCACAACGCCAGCATGTTGAAGCCGATGTGCCAGATCTCCACGTGCAGGAACGCGCTCGTGAGCAGCTGCCAGACCGCGCCGTCCAGGACGCCGGGCCAGTAGGTGCCACCCTGGACCGTGCAGACCGACGAGGGCACCTCGAAGCCACCCTGCCCCGGCACGACGCAGAGCCCGTTGGCCCTCAGCGCGAGCACCTCGACCAGCCGGCTCGAGCTGCCGCCGGTCACCACCACCGCGAGCCAGACCACCGCGTTGATCCCGATGATCACGCTCGAGGTCAGTCCCGGGTTGCTGGGCCGGATGCCGCCGTACGCCGTGCGTCCCGAGCGGGTGGTCTTCGCGCCCTCGGCCACGCAGTGCGGGCACTGGAACCCGACGGCGGCGTCGAGCATGCAGTCGGGGCAGATCGGTCGCCCGCACCGCTGGCAGGAGATGTAGGTCTCCCTGTCGGGGTGTCGGTAGCAGGTGGGCACGCCCGTGGCGGCACCGAGGGGCTCGCTCTGCTCGGTCATCGGCGCGTGGCAGTCGTCGTGGTCGGCTCGAGGTCGATCAGGAACGGTCGATCTGGACCGACTCGATGACCACCGGGGTGCGCGGCCGGTCGCCGCCAGCGGTCGGCGTCGCGGCGATCGCGTCGACGACGTCGCGCGACGCCTGGTCGGCCACCTCACCGAAGATGGTGTGCTTGTTGTTGAGGTGCGGCGTGGCACCGACGGTCACGAAGAACTGCGAGCCGTTGGTGCCCGGACCGGCGTTGGCCATCGCGAGCAGGTAGGGCCGGTCGAACTGGAGCTCGGGGTGGAACTCGTCGACGAAGGTGTAGCCCGGGCCGCCGGTGCCGGTGCCGAGCGGGCAGCCGCCCTGGATCATGAAGCCGGAGATGACCCGGTGGAAGCCGAGGCCGTCGTAGTAGCGCTCCCCCGAGCGGCCCGCGTCGTCGCGGTAGTCCTTGGAGCCCTCGGCGAGCCCGACGAAGTTCTCGACCGTCTTGGGGGCGTGGTTGGGCAGGAGGTTGATGGCGATGTCACCCAGGTTGGTCTTCAGGGTGGCCTTCATGTCGGACATCAGGTGCCTTTCGCGGTGGGATGCGTGCTCGGTGCTAACCCAGATCCTCCCACGTGCCCCTAGGACGGGCGCCGTCGCGCCACGTCGTACGCCGCCTGGCGGCCCTCCTCACCCGCAGGGGTGAGCGCCTGCGCTGAGGCGGGGACCACCCTGGCAGGCCGTCGACGATCCGTGGTGAGATGGAGGCCTGCGTCGTTCCCAGGAGAGGAAGCCAGACATGCGCTTCGGCAAGAAGAAGACGTTCATCGACCACGCGACCGAGCTCGCCGAGTCGGCACTGGAGTCCCTCGAGTCGGCCTACGAGTCGGCCAAGGAGACCGCCGGTCCGGTGCTCAGCGACGCCCGCGACCGCGCGGTGCCGCTGCTCGACCAGGGCCGCGCCATCGCTGCGGAGAAGGCCGCCGACGGTCGGGCGTACGCCGCCGAGAAGGCCGCGGAGGGTCGCGCCATCGCCGCCGAGAAGGGTGCCGCCGCTGCCGCGGTCGCCCGTGAGAAGGCCGCCGAGGGTCGCGCTATCGCCGTCGAGCAGGCTTCGTCCGGCAAGGACCTCGCCGCCGCGAAGATCGCCCGGCTCAAGGGCGAGGAGCCCGAGCCCCAGGGCTCCAAGCTCAAGAAGCTCCTGCTCCTCACCGGTCTGCTGGCCGTGGCCGGGTACGTCGCCAAGTCGTTCCGCGACCGCCAGGCCACCGACAACTGGGAGTCCTCCTATGTGCCCCCGGCGCCCGCGCCGGTGCGCGTTCCGTCGCCCACCGACGGGCTCGCCGACCCCCTCAACGACCCGCTCCCGGGCCAGGCCGCCGTGGCCGGTGACGACCCGGGTGGGGCCGGTCCCGACGAGGCGATGTCCGACGCCGTCGAGTCGCCGCACGCGGTCACCACACCGGACGACCCGGCCGACGTCGTCGACGTGGACCCCGACCACAAGTAGCCTTCCCAGTTCAGGAGCCCGGGGCCACGCCTCCGGGCTCCTGCTGCGTCTCGGGGGCCTGCTCGCCGATCCAGGCGTCGATCTGCTCCCACCAGTCGAAGAGCCAGTCGATACGGGCCTCCCGGTCGGCCGGGAGGTCGTCGCGGGACACCGTCCACCACCGCATCACGATCCGCTTGTCCATCGGCAGCTCGCGCCACAGGTCGCGGGCCGTCAGCAGGTGGTCGAGACCGGTGTGGGCCACCAGGACGACGTCGGCGTCCGGCGCAGCGTCCAAGGCCGCGAGGAAGCCTCCCGGCCGCGGCGCCAGCACGTTGGTCATCCGCTCCGCCCGCACCGCCATCCGCTCCAGGCCCAGCGCGCGCAGCCGCTGGATCCCGCGCTCTCGCCGCGCGGGCGTGAAGTTGCTGCCCTCGGGGAAGATCACGAAGGCGTCGTTCCCGTCCAGACCCGACGCGAGAGCGGAGATCTGGCTCTCGAGGTCCTCCCCCGCCGCCGGGTCGGGGGAGATGAAGCGGGCCGGGATCCGGTGCAGGATCACGTCGATGGCCGGGTCCCAGGCCAGCGTGTCCTTGAGCACGACCCGCGGCTCGCGCGAGTAGTCGTGCATCAGGGCGTGGATCAGCGTGAAGGAGTCGGCGGGACCGGCATGGCGGCAGCACACCAGGATCGGCCGGCCCGGGTGCGCGTCCGGGGTGGGCCCGACCGTCTCGATGGTCAGGTTGAGCACCCGGCGGGCCTCGCTGACGAAGAGCCAGAGCAGGCCCTGCACCAGGTCGTAGTGGATGCCCTCGAAGTACGGCGTCCTGATCCGCCGCCCGAACCCGGCCGCCAGCCAGAGACCGAACAGCACCACCAGCAGCAGCGCCTCGCAGGTGAAGTACAAGATCGCCAGCCACATCAGCCGCAGCGCACGCCAGCGGCCGGGCAGCACCGGGGAGACGGCGGCCGCCAGGATCAGCCACAGCGGCCCGGTGACCCAGAGCAGCACGGCCAGCACCACCACCGCAGGCGCGAGCACCAGGCGGCGGAACAGGTGGACGCTCACGACCTGTCTTCCTTCGAGAGCCGAGACTCCAGGTAGCCGACGCACGCGTCGTACGTCGCCTCGATCTTGGCCTGCACCCGGGAGAAGTCGCGGTAGGCGAAGAGCGAGTCGTCGCGGCTCGACGTGCCCGCGGCGGGCAGCACGTGAGCCTCCACGCCGGCGGGCAGCGCGGCGAGCTCCCGGTTGAACCGGTGCCGGCGGGCGATCTCGAAGGAGACCCGGGCGACCTCCCAGGGCTTCGTGGGCACCGCCAGCGGCCGGTCGATGCGGCCCACCTGGAGCACGAAGACGCGGGTGGCCCCCAGCTCGACGGCGCGGCCGAGCGGGATCGAGTTCACGATGCCGCCGTCGAGGTAGTGCTCGTCGCCCACCCGGGCCGGCGGCAGCAGGCCGGGCACCGCGGCGCTCGCGACCACCGCCTCGACGACCGGGCCGGAGTCGAACCAGTGCTCGGCGGCACGCTCGATGCTGGACGCGCAGACCTGGAAGCGCACCGGCAGGTCCTCGAAGGTCAGCTCACCGAGCTCCTCGCGCAGGCGCGCCGTGAGGGGTGCGGCCGAGTAGATGTGGGTCCGCGAGGACACCGCGCGCCGCACGGTCCGCAACGGGCGGTCGCCGTACACCTCCCGCGACGCTCCGGCCCCGCGCCACAGCTCCAGCAGCCGGTCGACTACCCCGACGGTGGGGTCCTTCGCGACCAGCGCCCCGTTGAGCGCCCCCACGCTGGTCCCCAGCACCAGGTCGGGCACGATCCCCCGCTCCAGCAAGGCCTGCAACATCCCGACCTCGACGGCCCCGAGGACCCCGCCGCCCCCCAGCACGAATGCGGTCGTCACCTACGCCCCCTTCGGGATAGTCCACAGCAATCGGCATGCCTGGAGGGCTCCCGGACCTGCCGAACGCAGTGGACTATCCCGCACGGTCACACGTCGTGCTCGGCGCGGACCCGCGCGGTGGCCCGGTGCTCGGCCCAGAAGGAGAGGATCGGGATGGTGCCGGAGACCAGGGTCACCAGGGTGAACACCAGGTCCCAGCGGGCCTTGCGGGCCAGCATGAACGCGGTCACCAAGAAGATCATGTAGAGCCACCCGTGCGCGACACCGAGGTAGGTCGTGATCGCCTCGCCGACGTCGTGGGCGGTGGAGCCGACCGGCCACACGTCCGGGGTGCTGGGGAGGACGCCCCACATTCCGGTGCCGTCGAAGTTCGCGAGGGGCACGCCGACCAGGATCAGCACGATCAGGAGCACCCCCACGACGGTGGCCATGACGCGGTAGCGGGTGAGGGCGGCGTTCACGACTCCGAGCGTACGGCGTGACCGTCGGTGAGCGGTCGGCCGTCCTCACCGTCCCCGGGCACCGATCGAGTGGTCTGCTCCTGGGCCTCCCAGCCTTCGCGGAGGTCGCGCAGGTGGCGCCACCAGATGAAGGCGGCGAAGGCGCCGAAGACCCACCACTCGATGCCGTAGAGCAGGTTGCGGACCGCGGTGAAGCGGCCGGCTTCGGGCAGCTCGGCGGGAGTGGCCGGCACCAGTCCGGCGGTGCCCGGGTTGGTGGCGCGCTCGCCGGCGGGCAAGCCGCCGGGAGCCACCTCGTCGGCGACGACGGCGTAGGCGCCGTAGAGGTCGCGGTCGAGGCGTTGCGCGGCGTCGGCGACGCGCAGGGCCGGGAGCACGTCGTCGTCGGGGTCGGGGTCCGGCACGACGGAGCCCTCGGACGGCTGCAGCCAACCGACCAGCTCGGCGGCACCCGTCGGCGGGGCCGCGGCGGTGCCCGGGTCGGCGATCCAGCCGCGCACGACCAGCAGGGCCGCGTCCCCCCCGTCGACCAGCAGCGGGGTGACCATCCAGGAGCCCTCGTCCCCCCCAGGTCCGCCGGTCCGCCCGGAGACCGAGAAGGTCGCCTCGGGCAGCCAGGTGCCCGCGACGACGATGGGCTGGCCGACCTTGTCACCGGGAAAGGGGTCGTCGGCGCCGAGCACCGCGGCCAACTGCTCCGGCGCGACCTGGCTCAGGTCGACCGTATCGGCCGCCCGCCGCGTCTGCCACGCGTCGAGCTGCCATAAACCCAGCCACCCGGCCGCTCCGACCAGCACCAGCGCGAGGAGGTGCACGCCCCAGTAGCGCGGGGAGAGCAGGCGGGCGGCGGACGACACCCACCCAGCCTACGGAGGTGCCCAGCGTACCGAGGGGGGCCAGCCTGGGGAGGTGCTGGCCTGCGGAGGGGCCGGCCGCGGAGGAGTCAGCTCGGGCTGAGGCCGGTCTGCGCCAGGGTCCACTCCCACATCAGCTCGCGCTCGGCGCCGCCGGTGCGGGTCTTGCGCATCAGGTGCGTCGGCCGCGGGCGCCGGTCGTGCCAGAGTAGGCCGGTCTCGACGGGGTGGGTGCCGGCCAACCAGACGGTCGTGTCGGCGCCGCTGACGGCGTCGCGCAGGAACGGGCCGCTGAGCTTGTGGAAGAGCGGCAGCGAGGTCTCCACGCCGGGGGTGTTGGCCCACCCGGGGTGGGTCGCATCGACCCGGATCCGGTCCCCGGACCAGCGGCGCACCAGCACCGGCAGGAGCTCGACCTGGGCGCGCTTGCTGCGGGCGTAGGCCGTGGTCGGGGAGTAGTCGCCCTGGCGGTACTCCGGGTCGTCGGCGCGCAGCCGCTGGCCGTACATCCCGCCGGAGGTCACCAGCACCACCCGGGCCCCGTCGGGGCCGGCGGCGGCAAGGGCGGGCCGGAGCAGGTCGGTCATCAGCACCGGCCCGAGCACGTGCAGCGCCATCGTCATTTCGTGGCCCTGGGGCGACTCGGTGCGCTCGGGCGGCATCGCCCCGGCGTTGTGGACGAGCACGTCGAGACGGTCGAGATCCGCCTCGGCGGCGAAGCGGCGTACGTCGTCGAGGTCGGCCACGTCGCAGCGGTCGACGACCAGGTCGGCGGACGGGACCCGGCCGAGGATCTCGGTGCGGACCTGCTCGCCCTTCGCGGTGTCGCGGACCACGAGGTGGACGCGGGCGCCGAGGCGGGCCAGGCCCTCCGCAGCGGCCAGGCCCAGGCCGGACGTGGCGCCGGTGACCGCCGCCACCGACCCGGTCAGGGCACCGCGCGCCGGGTCGGCCGGCCAGCCGGGCAGCCGTCGCCGGACGGCCGGGCCGATCGCGCTGAACCCGGGAGCGACGGTGCGGTCGAGCAGGGTGTCGAGACCGCGGGACACCGTGAGAGAGAGACTGGCCATGTCCCCACCGTAGCCAGGCGTCCTCAGGGGGCCGCTGAGCCCCGGGCTTCCTCCTGCGCCACCAGCTCATCGAGGTCGCGGAGCCGGTCGAGGCCCTTCACCGCGCGCGCCATCCGGTGGTTGCCGGCGAAGGTATCGCGGTGCCGGTCCAGGAACCACCAGTAGCCGGCCGTGAACGGGCAGGCGTCGTCGCCGACCCGCTTGCGGGGGTTCAACGCACAGCTTCCGCAGTGGTCGCTCATCGTGTTCAGGTAGGCGCCGCCGGAGGTGTAGGGCTTCGTCGCCAGGACGCCGCCGTCGGCGTGCTGGGACATCCCGACCACGTTGGGCACCATCACCCAGTCGTAGCCGTCCACGAAGCTCCGGTGGAACCAGTCGGTCAGCCGCTCGGGAGACCAGCCCCGCTGGAGGGCGTAGCTGCCGAGCACCATCAACCGTGGGATGTGGTGCACCCAGCCGTGCTCCGCGACCCCGTCCAGTGCGTGCGCGAGGCAGCGGGCGCTGGTCGCCGAGCCGTCCAGCCGGGCGAACCAGTCGGGGAGCTCGCCGGTCGCCTCCAACGCGTTGCGGTGCCGGTAGTCCTCACCGAGGTGCCAGTAGAGGTGCCACACGTAGTCCCGCCACCCCATCACCTGGCGGACGAACCCCTCGACCGAGGCGAGCGGCGCCTCGCCGCTGCGGTACGCCGCCTCGGCTCGCGCCACGACCTCTACGGGGTCCAACAGCCCGAGGTTGAGGGGGGCGGACAGCAGCGAGTGGCCCATCCACGGGTCGCCCTCGAGGATGGCGTCCTCGTGGGCACCGAAGGCGGGCAGCCGATGGGTCACGAAGTGGTCGAGCACGGCCAGCGCCTCGGCGCGGGTCGCGGCGAACCGGCGCGGCCCGTCCCGGCCGACGAAGGTGACGTCCCCGTCGCGCTCCCAGGCGTCGAGGTCGCCACGCACCCGCTCGTCGATCTCGTCCTCGACGGGCCAGACCGGGTCGTCGAGACCGAGGGTGCGGGCACCGCGTGGCGGCGGCTCCCGGTTGTCGGCGTCGAAGTTCCAGCGCCCCCCGGCCGGCTTCCCGTCGTCCTCGAGCAGCACCCCGTGGCGCCGACGGGCGTCACGGTAGAAGTTCTCCATCAGCAGCCGCCGGTCGCCGCGACCCTGCGCCCAGCGGGAGAAGTCGTCACGACTGGTGACGAAACCCCGGGCGGGCAGCTGCTCGATGTCCACCTCGGCCGACAGCCGGGTCACCAGGGCGACGGCGGCATGGGAGGTGGGCTGCACCACCTGGAGCGGGCCGCCCGCGGCGCGCACCGCGGCGGCGTACGTCGGCGAGGCGACATAGTCGACGGCGTCCCCCAGCTCTTCGGCGCGGTGGCGCATGGCGGAGAGGATCAGGTGGGCCTTGGCTCGGTGGTAGGGCCGCCGGGCGAAGACCCGGCGGGACTCCACCATCAGCACCCGGCCGCCGCCCGCGAGGTGGTCCTCGACGAAGTGTGGCCCGAGCTGGTCGCCGAAGAGCCAGCGGGTCATAGCGTCGCGAAGGCCTCGCGGAGCCCGCGCTCGGCCTCGTCGCCGAGCTTCTTGAAGGCCGGACCGAGCAGCGGGGCGGCGTACTTCACCAAGCCCTTGAACTCGAAGTCGGCGGTGTAGGTGACCCGGGAGCCCGTGCCGGCCGGGACGATCTCCATGGTGTCGTGGGCGATGACGGTCTTGTTCTCGCCGCGAAGCGCGAACCGGGTGTCGGGCTGGTGCTCGGTGACCTCGTAGGTCAGCTCGGTCTCGCGTCCGGCGAACTTCGACACGTTGTGGTACGTCGTGCCGACACCGCCGTCGCCGGACACCCGGGTGGTCCGCACCGTGCCGGGGTCCCACTGGGTGGTCGTGGTGAAGTCGCTGAGGTAGGCGAAGACGGCGGTGGGGCTCGCAGGGGTCTCGACGGAGCGTTGGATCTGCATGTCCTCAGCCTACTGAGGCCCCCTCAGCGAACCACGAGATCCTTCTCGCCCTGGTCCCAGACGACCTCGTGCCGGCCCTCGCGGATGGCGCGCAGCACCGCGTCCACCACCTTGTCGGAGGGGAAGGGCGGAGGCAGCCGGGGCGGCTCGCCCGCCAGGGCGCGGGTCTCGAGGCCGGTGTCGAGGTGCGGCGGGCGGACGTCGATCACCGAGAAGCGGCGGCGCTCCTCGCGCCGCAGCACGTGCAGCCAGGCGGACAGGGCGCTCTTGGCGGCGGAGTAGTCGGCCATCTGTGCGGTCGGCTGGTCGGCGAGGATCGCGGAGAACACCGCGACGAACCCGCCCTCGGCGAGCACCGGGGCCGCGGCGCGGACCAGGGTCATCGGACCCAGGGTGTTGACGGCGAAGAGCTCCTCGGCGACGGCGGCGTCGAGGTCCAGCGCCCGTCCGAACCCCGGGGCGCCCACGGTCACGACCAGGCCGTCGAGACCTCCGAGCGTTTCCGCAGCGGCGGCGACGGCGTCCCGGCAGGACTCGGCGTCGACCACGTCGAAGGTGACCGGCGGGGTGCCGCAGTCAGCGGCGACGGCGCGCACCCGCTGCTCGTCGCGCCCGGCCGCGACGACGTGGGCGCCGGCCGCCACGAGGGCGCGTGCGGTGGCGCCGCCGAGGGCGCCACTCGCGCCGCAGACCAGGACACGGGCGCCGGTGAGTTCCATGCCGCCACGCTACGGGGGGCCTCCCAGGCACCCGGGCGCCATTCACTCGACCGCGAGGATGTTCCGGACCGCTGCGACACCGTGAGGGAGCACGTCGTC
>JBDSLK010000049.1:0-13806 GCA_039916425.1 Nocardioides sp.
GCCCTTCGGGTTCGACCCGGCGGCGGCCGTTGGTAGCCTTCCCGCGTGACCAGCGAACTGTCGTCCCTCGAGCGTGAGATCGAGGCCACCCGCGAGCGCCTCGCGGACACCATCGACCAGCTCGCGCACCGCGCCAACCCGAAGACGATCGTCAACCGCGAGATCACCTCCTTCAAGGCGCACTTCTTGGCGCCGGACGGCTCGCCCCGCACCGACAACATCCTCAAGGTCGCTGGTGGCGTCGTCGGTGTGATCGCGGTGCTCGCGTTGATCCGCAGGATCACCCGCTGACGCCGGTGTCCGAGCATCGCCCGATCAAGATGCTGCACGACCGGGTCCTGGTCGGTCTCGACCGCGACGCCGGCGAGCGGCGCTCCGCCGGGGGCATCGTGATCCCCGCGACCGCCGCGATGGGAGCCCGCCGGCTGGCGTGGTCCGCCGTGGTCGCCGTTGGGCCGAACGCCCGGTCGATCGAGGTGGGCGATACCGTGCTCTTCGACCCCGAGGACAAGGCCGAGGTCGAGGTGCACGGCGAGGTCTACCTGGTGATGCGGGAGCGCGACGTGCACGCCGTGGCCGCCGACCGGCTCGGCGACTCGGCCACCGGCCTCTACCTCTAGCTGTGATGCCCAGCCTCGGCAACCGCCCCGACGCAGACCCGGCCGCTCGTCCGTATGCTGCGAACATGTCCCCTTCGACGGAGCTCCGCGGTTTCTGGCACGAGCCCGGTGGGACTCCCACCTCCAAGGCCATCGCGCTGAAGGAGTGGGCGCTGGTCGCCCACGAGATCCTCAGCGAGGTCGCGAGCACCTACCAGGCCGTGATCCGGCACGGCGAGCTCGCCGAACAGGTCCAGGCGAGGTCGCGGATCCACACCAGCCAGGACCAGCGGAACTGGATCAACGCGGTGCTCGGGCCGGTCGTGCACCTGTGCCACCGGTCCGAGGAACCGCCGCTGACCGCGCTCGTGGTGCGCAAGCACGACGGCCAGGTGGGGGAGAGCTACGACGAGGTGCTGTCGGTCGCCGGACTCGGCCCGATCGCCGACACCCAGCAGCGCGAGCAGCACGCCGCCCAGTCCAGGCTGGAGTGCTACCGATGGGCCGGGTCGGCCCCGGCCGACGGTGGCGAGGCGGTGCTCGCACTGGCCGCCACCCGGGCCAAGGTCGTGCGGGAGCGCCGCCCCCACAAGGTCGACGTCCCGATCAAGACCTGCCCGACCTGCTTCATGGCGCTGCCGTCCACCGGCGTCTGCGACACCTGCGGCTGAGCCCGGGCACAGTCGCGAGGTTAACAAACGCTAACCGCGCGGGCTACCATGGTGCTCATGTCGATCCTGAGCTTCGAGCTGTCCCGTGA
The DNA here is from genome assembly GCA_039916425.1 of Nocardioides sp. Taxonomy (GTDB): domain Bacteria; phylum Actinomycetota; class Actinomycetes; order Propionibacteriales; family Nocardioidaceae; genus Nocardioides. Next base: position 1,360 of record JBDSLK010000049.1, read on the forward strand.
GCACGAGGAGTTCCGCCGCACGGTGCGTGACTTCGCCGAGGCCGAGATCGCGCCGTTCGCCGCGCAGTGGGACCGCGAGCACCACTTCCCGACCGACGTCGTCCAGCAGATGGGCAAGCTCGGCCTGATGGGGCTGACCGCGCCCGAGGAGTTCGGCGGCGCCGGTCTCAGCGGCGAGGACGGCGGGTTCACCAGCCTCTGCGTCGCGATCGAGGAGATCGGTCGCGTCGACCAGTCGATGGGCATCACCCTCGAGGCGGCCGTCGGGCTCGGCATCAACCCGATCCTGACCTACGGCACCCAGGAGCAGAAGCAGCGCTGGCTGCCCGACCTGGTCGCCGGGACGACGCTCGCCGGCTTCGGGCTCACCGAGCCGGGCGCGGGCTCCGACGCCGGCGCCACCCGCACCAAGGCTGTCCTCGACGGCGGCGAGTGGGTCGTCGACGGCGCCAAGCAGTTCATCACCAACTCGGGCTCGGAGATCACCAGCGTGGTGACCGTGACCGCGCGCACCGGCGAGCGCGAGGACGGGCGGCCCGAGATCTCCGCGATCATCCTGCCGTCGGGCACGCCCGGCTTCACCGCCGAGAAGGCCTACGACAAGCTCGGCTGGCACGCCTCGGACACGCACCCGCTCAGCTTCGACGGCGTCCGTGTCCCCGAGGACCACCTGCTCGGCGAGCGCGGCCGCGGCTACGCCCAGTTCCTGGCGACCCTCGACGACGGCCGGGTCGCCATCGCGGCGCTCGCGGTCGGCTGCCTGCAGGCGATGCTCGACGCGAGCGTGGCCTACGCCGGGGAGCGGCAGACCTACGGCGGACCGATCGGTCGCAAGCAGGGGGTGGCCTTCCAGATCGCCGACCTGCAGGTGATGCTCGACGCCTCCCGGCTGCTGACCTACAAGGCGGCCGCGATGCGCGACGCCATGGAAGCCGGTCACCCGGTGCCGATGAAGGACTTCAAGCACGCGGCCTCGGTCGCCAAGCTCTACGCCACCGAGTCGGCCGTGACCGCGACCCGGATCGCGACCCAGGTGTTCGGTGGTTACGGGTTCATGGAGGAGTACCCCGTCGCGCGCTTCTACCGTGACGCCAAGGTCCTCGAGATCGGTGAGGGCACCTCGGAGGTCCAGCGGATGCTCATCGCGCGCGGTCTCGGCCTGCCCGTCGAGTGATGTCCCGCCCTGGTGTCGGCCAGGGCAGTAGGGCACGCTGATCGGCATGGGCCTGCCGTACGCCGCGCTGGGCGACTCCTACTCGGCCGGTGTCGGCGCGGGTGGCGGCCGAGGCGTGTGCTTCCGCGGGCCCCGCGGCTACCCGCCGCTCCTGGCGCGCGAGCTCGGACTCGACCTGGCCTACCAGGCCTGCCTGGGTGCGACCGTCGCGGACCTCCTGCGTGTGCAGCTCGAGGTGCTGGACGCGGACACCGAGCTCGTCACCCTGACCGTCGGCGGCAACGACGCGGGGTTCGTCGACGTGATCCGGGCGGCAGCGTCACCGGCGTGGCTCGCTGACAGCGGCGCTGCCCTCGAGACCGCGAACGCCGTGATCCGTGACGTGCTGCCGGGCAGGCTGAGGGGTGCCTACGCAGCCGTGCGGTCCGCCGCGCGGGACGCCGAGGTGGTGGTCGCCACCTACCCGCGGCTGTTCGGGGGCACCGACTGCCAGCTGCTGACCTTCTTCACCGAGGAGGAGCTCGCCGCGCTGAACCGGACGGCCGACGAGCTGGCCGAGGTGATCGGCGCCGCTGCCGAGGACGCCGGTGTCGGCGCCGTCGACGTCCGCGACGGCTTCGCCGGGCACGGGGTCTGCGATCCGGCGCCGAAGGTCAACGGCCTGGTCCTGCCGGTCTGGGAGTCCTTCCACCCGACGGCCGATGGCCATCAGGAGTACGCCGTCGAGGTCGCGGTCGCCCGCCCGTCGAGGCCGGCGACTGAGGCGCGGGAGCCCCGGGTCTCCTACGGTCGGGACACCGGCGCCTCTGCCGCGCGCTTCTGGCTGCCCAGGCTGGACAGCGAGCAGAGCCTGGCGGCGGCCGGGACGGCCGGGCACGACCGCGAACAGGTGCGGCGCCTGGGTCTCGAGCTCCGGCGCTGGTGGTCCGGCGGCGTGGACGAGGCCGGCGTGGTCCTCGACGAGGGGGACCGCTCGGCGCCGACGCCCAGCGAATTGGCGGCCGCCGCGGAGCTCCGCGACCTCGGCGCCTGACGCCCCGAAGGTGAAGCCTGGCGCCTCCTCGGGGCGGTGCAGGCTAGCCTTGCCGGTGTGGGAGAGCGCTGGCAGCGGTTCGCTGCCGAGGTAGGCCGGTTCCTGGCTGTGGGCTTCCTCGCGACGGTGGTGGCCCTGATCCTCTTCAACCTGCTCGTCCACGGCCTCGGAATGGCGGGCTTCGGGCCGCTCAACAAGCAGCCCGAGGTGGCCTACGTCCTCGCCAACGCCGTGGGCATGGTGATCAGCTACCGCGGCACCAAGACCTGGGCGTTCCAGCACCGCGAGTCCCGGCACGCCGACGGCGGGCTGGCCGCCTTCGTGGGGATCAACCTGATCACCATGCTCATCCCGATCACCTGCCTGTTCCTCAGCCGCAACGTGCTCGGCTTCGACGACCCGCTCTCCGACAACGTCTCCGCCAACGTGATCGGGCTGGGGCTTGCCAACGCGGCGCGGTTCTTCGCCTTCCGGGGGCTGGTGTTCCGCCGCCCGCTGGTCGAGGAGCCGGTGCGGGCGCGAGCGCCCGAGTCAGACCCCACGCACTGAGGCCGACCACAGGTCGGTCCAGGTGTGCCCGAGCTCAGCCACCAGGTCACGCAGCAGCGGCAGGCTGAGCCCGACCACGTTGTGGTGGTCGCCCTCGATGTGGGTGACGAACGCGCCGCCCAGCCCGTCCACCGTGAAGGCGCCGGCGACGTCCAGGGGCTCACCGGTCGAGACGTACGCGTCGATCTCGGCGTCGCTCAGGTCAGCGAAGTGCACCCGCGTCGACGCGGTGGCCGCGGCCACGTGCCCGGTTGCCAGGTCCCGCAGGCAGTGTCCGGTGTGCAGGACGCCGGAGCCGCCGCGCATCGTGCGCCACCGGCGTACGGCCTCGTCGGCGTCGGCGGGCTTGCCCAGCGCCGCACCGGCGATGTCCAGCACCGAGTCACAGCCCAGCACCAGCGCGTCGTCGGGGACGTCGTCGCGCTCCGCGACCGCCGCACACTTGAGCTCGGCCAGCTGGAGCGCGAGCTCGGCCGGTGGCAGCCCGTCCAGCCGGGACTCGTCCACCCCCGAGACGATGACGACCGGCTCGATGCCCGCGGCACGCAGGGTCGCGAGGCGGGCGGGCGAGGCGGAGGCGAGCACGAGCAAGGTCACCGGCCGACCCTATCCAGCGGCCGGTGGCGCTCAGGTCCTCAGTGCCGACCCCAGCACGTCGCGGTAGGAACCGACGCCGCCGGCCGTGTCGGCGGCGAGCATCGCCCGGGCGACCGCCCTGGTCGTGCAGGTGCCGGCCGCGGCGAAGAGGGCGTGGAAGCCCAGCAGGTCAGGGGCGCCCCGCCCGCCGGTGGCCAGCGTGAAGACCGTGTCACCGTCGAGCATCGTGTGCACCGGGTCGATGGCCCGGGCCAGCCCGTCGTGCCCGGCCCCGCTGAGCCTGGCGCACTGCGCCTTGGTGAGCGTCGCGTCCGTGGCCAGCACGACCAGCGTGGTCGCCTGCCCGGCCAGCGGGGCGTGGGCCGTCGCCAGCGTCGCCCGGTGGGCCGTGAGCTCGGAGGGGTGCGGCGCACCCAGCGCCGGCAGGTCGCCGGGCCGGCAGGACCGGGCCGCCCAGAGCTCCCCGGTAGCCGGGTCGATGGTCGAGCCGACCGCGTTGACCACGACCAGGGCGCCGACCACGGTGCCGTCGCGCAGGCTCGCCGACGCGGTGCCGACACCGCCCTTGAGGCCCCCGGCCACCGCGCCCGTGCCCGCGCCGACGGTGCCTTCGGGCACCGCCGTGCCGGCCGCGTCGTACGCCGCGGCGCCGAGCGCCGCGTCCGGGTGGGCGCCGAACTCGCCGCCGCGACCGAGGTCGAAGATCACCGCGGCCGGGACGATCGGCACCACCCGGCCGGGCCGGGGCGGGTCGTCCACCGCGAAGCCCGTCCCGTCGCGCAGCAGCCGCTGGACGACGCCGTCGACTGCGGCCAGCCCCAGCGCGGAGCCGCCGGTCAGCACCACCGCGTGGACCCGATCGACCAGGTTGCGCGGATCAAGCAGGTCGGTCTCCCGGGTGCCCGGACCACCACCGCGAACGTCGACGCCGCCCACCGCGCCCTCTTCGGGCGGCAGCACCACCGTCGTGCCGGTCAGCCAGCCGTCGCCGACCCGCTGCGCGTGACCGACCAGCAGACCGGGCACATCGGTGATCGAGCCGCTCGTCACTCGACGGTCACCTCGGCCACCCGCACCAGCCGTGGGTGCTCGTGGTCGTCGCCGTCGACGACCCCGGTCGCCCACCACATCCGCAGCCCGGCCGGCACGATCTCCAGGGTGGCCAGGTTGTTGTCGAACCACGGCCCCTTGAGGAGCCGCCACTGGATCGGGGCGTCGGGCACCTTGGCCGACTGGGCGACCAGATGCCCGACCGGCGCGGCGACGCCGTAGGCCAGCCCCGCGGTCGCGAACCGCCAGACCCGCGACAGCGGGTTGCGGATCGGGGAGCAGACGGCCTGGATGATCCGGCTGTTGATCGGCGGACCCCCCTCCTGCGGCGCCGGTCTGGCCTCGGAGACATAGCTGTGGTGCACGTCCCCGCCCAGGAAGGTGACGGTCCGAGGTGCCCGGCCACGCTCGCCGCGGGCCACCGACAAGGTAAGCCTCGCGATCTTCTGGAAGTCCTGCTGGAACGCCGCCCAGTGCTCGAGGTCCACCGTCTGGCGGATCCACTCGCCGACCTTCGCCGTCCGGCCGCCTCCCCAGGCGCCACCGGCCAGCGCCTCGCTGAACGCCTCGACATGATGCAGGCCCGGCGCCAGCAGGAACGGCAGTGACGACCCGATCACCAGGTGCTCGGTGTCGCCGCGCAGGTGCTCCTCGAGCCAGGCGAGCTCGCCGTCGTCGAGCATCGCGCGGTGCTCCGGGTCCAGCACCCGCGCCGCGCGGGAGTCCAGCACGATCAGCCGGGCCTGCTCGCCGTACTCGCGGGCGTAGCTCCACCGGAAGCTCGTCGGCTCCTGGTCGGCCCGGTCGGCGAGCTCGTCGAGCAGGGCGGAGGCGTCGAACTCCTCGGCGCCCTCGTGGGCGGTGATGCGCCCCCAGACCGGGTCGGCGGCACGCTCGGCGGGGTCGAGGTTGCCGAGGTGCTGGTAGACCCAGTACGACGCCAGCCCCGAGACGATCCGCTCGTGCCACCAGCCGGTGGCCTCCATCTCGTCCTTCCACGACTGCGAGGTGTTCCAGTCGTCCCGGATGTCGTGGTCGTCGAAGATCATCGCGCTCGGCAGCGTCGACAGCAGCCAGCGGTTGCCGGGGTCGCTCCAGGCCAGCCGGTAGAGCTCGGCGTACTCCTGGTAGTCCTTGAGCTCCTTGCCCGGCTCCTCCGCGATGTCTCGTCGCGACTCGATGAACTCCAGCATCTCCGCCGTCGTCTCGTCGGCGTAGACCTGGTCGCCGAGGAAGAGCACCAGATCGGGCCAGCGCACCTCCGGCCCGGGGTCGGGGTCGTCGGGGTGGCTGCCGTCGGTGATCCCGGCCATCCGCAGGGCATAGGCGCGCAGCGAGTCCACCCCGTGGGTGTTGTTGCCGTCGGCGTCGTGGGCGACCGAGGTGCGGCACGAGCCGAACGCCAGCCGGAGCGGCTTGGCGTGGTCGAGCGTCACGATCAACGAGGGCGGGTACGCCGAGTCGGCCGACGGCCAGACCGGCTCGCCGTCGAAGGTCACGGCGTAGGCGTGCTGGGTGCCCTTCGCCATCCCGTCGAGGCAGACCAGCGCGTAGTGGTGGCCGTGCACGACGAAGGTACGGGCGCTCGCCTCGTGCTCACCGGCGGTGACGGTGACCAGACCGGACTGAGCGGTCTCGACCCAGATCGTGGCGCTGTGCTGGTCGACGTGACGCAGGAGCGGGCCGAGCACCAGCTGGTTCATGGGGGTCAGCCGATCATGCGCGGCCCCGGGGGGCAACACCCGGCCCACCTGGACGCTCAGCGGGGCAGGCCGCTGGTCCGCCAGCCGCCGGCACCCGGTGCGTGTGCCCCGCGCACCAGCCGGTGCGGGGCGTTCCACTCCGGGCGCACCGAGGGAGCGGGCTCCCCAGCGCCGGCAACGCCGGCACCGAGTGCGGCGACGACCGCGACCAGCGCCGCCACCTCCTCTGGGCTCGGGTCGCCCTTGACGATTTTCAGCAGCGGCTCGTCATACCGGCCTTCCAGCGCCGCCAGATTCCCCGGTGAGCCGGGGAACTTGTCACTTCTCGGCCTTTGCGATGGCCGAGAAGTGCCAGATTCCCCGGTGAGCCGGGGAATCTGACCTGTCCGCTCCAGCTCGCCTTCCCCAGTCACAGCGGGATGTTGCCATGCTTCTTGGCCGGCAGGCTGGCGCGCTTGGTGCGCAGCAGCCGCAGCGAGCGGACGATCTCGAGTCGCGTCTCGTGCGGTGCGATCACCGCGTCGACGTAGCCGCGCTCGGCCGCGATGTAGGGGTTGGCGAGGGTGTCCTCGTAGTGAGAGGTGAACTCGGCGCGGGCGGCGTCCGGGTCGTCGGCTGCGGCCAGCTCCTTGCGGTAGAGGATGTTGACCGCACCCTGGGCGCCCATGACGGCGATCTGGGCGCTCGGCCAGGCCACGTTGATGTCGGCCCCGAGGTGCTTGGACCCCATCACGTCGTAGGCGCCGCCGTAGGCCTTGCGGGTGATCACGGTGACCAGTGGCACGGTGGCCTCGGCGTAGGCGTAGATGAGCTTCGCGCCGCGCCGGATGATGCCGTTCCACTCCTGGTCGGTGCCGGGCAGGAAGCCGGGCACGTCGACGAAGGTCAGCACCGGCAGGTTGAACGCGTCGCAGAACCGCACGAACCGGGCCGCCTTCTCGGAGGCGTCGATGTCGAGGGTCCCGGCGAGCTGGAGCGGCTGGTTGGCGACGACGCCGACCGGCTGGCCCTCGACCCTCCCGAAGCCGACCAGGATGTTGGGGGCGAACAGGGCCTGCACCTCGAGGAACTCCCCCTGCCCCTCGGCATCGATGTCGAGGACGGCGGTGAGCACCTCGTGCATGTCGTAGGGCTGGTTGGGGCTGTCGGGGATCAGGGTGTCCAGCGAGCGGTCGAGGTCGGTGACCGACTCGTCGGCGGGGGCGATTTGGGTCGGTGCCGGGTCGAGGTTGTTCTGCGGCAGGTAGGACAGCAGCGCCCGGACGTAGTCGATCGCGTCGTCCTCGTCGGCCCCGAGGTAGTGGGCGTTGCCCGACCTGGTGTTGTGGGTGCGGGCGCCGCCGAGGTCCTCCATCGTGACGTCCTCCCCGGTGACGGTCTTGATGACGTCGGGTCCGGTGATGAACATCGCCGAGCTGCCGTCGACCATGACGGTGAAGTCGGTGACCGCGGGGGAGTAGACGTGCCCGCCCGCGCAGGAGCCCATGATCATCGAGATCTGCGGGATGACACCCGAGGCGTGCACGTTGCGGCGGAAGATCTCTCCGTAGAGGCCGAGGGAGACGACGCCCTCCTGGATCCGTGCGCCGGCGCCCTCGTTGATGCCGACGATCGGGCAGCCGGTCCGGATGGCGAGGTCCATTACCTTGGTGATCTTCTCGCCGTAGACCTCGCCGAGGGAGCCGCCGAAGACCGTGAAGTCCTGGGAGAACACGCACACCTGGCGGCCGTCGACGGTGCCGTAGCCGGTGATCACCCCGTCGCCGTAGGGACGGTTGTCCTCGAGGCCGAAGCCGGTGGCCCGGTGCCGCGCGAGCTCGTCGAGCTCGACGAAGGAGCCCTCGTCGAAGAGCAGCTCGATGCGCTCGCGGGCGGTCTTGCGGTCCTTGGCGTGCTGCTTCTCCACCGCCTTCGCGGAGCCTGCGTGGACGGCCTCGTCCAGCCTCCGCCCGAGGTCCGCGAGCTTGCCGGCGGTCGTGTGGATGTCGATCCCCGAGTCGTCGGGCGCTTCAGCGGTCACCTGCGTCAACCTAGTCCTCCGGACGGCACACTAACCCTGTGACAGATCCCTCAGCCCGCCCCCCGCTCGACCTCGACCGCGTCCGGCGGCTCGTGGGGCCGGCGTACGCCGTGGAGGTCGTCGACGCGGCCCCGTCCACCAACGCCCTGGTGGCCGCCCGGGCCCGGGACGGTGCCGCCGAGGGCCTGGTCGTCGTCGCCGAGCACCAGACCGACGGCCGCGGCCGGCTCGATCGCACCTGGTCGACGCCGGACCGCGCGGCGCTCACGCTCTCGGTCCTGCTCCGGCCGGCCCTCGAGCCGGGGGCGTGGCCCTGGTTGCCGCTGCTGACCGGGGTCGCGGTGGTGCGGGCGCTGCGCGAGGTGGGCGCGGACGCCGCCTTGAAGTGGCCCAACGACGTGCTGGTGGGTGAGGAGAAGGTCGCCGGCCTGCTCGCCGAGCGGGTCGACACCCCTACCGGCCCCGCGGCCGTGCTGGGCATCGGCCTCAACGTGTCGACCACCCGCGCGGAGCTGCCCGTGGCGTCGGCCACCTCACTGGCCCTGGCCGGCGTCGACGTCGACCGGACCGAGCTGCTGGGCGGGATCCTGACCTCCCTGCGGCGGGAGTACGACGCGTGGCGCGCGCCGGCGGCCAGGCCGGGCCAGTCAGGTCAGGCGGGGCAGGCAGGTCAATCCGGGCAGGCAGGTCAATCAGGGCAGGCGGGGCTGCACGCGGCGTACACCGCCCTGTGCGCGACCGTGGGGCGGACCGTGCGGGTCGACCTGCCGGGCGGGCAGCCGCTGGTGGGCGAGGCGACCGGGATCGCGCCGGGAGGCGGACTGGTCGTCGCCGGGAGGCACGGACCGGTCACGGTCGCGGCCGGCGATGTGGTGCACGTCCGGCCCGTGCTCTGAGAGGATCACCACCGTGACCTTCCCGGACCGCCTCCTCAACCAGGGCGAGCACGTCGTCGTCACCACCCGCACGCACCCGAAGGCGCTGATCTGGCCGATCCTGACCGGCATCGTGGTGGTGGCGCTGCTCCTGCTGGCGCTGAGCGCCATCGGTGACGCGGCGGCACCGCTGAAGATCCTGCTGTGGGTGGTGGCGGCCGCGCTGCTCGGCTGGTTCGTGCTGCGGCCCGTGGTGACCTGGGCGACGACGTCCTACACGTTCACCAACCGGCGCTTCGTGAAGCGCTCCGGCTTCATCGCCCGGGAGGGGCGCACCATCCCCCTCAACCGGATCAGCGGCGTCGACTTCGAGGTGGGCGTCCTCGACCGGGTCTTCGGCTGCGGCACCCTGGTGGTGTCCGACGCGAGCGAGCAGGGCCGCGTCGAGCTCTACGACATCCCCAAGGTCGAGGAGGTGCAGCTCCTGGTCGCCGACGAGCTGCACCGGCTCGCGACGGGGCGCGATCGTGGAGACGATGGGTCCTGAGACCGGGGAGCCCTTCTCCCGGGAGGGGCTCGAGCGCGCGATCCTCGGCGAGGACTTCGCGTTGGCCGCCGGGGAGGTGGCCGACGAGACCGGCCTCACCGTCGACCAGGCGCGCCGCCTGTGGCGTGCCCTCGGCTTCCCCGAGCGGGTCAACGAGGTCGCCTTCACCCGGGCCGACGCCCGCGCGGTGTCGCAGGTGGCGGAGGTCGTCGAGAGCGGTGCCATCGACTTCGACATGGCGGTCAACCTGACCCGGGCGGTCGGGCAGACGATGGCCCGGCTGGCCGACTGGGAGGTCGCCACGCTGATCACCCGGGTCGAGGAGATGGAGGCCGGCGAGCAGGCCACCGGCAGCCGTCTGGGCTCCGCCCTGCGGCTGGTGGAGGCCGTCAACGGCCCGTTCGAGGGGCTGCTGATCTACGCCTGGCGGCGCCACCTCGCCGCCGCGGCGGCCCGGGTCGAGGCCCTCGGCGCCAACGAGGAGGATCTGCACACCACCCAGGTCACGGTCGGGTTCGCCGACATCGTCGCCTTCACCTCGCTCTCCAACGTCCTCGACGAGGACCGGCTCGGCAACATGATCGAGATCTTCGAGTCGCGCTGCCAGGACGTGGTCTCCGCGCACCGCGGGCGGGTCATCAAGAGCATCGGCGACTCGATCCTGTTCATCAACGAGAGCGCCGAGGAGGCCATCGACACCGCGGAGGGCATCATCTCGGTGATCGGTCGCGACAAGCGGATGCCCGACGTCCGGGTCGGGCTGGCGAGCGGGTCGGTGATCATGCGGCTCGGCGACGTGTTCGGCCCGCCGGTCAACATGGCCGCGCGGCTGACCGCCGTGGCCCGCCGCAACCGCGTCATCATCGACGACAAGACCGCCGCCCTGCTGTCCTCGGACCTCTTCGAGACCCGGCGCCTCACGGCCCGCCCGGTGCGCGGCTTCGGTCTGGTCGAGCCGGTCGCCGTCCGACGGGCCTGACGCCCGTGGTCCAGCCCATCGGCTAAATCTTTGCCAAAACGACTCCGCGGCGTCGTCGGAATTCCTACCCTCAGGGCGTGCACACCGTTCAGGACGTCCGCTTGGACCCGCAGACCCGGAAGGTCTGGCGGGCCGGGAGCGAGATCGTCTTCTCGCGCAAGGAGTTCGACCTGCTGCACGCCCTGATGTCCCAGGCCGGCGAGATCGTGTCGCGTGACCAGCTGATGAACGAGGTCTGGGAGACCACGTTCTGGACGTCGTCGAAGACCATCGACGTGCACCTGGGGTGGGTGCGGCGCAAGCTCGGCGACGACAGCCGCCGGCCGACCCTGATCACCACCATCCGCGGCAAGGGCCTGCGCTTCGAGACCGACCGGGTCGCCGGATAGATAACCTGGGCCGATGCGCCCCTCCTCCCCGGTCCTGGCCGTCGTCGGCGGCGGACAGCTGGCCCGGATGATGGCGCAGCCGGCCATCGCGCTCGGCCTGCCGCTGCGCCTGCTCGCGGAGGCCGAGGGCGTCTCGGCCGCCCAGGTGATCCCCGACCACGTGGTGGGTGACTACCGCGACCTCGCGACGCTGCGCGCGGTGGCCGCGGGCTGCGCCGTGGTGACCTTCGACCACGAGCACGTGCCGACCGAGCACCTGCGGGCGCTGGAGGCCGACGGGGTCGCCGTCCGGCCCGGGCCCGACGCGTTGGTGCACGCGCAGGACAAGGGCGTGATGCGAGCCCGCCTGACCGAGCTCGGCGTGCCCTGCCCCCGCCACCGTCTCGTGACCACGGTCGCGGAGGTTGCGGAGTTCGGGTTCCCGTGCGTGCTCAAGACGACGCGCGGCGGCTACGACGGCAAGGGTGTGTGGCGGGTGGGCTCCGAGTCCGAGGCCGGGCCCGCCTTCGAGGCTGCTGCGGCTGCCGGCGTCGAGGTCCTCGCCGAGGAGCTGGTCGACTTCCGGCGTGAGCTGTCGGCCCTGGTGGCCCGGGCACCGAGCGGCCAGGCCGCGGCGTACGCCGTCGTCGAGAGCACCCAGGTCGACGGCGTCTGCCGCGAGGTCGTCGCGCCCGCCCCCGACCTGGACCCCGAGCTGTCCGGCCAGGCGCAGGAGATCGCGCTGCGGGTCGCGGGCGCCCTCGACGTGACCGGGATCCTGGCCGTCGAGCTCTTCGAGACCACCGATGGCCGCATCCTCGTCAACGAGCTGGCGATGCGACCCCACAACACCGGGCACTGGACCCAGGACGGGGCGGTGACCTCGCAGTTCGAGAACCACCTCCGTGCCGTGCTCGACCTGCCGCTGGGGTCGCCGGAGCCCCGCGCGCGCTGGTCGGTGATGGTCAACATCCTCGGCGGCCAGAGTGACGGGGTCGACGGTGGCCGGCTCTGGGACGGCTACCCGCACGCGATGGCACGTGACCCCCGGCTCCGGGTGCACCTCTACGGCAAGGACCTGCGGCCGGGCCGCAAGGTGGGACACGTCAACGCCTATGGCGACGACCTGCATGATTGCCTCGAACGCGCGCGGCACGCTGCCGCGTGGTTCGCGGGCGAGCTGGGAGACGAGAGTGAGTGATCCACAGGCGGTCCCCCGGGTCGGGTCCCAGGTCGGGACCCGGGTCGGCATCGTGATGGGCTCGGACTCCGACTGGCCGGTGATGCGGGCGGCCGCGGAGGCGCTGGCCGAGTTCGACGTCGCCCACGAGTGCGACGTCGTGTCCGCCCACCGGATGCCCGACGCGATGCTCGCCTACGGCCGCGACGCCGCCGACCGCGGGTTGTCGGTGATCATCGCCGGCGCCGGGGGAGCCGCCCACCTGCCCGGCATGCTGGCCGCCGTCACCCCGTTGCCGGTGATCGGCGTGCCGGTGCCATTGAAGTACCTCGACGGCATGGACTCGCTGCTCTCGATCGTGCAGATGCCGGC
>JBDSLK010000050.1:0-4980 GCA_039916425.1 Nocardioides sp.
CGGGTTCGCCGAGCTCAAGCGCAGCCTGCGCGAGCAACCGCAGCTGGTGGCACTCGGCGGCGACCCGGACACTGCCGGCGCGCAGGAGGACTGGCACGGCGGCAGCCGGCGTCAGAAGAAGTGACCCGGCCGTGACCTCGGACGTGACGCAGGACGACACAAGCGAGCCTGTCCCTCGCCGTCACCGGGAGTCCCTCAACGTCGAGAAGGCGTCAGCCGAGTGGCTCTACGACCTGGTCTCCGATATCACCCGCACCGGGGAGTGGAGCCCGGTGTGCACGTCCTGCTGGTGGGACGATGTCACTGAGGCGGGTCAGGTCGGCGCCTGGTTCACCGGCCGCAACGAGCTCCCGCATCGCACCTGGGAGACCCGCTCGGTGGTGGTGGCAGCTGAACGCGGACACGAGTTCGCCTGGATCGTGGGCGGCGGCTTCGTCCGATGGGGCTTCACCCTCGCCCACGCCGAGACGGGGACGACCCTCACGGAGTCCTGGGAGTTCCTTCCGGGCGGGATCGCCATGTTCGAGGAGAAGTTCGGCGACGACGCGCCCGCTCAGATCGCCGACCGCACGAAGCAGGCCCTCGACGGCATCCCCAGGACGTTGGCCGCGATCAAGCGGATCGCCGAGTCGTCGACCGGCGCAGGTGAGGAGGCCGGGCCATGACCAGGCCGGTCGGCGACCACGACCTCCCAGCGCCGATCACCGACCGGTGGTTCGAGGACTACGTCCCCGGATCCGTCTTCGAGTTCGGTCACACGCGCTTGAGCGAGCAGGAGATCGCGCCCGCCCTCTACTACGACCCCCAGGTGATCCACACTGGCCCCACAGAGCCGTCGACCGGCCCGTTCGAGCATCCGGGTCACCGTCAGCGGGGCGCGGGTGTCTCGCTCCAAGCCGGACCGAGGGTTGGTGCACTCCCCCGTCGGAGCCGTCAACCGGCAACACGTTCGTGTTGTCGTTCGTCGCGATGAACTTCTTCGCCCGCCTACCCCGGGCCTGAGATCGGGCCGGTGCATGATGCACGATCAGGACGGGTGTTCGGTGACCGGAGCGATGCACTCGCCGGACCAACCAGGAGGTGCGATGACGGACCGTCAGAACCAGGACACCGCCCCCAGGCTGCGAAATCCCATGGGTGGTCAGTGATGCGTGCCCGTGAGCTCGCCGAGTGGTACCCGATCGTGACTCTCACCACGGACGCGCTGACGGCCGCCCGCACCATGGGCGACCAGCGCCACCCCGGGTTGATCGTCTGCGACGGCGAGGGACGACCGCACACGGTGCTGCCGGGCACCCAGGTGCTGAGGTTCATGATCCCGTCCTACGTGCAGGACGATCCTGCTCTGGCCCGCGTCTACGACGAACGCGGCTCCGACGAGTTGCTGACCAAACTCTCGACCAAGACCGTGCAGGACCTCCTCCCCCGCCGCCAGGACCGGGCCGAGCTGCCCGTGGTCGACCCCGACGCGACGACGCTGGAGGTGGCGGCCGTGATGACTCGGATGCACAGCCCGGTCGTCGCAGTCGTGGACGACGACGGCCAGGTGCTCGGCGCGGTCACGCTCAGTCGCCTCCTCGAGGTCCTCTTCCCCAAGGCGCCCACCACCTGATGACCACGGTGCTCGTCATCGTCGTGTTCGTCGCGGCGTACGTCCTGATCGCCACCGAGCGCATCCACCGGGTGGCCGCGGCGCTCAGTGGGGCGGCCGGCATGGTGCTGCTGGGCGTCGTCGACGCGAGAGTCGCCTTCTTCAGTGAACGCACGGGGGTCGACTGGAACGTCATCTTCCTGCTGCTGGGCATGATGGTGATCGTCGGTGTGCTGCGACAGACCGGCGTCTTCGAGTTCCTCGCCATCTGGGGCGCCAAGCGGGCCCGCGGGCGACCCTTCCTCATCATGGTCATGCTGGTGGTGCTGACCGCCGTGGCGTCGGCGCTGCTCGACAACGTCACGACCGTCCTCCTCGTGGCACCCGTCACGCTTCTGGTCTGCGACCAGATCGAGGCTCCTCCGGTCCCGTTCCTCATCGCCGAGGTGATGGCCTCGAACATCGGCGGCACCGCCACCTTGATCGGGGACCCGCCGAACATCATCATCGCCTCGAAGTCCGGTCTGACCTTCAACGACTTCCTGGTCAACCTCGGTCCGATCGTCGTCCTGCTCCTCCTCGTCTTCCTGGTCATGTGCCGGGTCATGTTTCGCCGGGCGTTCACCTTCCACCCCGAGCGGGTCGAGGCGTTGATGGCCCTCGACGCGCGAGAAGCCATCGCCGACCCTCGGCTCCTCGCGAAGTCAGGGCTGGTCCTGGCCGCCGTCCTCGTGGGGTTCGTCAGCCACTCGTTCACCGGCCTCGAGCCCTCGCTGGTCGCCCTCCTGGGTGCGGGCGCCCTGGTAGCCGTCTCCGACCTGGACATCACCGATGCCGTGGCCGACATCGAGTGGCCGACGCTGGTGTTCTTCATGGGGCTCTTCGTGATGGTGGGGGCCCTCGTTGAGGTCGGGGTCGTGGGGTCCCTGGCGGCTCGCGCCACGGAGGCTGTGGACGGGCACTACTTTCTCGCGTCGAGCGTGCTGCTCGGCGCCTCCGGGGTGCTCTCGGGGATCGTCGACAACATCCCGTATGTCGCCACCATGGCGCCCCTGGTCAGCGACCTGGTCCAGGCCGGCAATGGCGCACCCGGTGCGAACGCAGCCTGGTGGGCGCTGGCCCTGGGGGCCGACCTCGGTGGCAACGCGACAGCCGTGGGTGCCAGTGCGAACGTCGTCGTGCTCGGCATCGCGGCTCGCAACGGCCATCCGATCAGCTTCTGGACCTTCACCAAGTACGGACTGGTGGTCGCCCCCGTCACCATCGCCGTCTCGTGGGTCTACGTCGCCCTGCGGTACTTCGTCCTCGCCTGAGCGGCGGCGACCCCGGTCCTCAGAAGTCCCGCAGCGCGCGCGCCTCGACGTCACGCAGCACCTCGTCGGCGCTGGCGGGACTCACCTCGCCTCGGCGTCGGGCCTCGAGCACCAACTGCCGCTCGACGGTGGTGGCCCGCCCCAGCAGTGCGCGGAGCTGGTCGCGTCCCATACCGTCCCGGTCGTGCTGGGCTCGCGCCTCTGCCATGGCCCCCTGCGCCGCGAGGTAGCCCTCGTACTGGAGCACGGCCGCCCGCGAGACCTCGTCGAACACCCGCCCGGGTCGTCCCGGCGGAGGTGGTCGAGCGCAGCCTGCGCCGCCCGCTGGCGAAGCTCGGTGACCTCGACCTCGTCGTCGTCGTCGCGACCGACCCCGAGCCGGCGCGTCAGCGGCGCCAGCGTGAGCCCCTGGAGAACCAGCGTCGCCAGGACGACCGCCAAGGCCACGACGACGATCTCGTCCCGGTCCGGGAAGGCCCCGCCTCCGTCGACCACCTCGGGCAAGGCCAGGGTCGCCGCCACCGTGACCACGCCGCGCATGCCTGCCCACGAGACCACGGCGGACTCTCGCCACCCCTGCGGCAGCGGCTCCTCTCGGCGCTGCGAGCGCCGACCCGCCAGCGTGGCACCGATGAACACCCACCCGGCGCGGAGCACGACCAGGGTGGCCACGACCAGGGCAGCCAGTACGACAGCGTGCTGGCTCACCTGGGTGCGACCGATGACCTTCACCATCTCGTAGCCCAGGATCGCGAACACCAGGCTGGTGATCAGGAAGTCGGCGTACGACCAGACCGCGCGCCCGAGCAACCAGCCCTGCGACGTCGTGGCGGCGTGACCGTAGGTCCGCAAGTAGAGGCCGAGCGCCAGAACGGCGAGCACACCGGACCCCTCCAGACGTTCCGCGGCGACGTAGGCGAGGAACGGCACCAGCACGGTCAGCGTCGTCTCTGCATACCCGTCGTGGACCACGGACAGCATGGCCTTGCTGGCTACGCCCAGCAGCAGCCCGAGGAGAGTCCCCACGAGCACGGCCAGGACCAGGGCGCCGCCGATCTCGGGTCCGGACACGTTGCCCGTCACCACCGCTGCCAGGGTGACCTTGAACGCCACGAGGGCCGTCGCGTCGTTGAACATCCCCTCCCCCTCGAGGATCGTCACCATCCTGTGCGGCAGCCGGAGACGCCGAGCCACAGCGGTAGCCGCCACCGGGTCCGGCGGGGACACCATCGCGCCCAGCATGAGGGCGGTCCACCAGGACAGTCCGAGCTGGTGGGCCACCACTCCGACCGCGGCCACCGTGGCCAGAGTCAGTCCCACGGCCAGGAAGAAGACCGCGCCGGCGTGGTCGCGGAACTCACGTGCTGTTGCCCGCTGGGTCGCGGCAAACAGGAGCGGTGGAAGCACGACGGGCAGGATCAGCTCGGGCTCGAGCTGGAGCTCTGGCGAGAATGGGACGAGCGCGGCCGCGAGACCGAAGATCGTCAGCAGGACCGGCTGCGGAATGCGCAACCAGTCGGCCGCAGGCGTGAGCAACACGACCCCACCCATCAGTATCCCGATGAGTGCGACCTCGTCCATGTACCGCCGCCTTCGTCGTTGCGGGGTCCACGGGTCGGGTCCCGGGGCCACACTTTCACAGAGGTCGGACTCGATGTTGGCGAGAACGGCCGTGCGGTCGCTGCGATCGTGCCAGTCTCCCCAGGCTCGGCCTCAGTCGAGGGGGCCGCGCAGGTGCTGTTCGATCCGCTGGCCGAGCCGGGTCAGCGCGGTCCTCTCGGCGGAGTCGAAGGACTGTGCCTCCACGGTGCCGCGCAGCCGCTCGAGCTGGTCGCGAACCACCTCCCTCTGCTCGGGTGCCGCCCGGTGACTGAGGTCCAACAGCACCTGGAAGATCTTCTCCATCACCTGAGGATCTGTCGCACCGTAGCGGCGCGGCTGGGAGATACCCAGGTCGACGTAGGCCGCGAAGTCCGGACGGTGCAGGGTGACTCGGACCCGGTCGTCCTCGTCGCGCAGCAACTGTGTGCCAAGGTCGCGATCGGTCAGGTCACACAGGAAGGCCGAGATGTGACC
>JBDSLK010000051.1:0-5236 GCA_039916425.1 Nocardioides sp.
AACGTGCCAGCGCTGGCACGGCTGCTCGGCGTCCCCTACATCCCGATCACGCCGTTCTTCCCGCTGCTCGGACCGCTCGGCCTGGTCCCGCTGCCGTCGAAATGGCTGCTGGAGTTCGGTGAGCCGATCCGCACCGACGAGCTCGACGAGGCGGCCGCGGACGACCCGATGCTGGTCTTCAATGTCACCGACCAGGTGCGCGAGACGATCCAGCAGACCCTCTACACCCTGCTGATGCAGCGCGAGTCGGTCTTCGGCTGACCGCGCCGGTCAGGGCAGCGGCTGCTGCCCGGCACCGGGAGCGAGCTGGTCCCCCAGGACCGGGAGGAGCGTCACGCTCGGCAGGATCGTCAGCGGGTCGGTGGGGTCCACCGTCGGGAGGATCGTTGGCGGGACAGTGGGCAGCACGGTGGGCAGGACCGACGTGATCGAGGGCAGCGGCAGCCTCGGGGTCGGCGTCCCGTTCACGGTAGGCAGTGGCGCGCTCGGCAGCGGCGAGGTGGGCAGCGGCAGGGTCGGTGCGGCCGTCGGAAGCCCGGTCGGGAGGGGGCCGCTGGGCAGGGTCGGTAGGGCAGTCGGCTCCCCGGCGGCGAGCGTCGGAAGGCTCGGCACCGGGACGGGCGACCCGCCCCGGCCGCTGCCGCCGCCGGTCACCACGGGAGCCTCCGGCAGCGTCGCCGGACCCACCGCGGACGGGGCCGAGGCCACCAGGTTGGGCGGGAGCACGTCGATCCCGGTCCCACCGCAGGTCGGGCAGGCCGCGGCTGCCTCGTCGTCGATGGCGACCACCGCATCGGCCGCGGCGTAGAGCTCGTCGCGGGCTCCGTCGGGCAGGCCGGGCTCGAGCGCGGCCAGCCGCTCCATGCTCTGGCCCGTGAAGTCACGCAGATCGACGATCGTGTCGGGCTCGCCGCTGTCGGCGTACGCGGTGGTCAGCAGGTCGGCGGCGCCCTCGGCCTGCTCGGTGAAGTCACGCAGCCCGGTCTCGGTGGCCGGGGTGTCGATCTCGGTGCGGCGGGTGAGGGCCGCGGTCTCCTCGAGGCGCTCGGAGGCGTGGGCGAGCATCAGCGTGCCGGTGTTCTGGTCGCCGACCGCGAGCTCGGTCCGGACGCCCTCCAGGGCGCGCTTGACGGGGTAGAGGGTGTCGCCGGGCAGCGCGACCTGGGCGCCGATGGTGACCGACGCCGCGGCCCCTACGAAGGCCAACGAGCCGAGGCCGAGCGCGACGCGCCGGTCCCGTGAGGTGCGCGCGGCCGGCGGCAGGCTGAGCCGGTTCTCGGTCGCGGCCCGCTCGCGTGCCGCGGTGGGCACCAGGACGGTGTCGGCCTCCGCGAGCAGCCGGGACCGCAGGTCGACGGCGAACTCCGAGCGCGGCGCCGGCGCCGGCACCGACTGCATCCGGTCGACGACCACGAGCAGCCGGGCGTAGCGCTCACCGGCGTCGGTGGTCGCTCCGTCCACGAGTGCCGCGAACTCGTCCGCACGCCTCCTCGAGGCGAACACCGATGGCATCAGCAGGTCCCTGTCGTCGTGTCGTGTGCCGGGCCGCAGGATCGCACGGGGTCCGGTGATCGTCTCAACGACGCCTCGGGCGCGGAGGTTACGCGCGGGCAGACGTCACCGCCGTCACATCCGGGGCGGGCGGTCATCGGTCCCGCAACCCTTCGGGGACGAGCTTGGCGAGGTTGCGCACCCCGCGCAGCTGCAGCTGCTTGACGGCGCCGTCGGAGCGGCCCAGCACCCCGGCGGTCTCACTGATGCTGAGGCCCTGGAGGAACCGCATCACCAGGCAGTCGCGCTGCTCGGCGGGCAGCGAGTGGAGGGCCTCCATCAGGGCCTCGTTGGTGAGGTTGGTCAGCACCTCCGACTCGGGTCCCTCGGTAGCGTCGTCGTGGAGCCCCATGTCGTCGGTGGTGAGCTCGAGGCGGGTCCGGCCGGCCTTGAAGTGGTCGGTCGCGAGGTTGCGCGCGATGGTCATCAGCCAGGCGCCGAAGTCCTTGCCCTGCCACCGGAAGCCGCTCATGCTCCGCAGGGCGCGGAAGAACGTCTCCGAGGTGAGGTCCTCCGCGAGAGTCTGCGAGCGGGTCCGGTAGAAGATGAAGCGGTAGACCGACTGGTGGTAGTGGTCGAAGAGGAGTCCGAACGCCTCCTTGTCGCCCTCCCGGGCCAGCTCGACCAGAGCGATCAGCCGCGTCTGCTCGGCCTCGTTGTCCTCCGAGGAGGCCGCGAGGTCGGCGTCGCCGTACCCACCGGGACCGCCGGCCGAGGGACCCGAGGACGACGCGGCGGTCTCGGTCAGCAGCACGCCGGTCGGCAGCGGGCCGGCGAGCCGGGCGTCGGCACCCAGGACCTGCGCGACGGCGGTCCGCAGCACGGCAAGACCGCGCGCGAAGTCGTCGTGCGCGCCCCAAGGCATGTGACGTCCCTCCCCAGCAACCCTCGTCGAGGACCCGCTCGAATTCATCCCGGGCCGAACCTGACCAGGCCAATGTAGGCGGAGTCACACCGATTGTGAACCGAGCGGTAACAAAGCCCGCCCGGGGCCGGGAGCAGTCAGCCGCTCGGAGAGTGCCTGGCGCGCACCGAGGCGCCCGCGGCCACGGCCCCGGTGGCGGCCCCGGCGACGGCGGCCGCGACGAGCCCGGCGCGGGCGGCCTTGCGGCCGGTGCGGTAGTCGCGGACCCGCCACCCCCGGGCCTTGGCGTGGGCACGCAGCCGGGCGTCGGGGTTGATCGCGCACGCGTCACCTACCAGGGAGAGCATCGGCAGGTCGTTGACGGAGTAGGAGTACGCCGAGCAGCGCGCGAGGTCGAGGCCCTCCCGCTCGGCGAGGGCCTGCACCGCGACCGCCTTGGCGGGACCGTGCAGCAGGTCGCCCACCAGTCTCCCGGTGTAGACGCCGTCGACGTGTTCGGCGACCGTGCCCATCGCCCCGGTCAGGCCCAGCCGATGGGCGATGATCTGCGCGATCTCGATCGGGGCGGCCGTGACCAGCCAGACCCGCTGGCCCTGGTCGAGGTGGAGCTGGGCGAGCGCCCGGGTGCCCGGCCAGATCCGGTGCGCCATCGCCTCGTCGAAGATCTCCTTGCCGAGCGACTCGAGCTCGGTCACGGTGTGGCCGGCGATGAAGCCCAGCGCCGAGCTGCGGGCGTCGGCGACGTGCTCGGGGTCCTCGACACCGACCACCCGGAAGTAGGCCTGTTTCCACGCGGCGCCGAGTATCTCGCGGGTCGTGAAGAACTGCCGGCGGTGCAGCCCGCGCGCGAGGTGGAAGACGCTCGCCCCCTGCATGAGGGTGTTGTCCACGTCGAAGAAGGCCGCCGAGGCGGGGTCTCCGGGTGGGTTCAGGGCCGCCTCGACCTGGGCGTTGGCGGCCGCTGCCTCGCCGGCCAGCGTCGAGCGCTGCTGGAGGTCGAGCCGCGGCCGCGGCTTGCCGGAGGGCGGGGTCACACCAGCAGGGTAGTGACTTCGACGCTCCGCGTGCGGGCCGCGGGCCGGCCCGATGGACCGCCTGATCACCAGCCGGGCGCCCTCCGGCTGCGTAGGATCGTTGGATGAACGACCTCGCGGAGCTGGTGGCCCAGGCGGCGGTAGACGCCCCCGAGGACGCGGCGGTCGTCGAGGCCGACGGACGCTCCCTGACCTGGGCGCAGCTCGACGACGCGGTGGGGCGGGTCGCCACGGGCCTGGGCGCCGCCGGCGTCGTTGCCGGGCACCGGGTGCTGCTGGCGATGACCAACCGGTGCGAGCTCGTCACGGCGTACTTCGGGGTGCTCCGGGCGCAGGCCGTCGCCGTGCCGGTCAACCACCGCGCCTCCGTCGATGAGCTGGCCAGGATGCTGGCCGACTCGGGGGCGCGCCTGGTCTTCGCCGACGCCGGCACCGTCGAGGCGATCCGCGCCGCGCGGGCGCTGGTCGAGGCCGCCGTCGCCGGCGGCGAGACGGAGCTCGATGAGGACGTCGTGGGCCGGGCCGCACGATCGTCGCTGGTCACCGTGGGCCTCGCCGCCGGCCCCGGCGAGCGGTCCTACGACGACCTCGTCGCCGCCGAGGCGCTGCCGGTCCCGCCGCTGCGCGACCCGGAGAAGCTGGCGGTGCTTCTCTACACCAGTGGCACGTCGGGTCGCCCGCGCGCGGCGATGCTCACGCACCGGGCTCTACTGGCCAACATCGAACAGGTCGCGCGGATCGAGCCGCCTCTGATGCAGGCCGGCGACGTCGTCCTGGGGGTGCTGCCGCTCTTTCACGTCTACGGTCTCAATGCCGTGCTGGGCTCGGCGATCAGGCACCGGGCGACCCTGGTCCTCCAGGAGCGCTTCGACCCGGTAGGCACCCTCGACCTGGTCGCCCGGCACGCGTGCACCGTGCTGCCGCTGGCGCCCGCGGTCGTCACGCACTGGCTGCCGCTGGGCGACCTGCGCGAGCGGCTGGCCTCGGTGCGCCTGGTGCTCTCGGGGTCGGCGGCCCTCTCACGCGACGTCGTGGTGAAGTTCGCCGAGCGCACCGGCCTCACGGTCCACCAGGGCTACGGGCTCACGGAGGCCGCGCCGGTTGTCACCAGCACCCGCCGCAGCACCGACCATGACCCCGGGTCGGTCGGCGCCGTCCTCGAGGGTGTCGAGCTCCGGCTCGTCGACGACCAGGGGCACGTCGTCGAGGGCGACGACCCCGGGGAGATCTGGGTGCGGGGCGACAACCTCTTCAGCGGCTACTGGCCCGACGGCTCGGGGGGACCGGACGCCGACGGCTGGTGGGCCACCGGTGACGTGGGGATCCTCGACCAGTGGGGCGACCTGTTCCTCGTCGACCGGCTCAAGGAGCTGGTCGTCGTGTCGGGCTTCAACGTCTACCCCCACGAGGTCGAGGACGTGATCCGCGAGACCGACGGCGTCAAGGAGGCCGCAGTCATCGGGGTGGCCGACGACGAGACCGGGGAGGCGGTGGTGGCCTACGTGGTCGCGCCAGGGCTCGACCGCGCCGACGCCGAGGACGTCGTACGCCGGCACTGCGAGACCCGGCTGGCTCGCTTCAAGCAACCCTCACGCATCGAGGTCGTCGAGGCTCTGCCGCTGTCGGTCACCGGCAAGGTGCAGAAGGGCCGGCTGCGCGGGATCGAACGCCGCCGCGCGCTCGGTCTGCTCGAGTGACCGCCCCAGTGACTGCCCGCGTCACGCTCTACACGCGACCGGGCTGCCACCTCTGCGAGGACGCTCGGACGGTGGTCGCGCGGGTGTGC
>JBDSLK010000052.1:0-16055 GCA_039916425.1 Nocardioides sp.
ACCCGATGCTGCCGGTGTACGCCGCCAAGGCCGGCGGGTTCTTCTTCATCGTCTTCGGCGTCACCGCGCTCATGGGTGGCCTGCTGTCGATCAACCCGGTGTGGAAGTACGGCCCCTACGACCCGTCCAAGGTGACGGCGGGCTCCCAGCCCGACTGGTACATGGGCTGGCCCGACGGAGCGCTGCGCATCATGCCCGGGTGGGAGTCGCACTTCTTCGGGGTGACGCTCTCCTGGAACGTCTTCCTGCCGATTATCGTGCTGCCCGGCCTGATGTTCACCATCTTGCTGATGCTGCCGTTCATCGAGAACTGGATCACCGGTGACAAGCGCGACCACCACCTGCTCCAGCGGCCCCGCAACGCTCCGACGCGGACCGCGACGATGGTGGCGCTGATGACCTTCTATGGCCTGATGTGGGCTGCGGGCGGCAACGACATCATCGCGATCACGTTCGATCTGAGCATCAACCAGATCACCTACTTCATGCGTGCTGCGGTGTTCATCGGGCCCCTCATCGCCTTCTTCATCACCCGCCGATGGTGCATCTCGCTCCAGCGGCAGGACACCGACAAGCTCCTCCACGGCTACGAGACGGGCGTCATCATGCGCTCGCCGGAGGGTGGCTACTCGGAGAAGCACCTGCCGATCAGCGAATCGGACGCCTACACCCTCACCTCGCGTGAGCCCGACGAGCTCTACGCGGTCGCGTCCTCCGTGGACGGCAATGGGGTCTCGGCTCCCGGTTCTCGCAAGGAGCGGGTGCGGGCGGCGCTCTCGGCCAAGCTGTACGCCGACAACATGCAGCCGCCGACCGCGGCCGAGCTCGCAGAGGCCCGGCACCACGCCGCGCACCAGCACCAGCTCCAGGCCGGCATGGACGGCCACGCGGCCGACGGGCACCAGTTCGACGACCATCACACGGCGGTCGAGGACAAGTCCCTGCGTCACTGACACCATGAGCCGACGGTGCCCGCCTGCCCCTCGTGGCGGCGGGCACCGCCGCGTTTCGAGACCGGACCGAGACCTGGCCAGGACTCGTCAGTTCGGGCCTGTGCCCGATAGCCGGTTACCCTGGACGACGTACGTCATCGGTAGGCCTTCCAGGGGGATCAGTCATGTCAGCAGGCCGCATCCGGGTGCGCCGCTCCGTCAGCGTCATGACGCTGACCACCCTCGTCGGCATGCTGGCGGCGGGGTGCAGCACCTCCCCCGCCGGACCGGCTGCCGACAACGGCGCGCAAGCAGGTGCCGAGGCCGCCGGTGACCCGGCCCCTGCCTCACCGAGGCCCACCCCGGTCCAGGTGACCACCCGGGTCGGCCCCGACCGCACCTCCGTACCCGTCGACCAAGCCGTCCAGGTGACGGCCCAGGACGGCCGGCTGCGCTCGGTTCGCGTTACCTCCCCCGTCGGCGACCTCACCGGCAGCCTCTCCTCCGACGGCGCCCGTTGGCGGGCCGAGAGCCGTCTCGAGCCCGCGACGACCTATCGCGTCGCGACCGTGGCCGAACGCACCGACGGCAACGAGCGTCGCACCACCTCCACCTTCACCACCGCTCCCCTGACGCTCGACGAGCAGACCTACCCCTCCGTCGCGCCCCTCGCCGGTGAGACCGTCGGTGTCGGGATGCCAGTCATCGTGACCTTCGACGTCCCGGTGACCGACCGGGCGTCGATCGAACGGCACCTGCGGGTCACCAGCACTCCGCAGCAGCGCGGTGCGTGGCACTGGCTCAGCGACAACGAGGTCCACTGGCGCCCGGCGAAGTACTGGCAGGCCGGCACCGACGTGACCGTCGACGCCGACATCAACTCCGTGCCCGCCGGCAACGGGGTCTACGGCCAGGAGAGTCGCACGGTCTCCTTCCACGTCGGTGACTCGGTGATCTCCCGGGTCAACGCGCAGACCCACCAGATGCAGACCTTCGTCAACGGGTCGCTCGCCAGGACCACGCCCATCACCACCGGCAAGCCGGGCTTCACCACCCGCTCCGGCGTCAAGGTGATCATCGAGAAGTTCCGGCAGAAGCGGATGAACTCCGAGACCGTCGGCATCGCCGCTGATGACCCCGAGGCCTACGACATCGACGACGTCGAGTACGCGATGCGCGTCACCTACTCCGGTGAGTTCCTGCACGCCGCGCCCTGGTCGGTGGGCTCCCAGGGCAGCGCCAACGTCTCCCACGGCTGCACGGGCATGTCCACGGCCGATGCCGCCTGGCTCTACAACATCACCAAGCGCGGCGACGTCGTGGAGTACACCGGCACCGACCGGCCGATGACCCTCGACAACGGATACGGCGACTGGAACGCGTCCTTCCCCGACTACGCCGCCGCCTCTGCCCTCCGCTGACCCGGCGCCACTTCACGCCCGACCCGGCGCCACTTCACGCCCGACCCGGCGCTACTTCACGCCCGACCCGGCGCTACTTCACGCCCGCCCCGGCGCTACTTCACTCAGCTGGCAAGGTGTGTGCGCTTCTCCGCTGTCCGCCGGAGTGCGACGTGAGCCGCTCGGAGCCGCACGTCCGCATCCTGGTTCACCCCGAAGACCGTCGGCCCGCGGAACACTTCGATCCACCAGTCCCGCTGGGTCGCCAGCCACTCGCGACGCTCGTGGTCGTGCTGCTCGGCTTCGGCTCCTTCGTGCCACTCGGTGCCGTCGTACTCGGCCGCGAACAGTTGGTCCTCGAGCCCCATGTCCAGCCAGAAGACCACCCGTCCGTCGAGATCCACGGGGATCTGGCAGCGCGGCCGCGGAAGGCCCGCGTCGTGCCAGCGATTGAGCAGGCCCGCCTCACCGAAGCTCTGCAGCTCAGCGTCGGCGCGCGGAGCCAGCTCCCTCAGTTGCACGACTCCGCGCTCTCCCCGGAAGCGCGGCAGCATCGTGAACACCTCGTCGATGACGAACGCTCCCGTTCCGAGCATGCAGCTCATGCCCCACAACCCGACGTCGCGGGGGAAGAGCCGGAGCACGTCGCAGCCGGTCCGCAGTGGCGTCGTGACCTCGAGGCCGCCGATGCGCATCAGGTCACGCGACGTCACGGTGCGTTCGCCGCTGCGGACCAAGGGGTTGCGCAGGCCACGGGTCTGCGGGTGCCGGAAGATGTCCGGCCGAGGGACAATCAGGTGTGAGTTGGGGAGAAGCGCGGTGTCCCCGGCGTGCAGCCAAGCCGCGGTGTGGTCGGTTACGAAGCAGCCGTCGGGCACGACTAGCTCGAGTAAGGCGATCCTCAGCGCGAGACTGTCCTCGAGCTCCGCGAAGACGTACGCCGAGCGGACCGGACGACGTAGTGCCCCGAGGAGGACGAGTCGTCGCAGCGCGTTGTCGGGCACACCTTCGATCCGTGCCATCGCGGTGGTGAACGGTCGGTCGAGCGGCAGCCGGTTGAGGTGGCCGAGGTCGGGGGAGTCGGGATAGTCCGGAAATTCCATACCCGTCAGGTGCCCGGCCGGCACTCATCTCTAACGTGGGGATTGGCAGCCTGTGGACAGTCGCGACACTGGCGCCGGGTCGACGGTGAACTGGCGCCGGGTCGACGGTGAAGTGGCGCCGGGTCGGCTAGTGGGCGTGCTCGTTGCGGTAGAACTCGAAGACCAGGCCACTGAGGGCGAGGGCGCCGACTGCGAAGCCGATGACCACGAGCCACCAGGCGGTGGTGGCGACCGCAAAGACGATCACGGTGAGCGCCAGGGCGCACCACAGCGGCCACCAGGAGTACGGCGGGAAGAAGCCGAGCTCACCGGCTCCGTCGGCCACCTCGGCGTCCTTGCGGTCCTCCGGGCGCGGCTCCATGTTGGCGGCGTGGAACCCGAGGTAGACCGCGACCATCAGCGCGAGCAGCGTGGTCATCGTCAGCGCGGAGGTGCCGGTCCAGTCACCGGAGAGGAACCAGTAGGCCGGCGTGACCAGCGCGAAGAAGATCGTGGTGGACACGAAGATCCAGGCCTCAGCCTTCATCGGGCGGTGCCCCCTTCGGTGGTGTCGGTGCCGGCGGTGCGCTCGCGGAGCATCTCCTCGCGCCCCTCCATGCTGGGTGCGTCGACGAAGCCGCCGTCGCGCTCGGCCTCGTTGTGCTCGAGCTCGAGCGCGGCGACCTCCGGGTGGTGCAGGTCGAAGGCCGGCGACTCCGAGCGGATCCGCGGCAGGGTGACGAAGTTGTGCCGAGGCGGCGGGCAGCTCGTGGCCCACTCCAGCGACCGGCCCCAGCCCCACGGGTCGTCGGTCTCGACGAGCGGGGCGTTGCGGGAGATGTAGACGTTGTAGAGGAACGGCAGCGTCGAGGCCCCGAGCAGGAACGCCCCGACCGTGGAGATCTGGTTGAGGGTCGTGAAGCCGTCGGCCGCCAGATAGTCGGCGTAGCGCCGCGGCATTCCCTCGACACCCAGCCAGTGCTGGACCAGGAAGGTGGTATGGAAGCCGACGAAGAGCAGCCAGAAGTGGATCTTGCCCAGGCGCTCGTCGAGCATCCTGCCGGTCATCTTCGGCCACCAGAAGTAGAAGCCCGCGAACATCGCGAACACGACGGTGCCGAAGACGACGTAGTGGAAGTGCGCCACCACGAAGTAGGAGTCCGACACCTGGAAGTCCAGTGGCGGCGAGGCCAGGATGATGCCGGTGAGGCCACCGAACAAGAAGGTCGTCAAGAAGCCCACAGCCCACAGCATCGGGGTGTCGAAGGACAGAGATCCCCCCCACATCGTGCCGATCCAGTTGAAGAACTTCACGCCCGTGGGCACCGCGATGAGGAACGTCATCCCGGAGAAGAACGCCAGGTCCACGGAGCCGGTGACGAACATGTGGTGGGCCCAGACGGCGACCGAGAGCATCGCGATGCCGAGCGTGGCGCCGACAAGGCCGACGTACCCGAAGATCGGCTTGCGGCTGAAGACCGGCAGGATCTCTGAGACGATGCCGAAGAACGGCAACGCGATGATGTAGACCTCAGGGTGCCCGAAGAACCAGAACAGGTGTTGCCACAGGATCGGCCCCCCGTGCGAGGGGTCGAACACGTGGGCGCCGAGGATCCGGTCGGCCTCCAGTGCCAGCAGTGCCGCGGCGAAGATCGGGAAGGCGATCAGCACCAGCAGGCTGGTGACCAGGGTGTTCCAGGTGAAGATCGGCATCCGGAACATGGTCATGCCGGGTGCGCGCATGCAGATGATCGTGGTGATGAAGTTGACGGCACCGAGGATGGTGCCGAGGCCGGCCATCCACAGGCCCATGATCCACAGGTCGCCGCCGACACCAGGTGAGCGGATCGCGTCGGAGAGCGGCGTGTAGGCGAACCAGCCGAAGGCTGCCGCGCCGCTGGGGGTCAAGAAGCCCGAGGCGGTGATGAGGCCGCCGAAGAGGTAGAGCCAGTAACTCAGCATGTTCAGTCGCGGGAAGGCGACGTCGGGCGAGCCGATCTGCAGGGGCATCAAGACGTTGCCGAACCCGAAGAACAGCGGCGTCGCGAACAGCAGCAGCATGATCGTGCCGTGCATCGTGAACAGCTGGTTGTAGAGGTGGTCGTCGACGATCTGCGAGCCCGGGAAGGCCAGCTCGGAGCGGATCAGCATGGCCATCAGGCCGCCGATCATGAACCACACGAACGACGTCGTGAGGTAGAGCTTGCCGATGAGCTTGTGGTCGGTCGTGGTGAGGATACGGACGACCTGCTGGCCCAGCGGCTTGCGAGGGGGCGCCACGGTCTCCGGTCGAGCGGCGGTGGTGGTCACTCCGACTGTCCTTCCTGGATCTCGGCGAGGCCGGCCTGCGTGTTGACGTCCGAGCCGCCGAGCAACGGAGCCTGGCTCACGTCGCCGGCCGCTTCCTTCTGCTGGAGGTAGGCGTCGAAGTCCTCACGGCTGACCACCTCGACGTTGAAGAGCATCCGCGAGTGCGAGACCCCGCAGAGCTCGGCGCACTTGCCGGAGTAGGACCCGATCTGCTTCGGCGTCACCTGGAAGTGGTTGATCCGCCCGGGGACGACGTCCATCTTCATCAGGAAGCCGGTGATCCAGAAGTCGTGGATCACGTCGGGCGAGTGCAGGCGGAACTCCACCGTCTCGTCGACCGGCAGCATCAGCGTCGGGATGTAGGACGCCCTGCCCACCTCGTAGACGTTGGGCGCGTCGACGGCGTCCTGATCGGGATAGTTGAAGGTCCACTGCCACTGCTGACCGACCACGTCGATGATGTGGTCGGGGTTGTCGACCTCTTTGAGGATCTCGTTCTGGGCGTTGACGGTGTGGAAGAAGAAGACGACCACCATGATCACCGGGGCGATCGTGTAGAAGATCTCCAGCGGCAGGTTGTAGCGCGTCTGCACGGGGATCTCGTCGTCGCTCTTGCGCCGGAACTTGGCGCAGACATAGAAGATGAGGCCCCAGACGATGACGCCGGTGACCAGCGCGGCCACCCATCCCCAGCGCCACAGGTCGAAGACGTAGTGCGACGTCTCGGTCGCGTCCCGGCTGGGCATGGCGAGGTTCTTCCAGGCCTGGGTGTCCTGGGCCGAGCATCCGCTCAACAGCAGCGCGGCTCCGACGACACCTACCAGAACGAGCCGACGCGCACGTGTCGACGCACGTCGGGCCGGTCGCGCACCCACTGTCACACCCACTGGCACAGCCACAGGGAGCCTCTCTCTCGAACGGCACTCCACGATGTCGAACTCTATCTGAATGGACCTCGGAATCACCGGGTGGGGCTGCCGGTAGGTTCGCCATGTGACAGATCCCTCCCGCGGCCTGGCGGCCCCGCGGGTCGTCTGGGACGCGGCCTCCTCGGAGCGCCTGCACCCCGCGGCCCGCGAGGCGTTCCTTGCGGCACTCGACCAGGGGTACGCCGATCCCCGCCGCCTGCACGGCGCGGCGCGATCGGCGCGGCTCCTGCTCGACAACGCCCGCGAGGTGGTCGCGGCCTGCCTCGACGTGCGTCCCGACGAGATCTCCTTCACCGGCAACGGCACCGAGGCCGTGCACCGGGGGCTGCTCGGCCTGCTCGCCGGGCGTGCCCGGGCGGGCACCGCGGTGGTGCGGACCGCCGTCGAGCACTCGTCGGTCGCCCACGCGCTGGCCTGGTCGGGCGCGCCGGACGTGGAGGTCGAGGTCAGCCACACCGGTCGCGTCGACCCCGAGGCGGTGCGCGAGGCGATCGCGCGCTCCCCCGAGCCCGTCGCCCTGGTGGCGGTGCAGAGCGCCAACCACGAGGTCGGCACACTCCAGCCCGTGGCGGAGGTCGCGGCCGTCGCGGGCGACGTCCCGCTCTTCGTCGCCGCAGCCGCCTCGGCCGGGCGGCTGCCGTTGCCCACCGGCTGGTCGGTCGCCGCCGCGTCGGCCCACAAGTGGGGCGGCCCCGCGGGGGTCGGCGTGCTGCTGGTCCGCAAGGGCGCGCGCTGGCGCAACCCCTACCCGGTCGACGACCGCATCGACGAGCGGGTCGCCGGGTTCGAGAACGTGCCGGCAGCCCTGGCGGCCGCGGCGGCGCTGCGAGCCGTCATCGCGGAGCGCGACGAGGTCAACCCGCGCCAGCACGCCCTGGTCGACCGGATCCGCAGCCGCGTCGCCCTGCTCCCGGACGTCGAGGTGGTCGGGGACCCGGACGACCGGCTCCCCCACCTGCTGACCTTCTCCTGCCTCTACGTCGACGGCGAGGCCCTGGTCACCGAGCTGGACCGGCACGGCTTCGGAGTGGCCAGCGGCTCGGCCTGCACGTCGTCCACGCTGACCCCCAGCCACGTGCTCGCCGCGATGGGTGTGCTCACGCACGGCAACGTCCGGCTGGCGCTCCCCTGGACGGGTGACGCGAGCGAGCGGGACACCACCGGGGCCGCGGTCGACCGGTTCCTCGACGTGCTGCCCGGCGTGCTGTCCGAGCTCCGAGGGCGGGTCGGCCTGTGACGCCGCCCGACCTGGAGCTCGACTGCCGCGCGCTTCGCTGCCCCTTGCCCGTCATCGAGCTGGCCCGCCACCTCGCCGAGGTGGAGGTCGGCGCGGTGCTCGCCGTCGTCACCCTCGATGCGGCCGCCCGGGTGGACGTGCCCGCCTGGTGCCGGATGAAGGGGCAGGAGTACGCCGGCGAGGACGTTGCCGACGATGGGGCCCCGCGCTACCGGGTGCTCCGACTTTCCTAGTTCAGAGCAGGTGCGGGGTGACCGCGGCGGCGGCCTCGTCGCCGTACGCGCTCCGGACCCTGGCCGCGAACTCCTCGTGGGTGAAGGAGTACTCCTGGGTGCCGACCGTCTCGACGACGTACGCCGCGAGCACGCAGCCCACCCGGGCGGCGTCCTCGTAGTCCAGGCCCCAGGCGAGACCGGCCAGGAAGCCGGCCCGGAAGGCGTCGCCGACCCCGGTGGGCTCGATGGCCGTCACATCCGCCACCGCGGGCAGCTCGATCGGCTCCTCGCCGCGGCGCAGGATGCGCACACCGGCAGCACCGAGCGTGGTCACCTGGCTGCCCACGCGCTCGAGCACCTCCTCGCCCGACCAGCCGGTCTTCGACTCGATGAGGTGCGACTCGTACTCGTTGGAGAACAAGATGGTGGCGCCGTCGATCAGCGTGCGGATGAGCTCGCCATCGCTGAAGGCGAGCTGCTGGCTGCAGTCGGCGATGAAGGGGTACCCACGCTGGCGGCACTCCTGGGTGTGCCGGCGCATCGCCTCGGGGTCGTCGGCGCCGACGAGGACGTACTCCGGGGCACCGACGCGGGCGACGATGGGGCCCAGCTCGATCTGGCGGGCCTCGCTCATCGCACCGGGGTAGAACGACGCGAACTGCGCCATCGTGGTGTCGGTCGTGCACACGAAGCGGGCGGTGTGGCGGGTGTCGGAGATGTGCACCGACTCACAGTCGACGTCGTTGCGCTCGAGCCAGGAGCGGTAGTCGGCGAAGTCCTCGCCGGCCGCCCCCACCAGCACCGGCCGCAGCCCGAGCCGGCCGAGGCCGACGCACATGTTGGGCGCCACCCCGCCGCGACGGATCTCGAGGTCGTCGACGAGGAACGAGACCGACAGCTTGTCGAGCTGCTCGACGACGAGGGAGTCGGAGAACCTGCCCCCGAAGGTCATCAGGTGGTCGGTGGCGATGGAGCCGGCGATGAGGAGGGACACGGTCCGGAAGACTACTAGTGGGTACCGGTTGTAGCCCGATCGGCGAAGCCATACCGTCGGCGACGTGGCCACCTCACCCGATGCTTCCCGGCTCGTCTACGACGACCTCGCCAGCCCGCAGGAGATGGTCGCGGACTGCCGGGCCACCAGCCTCAACCTCCGGCTCGAGCGGGCCGCCCGGGCGGCGGTCGACCCGCCGCCGAGCCTCCACTTCGACGACTACCCCGACGAGATCCGCAAGCGCGAGATCCGGGTCGACGAGGCCGCCACCCGGCTTGCCAACGCGCTGCACCTGCACCTGGACTGAGTAGCCCGTCAGGGCACCACCACCACCGACGACACGAAGGCCCCCGTCCGAGGACGGGGGCCTTCGTCACGCGTGGGCGGGGCTCAGTGGAAGGAGTCCCCGCAGGCGCAGGAGCCGCCGGCATTGGGGTTGTCGATCGTGAAACCCTGCTTCTCGATCGAGTCCACGAAGTCGATCTGGGCCCCGTTGAGGTAGGGCGTGCTCATCCGGTCGACCACGACGGCCACGCCGTCGAAGTCGGTCACCACGTCGCCGTCGAGCGTGCGCTCGTCGAAGAAGAGCTGGTAGCGCAAACCGCTGCAGCCACCCGGCTGCACGGAGATGCGCAGTTGGAGGTCGTCACGACCCTCCTGCTCGAGCAGGCTGCGCACCTTGTCGGCGGCCACCGGGCTCAGGTTGATCTGGTCCGTACGGCGGTCAGCCGTGGTTGTGATCTCGACCTGTTCGGTCATGTCAATGCTCCCCAGAGTCGGTCGGTGCGTACATCTGCCTCAATGGTCGCACAGCCGCGGATATTCCCCTCGTCGGTCCGCTCGGGCCGCCCGCGAGGTCCCGTCGTGGCGGTCAGCAACGAGACAGTGAGGCGCCCGCGCGGCGTCAGCGCGACCAGGTGCGGGCGATCCGTTCGGCAAGCTCGGCCAGCGCCTCGGCGGGAGCCGAGAAGGCGCGCTCCTCCCCCACCAGGTCGACCAGGGAGTAGGCCGACTCCACCCCGAGCGCCCGCATCTCCCGGGAGCCGACCAGCACCTGGCCGGCGATGACCACGCACGGCCGCAGCGCACCCTCGGCGATCTGCGCGACCCCATAGGGGACCTTGCCAGAACGGGACGAGAAGTCGAAGGCACCCTCGCCGGTCACCACCAGGTCGGCCAGTCGGGCCCGCTCTGCCAGGTCCAGGGACTCCGCGACCAGGTCGACCCCGGGGCGCCGGGTGGCGCCGAGGGTGAGCAGCGCGAAGCCGAGACCGCCGGCAGCACCCGCGCCCTTGTCCAGGGAGGTACGCCGCCCGGTCGCCGCGGCGAACGCCTCCAGCAGCCCGTCGACGGCTGGCAGGCGCTCCTCGGGGATGCCCTTCTGCGGACCGAAGGTCTTGGTGGCCCCGAAGAGCCCGGTCAGCGGGCTGTCCACGTCGGTGGCCGCGACCAGGGTCACGCCCTCGAGCCGGGCCCGGGCCGCCGTCAGGTCGACGGTCGTGACGCCGGCCAGCCCGGTCGCACCGCGGTCGAGCGGCACGTCGGCCGTCGCGCCGAGCGCGGCGAGCAGGCCCGCTCCGCCATCGTTGGTGCCGCTGCCGCCCAGGCCGACCACCACCCGTCGGGCACCGCCCTCGACGGCCACCCGGACGAGCTCACCTACCCCGTAGGTGGTCGCGGCCTCGGCCCCCTCGCCTCGGGTCAGGTGCAGGCCGCAGGCCTGGGCGGACTCGACGTACGCCTCGTCGCCGACGCGCAGCAGGGTAGCCGGCTGCGCGTCTCCGCCCGGGCCGCGCACAGTCACCGCGAGCAGGTCGCCGCCCAGGGCGGTGTGGAGCACGTCGACGAAGCCCGGCCCTCCGTCGGCCATCGGCGCGAGGTCGAGCACGTCGTCGGGGGCGTGCCGGGCCCAGCCCACGGCGAGGGCGGTAGCGGCCTCGACGGCGGTCAAGGTGCCCGCGAACTTGTCGGGCGCGATCAGCACGCGCATCACCGGACCGCCTCCTCGGTGCGCGCGACCGCGTCGGCGACGACCCCGGCGACCGAGCCCGTGCGCTCGTAGGCCTGCCGCTGCCGGCGCGCGCCCCCGCCGAGCGTGCCGAGCCGGGCCAGGCTCGCGTCGACGCGCGCCCGGTCTCCGGCGGCGTCCAGCGCCGGGGCGACCCGGTCGACGAGCACCCCGACGGCCTCCGCCGCGGGCACGGGCAGCAGGGTCGTGGGGTGTAGCAGGCCCCCGGAGAGCCCGTGCCGCGCCGCTCGCCAGTGGGCGGCGCGCAGCAGGTCGCTGCGGACCGGCGGCGAGGTGCCCGCTCCGGCCAGCGTCTCGACCAACGCCCGCGCCAGGGCTACCACCAGCAGCGCGTCGTCGACGTCGGTGCAGACGTCGGCGACCCGGATCTCGACCGTCGGGTAGTCCACCGACAGCCGCGCGTCGAGGTAGAGCATCCCGGAGTCCAGGGCGGCGCCCGTGGCGATCAAGGCCTCGGTGACCCGGCGGTACTCCGCGACGGACCCGTAGGGCTCGCTCTGGCCGGCCGCAGGCCACCGGCCCCACACCTGCTGGCGCCAGGTCGCGTAGCCGGTGTCCTCACCGGCGGCATACGGCGAGTTCGCGGCGAGCGCGACCAGCACCGGCAGCCACGGCCGCAGCCCGTCGACGACCCGGATCGCCTCCTCGTCGTCGGTCACGTCGACGTGGACGTGCATGCCGAGGGTGCCGGCAGCGAGGCCGGTGTCGCCGAACTCGTTGACGATCCGCTCGTAGCGCGGGTTGCGGGTCACCCGTGGGGCCGCCGCCGACAGGGGCGCGATGCCGAGCGCCGCGACCGCGACGCCGGCGCGCCGGGCCGCGTCGATCGCGGTCCGCCGCGCCGAGCGGATCTGGTCGGCGATCTCGCCGAGGTCGGTCAGCGGGTCGGTGTGCGTCTCGACCATGTGCTGGAGCAGCTCGCCCTCGAGGTCGCCGGTGGCGGGCCCGGCGCCCGGCTCGTCGTCACCGGCCGACCGGTGCACGTGCAGCACCGTGGCGGCGACGTTGCGCAGCTCGCCGGTGCCGGGGTCGACCAGCAGCAGCTCCTCCTCGACGCCGACCTTGCGCACCGAGACGTCGAGGGTGGTCATGGGTCCATCCTGCCGGTCTCCCCCGCCGCCTACGATCGGGGGCCATGAGCTCACCCGAGGTGCTGGTCCGGCCGATGCGCCCGGACGACGTGGCGGCGGCGGAGCGGCTGACCGCCGAGGGCTACCACGACCTCGACCTGCGGACCCACCAGCGGGGCCGCCCCGAGCCCGTGCTGCGGCCGGCCGCGCGGGGCGCCGCCTGGACTGCCCGCACCGCGCACTTGCTCGGCACCGACCCCGGCGGCTGCTGGGTGGCCGAGGTGGACGACGAGCTCGTGGGGGTCGCGGTGTCCTTCACCCGCGAGCTGATGTGGATCCTGGCGTCCTACGCGGTGCGACCCGGGTCGCAGGGCCTTGGCATCGGCCTCCAGCTGATGGCAGCGGCACTGCACCACGGGCGCGGCTGCCTGCGCGGGATGGTGGCGGCGTCCGCCGACCCCCGGGCGGTGCGCCGCTACCGGCTTGCCGGCTTCGAGCTGCACCCGCAGATGGTGCTCTGGGGCACGGTCCCCCGCGAGGCCCTCCCGGTGGTGGAGCGTGTCCGCGAGGGCTCGCTGGGCGACGTCGACCTCATGGACTCGGTGGACCGCCGTACCCGTGGTGCGGCGCACGGGCCGGACCACGCCCTGTTGGCCTCGCAGTTCCGGCTGCTGGTCGCCGACCGGCCCAGCGGGTCGGGCTATGTCTACGTGGATGGCGACGGCGCCCCCGTGCTGGTGGCGGCGACCACGCGGCGTACCGCCACGGACCTGGTGTGGTCGGCGCTGGCCGCGACCGATCCCGACGTGCCCGTGGAGATCGACCACGTGACGGCCGCCAACCAGTGGGCCATCGACGTCGGCATGGCGTGCCGGATGGAGCTCCGCCAGCGTGGCTACCTGGCGCTGCGCCACCTCCGGCCGCCGGCGCCGTACCTGCACCACGGCTCGCTCCTCTGAGTCGCCCTCAGTCGTTCTCGTCGCCCTCGGTCTCCACCGCGAACCTCGGCACGCCGCCTCCGCACGCGGCCAGGACCTTGGTCTCCCGACCCGACTCGTCCTCGCGCCCCTGGAAGGTCACCTCCAGCTCGGCCGGACCGCGCCCGCCCACCTCGACCGCGAAGCCGGCGTTGGGCTGGGCGGCGACCAGGGAGATAGACGGTCCGGTGCACTCGGCGACGACCAGGCCGCCACCGCCCTCCCAGGCCCGTCGCTGGGCGGTGGGCGCGGTCGCCGTCGCGGGTGGTAGCGAGGGTGGGGCCACCGGGGTGGTCGAGGGTGGCGGAGTGGGCGTGGGCTCTGTCGACCCAGGGGGAGCCGTCGACTGAGTAGGCGCCGTCGACCCAGTGGGCGCCGTCGACCCACGCGAGCCGGGCAGCGACGGCGCGGTCGAGCGCGTGGAGGGCCGGGGAGATCGCGAGCCCGGCGACGCCCGGGGGGTCGGGGGAAGCTCCTGAGCGGTGGCCGCCGGGAGGACCGGCTGCTCGGAGGCCGCCAGGTCGTCGCCCACCCCGGAGATCACGGTCCACACCAGGGTGGAGCCGACCGCGACGACCAGGGTCCAGACCAAGATGCCCAGCACCACCTGACGCGAGCCCCTCATGAGCTCATCCTGGCACTGGGCGCTCGCGGGGCGAGGTCTACGGTTCGGCCATGGCCAGCATCCTGGTGGTGGAGGACGAGGACGCGATCCGCGTCGCCGTGCAGCGCGGGCTTCGCGATCGGGGTCATGCCGTGGCCACCGTGGCCACCGGCCTCGCCGCCCTGGAGCACGTCCTGCGGGACCACCCGCAGGTGGTGCTGCTCGACCTCGGCCTGCCTGATGTCGACGGCCTGGCGCTGATCGCGATGATCCGGGCCGCCAGCCAGGTGCCGATCATCGTCATCACCGCCCAGGATGACGACCCCACGATGGTCCGGGCCCTGGACGCGGGGGCCGACGACTACGTCGTCAAACCCTTCGGAACCGACCAGGTCACCGCCCGGATCCGCGCCGTCCTGAGGCGCGGTGGTGGACGCGAG
The DNA here is from genome assembly GCA_039916425.1 of Nocardioides sp. GTDB lineage: Bacteria > Actinomycetota > Actinomycetes > Propionibacteriales > Nocardioidaceae > Nocardioides. The sequence continues at coordinate 14,220 of JBDSLK010000052.1, forward strand.
AGCACTGCCGAGGCGGTCCGGGTCGGGGCGCTGGTCGTCGACGAGCGCACGCGCACCGCGACACTGGCAGGTCGCCCGCTCGAACTGGCCCGCAAGGAGTTCGACGTGCTGATGCTGCTGGCGACGCGCGCCGGCGAGGTGGTCACCAAGCGCGAGCTGCTGGCGGAGGTGTGGCAGCAGGCGTACGGCGGGTCCGACCGCACTGTCGACGTCCACCTGTCGTGGTTGCGCCGCAAGCTGGGTGAGAGCGCCGCCGAGCCGCGCTACCTGGTGAGCGTGCGCGGCGTCGGGGTCCGTCTCGTGGACCCGGACGCGGAGGACTGATGCGCCGGCGGATCTCATGGCTGGTGGTCGCCACCACGTCGACGGTCGTGGTGTCCTTCGTGATCCCGCTCTGCCTCCTGGTGCAGACCCTGGCCGCGGACCGGGCGATGGCGGCCGCTGACCAGGAGGCGCGCAACGTGGCCATCTTGGTGGCCGGCCTGCACGACAGTCCCCAGCTGGCCGAGCTGGTGGCGGGGATCGACCAGCGTGGCCAGCCGGCGACCGCGGTACTGACCTCCGACGGCCGCCAGCTCGGGTCCGGTCCGCGGATGTCCGACGACGCCGAGGTGCGCCGAGCGCTGGCGGGCGAGGCCTTCACCACCGTCGACGCCGATGGCGGACGGGTGCTGCTCCCCGTGGTAGTCAGCGACGGCACCGCGGTGATCAGGACGTCGGTCACCGAGGCCGACCTGCGGCACGGCGTCACCAGCGCGTGGCTGGGCATCGTCGGCCTCGGGCTGGTGCTGCTCGCCCTGGCCCTGGCCATCGCCACGATGCTCGGGCACCGGATCAGCCGGCCGCTCCTCGGCGTGGCGCAGACCGCGCACCGGCTGCGCGCCGGCGAGCTCACGGCCCGGGCGGAGGTGCGTGGGACCGTGGAGACCCAGGAGCTCGCCCAGGCCCTCAACGGGCTGGCTGAGCGGACCGTGGAGCTGCTCGCGCACGAGCGAGCCGCCGTCGGCGATCTCTCCCACCGGTTGCGCACGCCGGTGACGGCGCTCCGGCTCGACGCCGAGGCGGTCGACGACCCCAGCCTCGCCGAACGCCTCCAGGAGCACATCGCGGTGCTCCAACGGACCATCGACTCGATCGTGAAGGAGGCCCGCCGTCCGGTCCGCACCGACCTGGCCCCGCTGTCCGACGCCACCGCCGCCGTGCGGGGGCGGCTCGCCTTCTGGGAGCCCCTCGCCGAGGACCAGCATCGGACGATGGCGGTGCACCTCCCGACGAGCCCGCTGCTCGTGCCGCTGGCCGTCGACGACCTGACCGACGTGGTCGACGTCCTGGTCGACAACATCTTCGCCCACACGCCCGAAGGAACGCCGTTCGCCGTCGCGCTGCGGCGGGACGGGGGGCGGGACGGGGGGCTGGACGGGGACACGGCGGTGCTGCTCGTCACCGACAGCGGCGCCGGGCCCTCCGGCGTACGCCGCAACCTCGGCACGAGCGGCTTGGGCCTCGACATCGTGCGCCGCACCGCAACCGGGTGCGGCGGCCGGGTCCGGGTAGGCGCCGCCCCCGAGGGCGGGATGCTCGTGGAGGTGACCCTCCCGCTGGCTCCCGACTGAGCCCCGCTCAGTCGTCGTCGCCAGCGTCCTCGTGGTCATCGTCGCCCCCCTGGTCATCAGCCTGGTCATCAGCCTGGTCGTCAGCCTCGTCGTCAGCCTCGTCGTCAGCCTCGTCGTCGGCCTCGTCGTCGGCCTCGTCGTCAGCCTGGTCGTCAGCCTGGTCGTCGTCGGCCTGGTCGTCGGCCTCGTCATCGTCGGCCTCGTCGGCCTCGTCGTCGCCGGC
>JBDSLK010000053.1:0-15006 GCA_039916425.1 Nocardioides sp.
GAGCGGTAGTCAGGGCAAAGCCTGAGCAGGGCATGTCACCGCCACCCGATTTGCCTCGTCGTCCTGGGCTATGGGCGCCCCTGGGTCCGGTGCGGGATCCTGCTCCGGCCACCGTCCCGCCCAGGAACTAGTGGTCATCGCCTGAATTTTGTCGGGGGTCATGCCGCGGCGAGTCGGGCGAGGAACGTGTCGAGGTCGTGGCGGGTGTAGCGCCAGTCGAAGGGCTCGGCATCGGTGTTGCAATGGTTCTGGAAGGCGAGGATCCGGGTGGCGAGGTCGTCGAGGTCGGCGAAGTCGACCGGGGCGATGGCCTTGCGTCGCAGGATCGAGAAGTAGATCTCGATCTGGTTCAGCCACGACGCGTGTACTGGTAGGTGAACCAGGGTCGCGCCGGGCCAGGATCCCTCCATCCTCATGACGAGCGCCAACCGTGGTGCGAGGAGCCGTTGTCGACGACCCAGACACCGTTTCGCTGATGCGTAGGGCTCGGTGCTCATCACCTCCGCGACCAGTTCGGTGAGGGGCTCGATCCCGGTCTTGGGGGCGATGGTGCCCATCACGTGGGCCCGGTGGACGTCGTAGGCGGCCATGTAAGCCAGGGTGCCGCCGCGGGTGTACTCGAACGACGTGCGGCCGTCGGAGCATCGCCACCTCCTGCCAGGCTCCCGCTTTATGAACTTTATGTGACTTCATTAGAAGTCGATAAACCCATACAGAGAAGGTAAGACCCGAGCGTGGACCCGATTCGTAACCCCTACACGCCCAACGCTGGCGCGCAGCCACCCGCTGTGCTCGGACGCGACGTGCAACTCAAGACCTTCGACCTACTGCTGCGTCGGATGAGCGCCGGGCGCACTGAGCAGTCCATGATCATCACCGGCCTCCGAGGCGTCGGCAAGACCGTGCTGCTCGGCCGGTTCCGAGGCACGGCTCAGGAACTCGGCTGGGTCGTGGTCGAGCGCGAGGTGTCCAAGCACGACGACGAGCAGTTCCGGCGGCAGATGGTGAGCGCCATCCGCACCTCTCTGTTCGAGATGTCTCCGAAAGCCCGCTGGGGCGACCGCATGCAGCGCGCTGCCGCCGTGCTGAAGTCCTTCAGCGTCTCTGTCAACCCGACCGGAACGTTGACGGGGCAGGATCAAGCTCCCGACGCCCGAGCAGGTCGGCGCGGCGCTGCTGGAGGCGTCAGGCGACAGGCCTTCGATCGGGCGACGTCGACTTCCTCCGACGAAACCTGTCCATCCAGCGACAGATCCAGGGCCAGGTCAACTCGAAGACGATCGAGGTCTCGCCGAAGTACGAGTCGGCCCGGACGGTCTACCTGCCCGACGACCTCGTGAGGGTGCTGGCCGCTCACCTCGAGAAGTGCCCGCCGATGGGTTCTCCCTCAACGGGCTATGTGTACACCCGCAACAGCGCCGCGAACCAGTGGCGGAGCCTGCGGGCGAAGGTAGGCATGGACGCGTTCACCCTGCACGGCCTACGGCACTACTTCGCGTCAAGCCTGATCGCCGACCACTGCGATGTCGTGACCGTGCAGCACGCGCTGGGTCACTCCTCGGCGTCGATCACCCTGAACGTATACAGCCACCTCTGGCTCAAGGCGGAGGACCGCACCAGGACCGCGGCCGCCAACCTCATGGCGGCCACCGCCGATCCTGCGGACTCTGTGCGGACTCTGGCCGGTTCCTGAGCGTGACTCAGCGGTAGTTGGTGAACTGCAACGCGAAGTCGTAGTCCTGGCTCTTCACCAGCGCCTGGACAGCCTGGAGGTCGTCACGCTTCTTGGAGGAGATCCGCAGCTCGTCGCCCTGGATCTGTGCCTTGACGCCCTTGGGGCCCTCGTCACGGATCAGCTTGGAGACCTTCTTGGCGTCCTCGGAGGTGATGCCCTCCTTGAGCGTGATGCCGATCTTGGACTGCTGACCCGACTGGCGGGGCTCGGAGGCGTCGAGGATCTTCAACGACAGCTCGCGCTTGATGAGCTTGGTCTTGAAGACGTCGAGCACGGCGGTGGCCCGGTCGTCGGCGGACGCGGTGATCTCGATCGCCTCGTCGCCTTTCCACTCGATCGTGGCGCCGGTGCCCTTGAAGTCGAAGCGGGTGGCGATCTCACGGGCGGTCTGCCCCAGCGCGTTGTCGACCTCCTGTCGGTCGATCTTGCTGACGATGTCGAAGGACGAGTCGGCCATGGGTCTCCTGGGTCTCCTGTCGGTTTCCTGTCGGTTTCCTGCTCCTGCGGGTCTGACGCTATCCTTCCGTGTCGCTGTTCCTAGACCAAGTCCGGTCCTGGATCAGCACCCCGGCAGGTTGCCCGAGCGGCCAATGGGAACGGACTGTAAATCCGTCGGCTTATGCCTTCGCAGGTTCGAATCCTGCACCTGCCACTGTGACGCCCTGGGTCTCCACCGATCTGGGGCGTCACTTCATTTTTCTGGGGTGCGTAATGGCGTCGAGGTGATTAGCGTGAAACGCATGACCGGTGCCCTCAGCTTGAACCAGGACGAGGCTCGCGTGCGCGGTGCGCTCATCGACGTCCACCGATACGACCTCGACGTCGATCTCACCGGGTTGGTCGAGGGAGACACCCTGTGCGTCACGTCGCGGGTCTCGTTCGCGGCGACCACGGTGGGAGCGCCGACCTTCATCGACTGTCTCGGTGACGTCGAGGAGGCCACGCTGAACGGAACGCCGTTGCCGACCGGTGTCCCGCCGGGGGGTCGGCTCGAGCTGCCCGGCGTCGCGACGGAAAACCTGCTGGTCGTGCGCTCGGTGCAGCGTCGCACCGGCGCCGGTCAGGGCGTCCACCGCGCGGTCGACCCCGCCGACAACGAGGTCTACGTGTGGATGAGCTTCGAGCCCGATGACGCCCGCCTCGTCTTCGCCTGCTTCGACCAGCCCGACCTCAAGGCGGTCTTCGGCATCACGGTGCACGTGCCCGACCGGTGGCTCGTCACCAGCAACACCGGCAACGCCCTGGTCACCACGGCTGAGGCAATCAGCACGTGGGCGTACGCCGACACGCCCCGGTTGTCGACCTACGTCCCCGTGGTCAATGCCGGCAGGTTCGTGGAGCTGCGGAGCACCCGGGGCGGCTACGACCTCGGTCTCTACGCGCGCCGGTCGCTGGCACCGATGCTGGAGCGGGACGCCGAGGAGCTCTTCGAGCTCACGGCCACGGGGCTGGCCTTCTACGGCGAGCAGTTCGCGCTGCCGTTCCCGCAACAGCGCTACGACCAGGTCTTCGCCCTCGAGCTCAGTGGTGCGATGGAGAACTACGGGTGCGTCACCTGGAGCGACCGCTTCCTCTACCGCGACACGCCGTCGTACGCCGAGCGCGAGGTCCGGGCGCTCGTGCTGCTGCATGAGATGGCCCACATGTGGTTCGGCGACCTGGTGACGATGCGGTGGTGGGACGACCTGTGGCTCAACGAGTCGTTCGCGGAATGGGCGTGCGGCTGGTGCGGTGTGGCCTGCACCGAGTTCACCGACATGTGGGCCGTGATGCTGGCCATCGACAAGCAGGATGCCTACGCGGCCGACGCCGCACCGACAACGCACCCGATCCGTCAGGAGCTCGTCGACGTCGCGACCGCGGCGGCCAGCTTCGACGACATCACCTACTCCAAGGGCGCGGCGGTCCTCAAGCAGCTGGTGGCCTTCGTCGGCGAAGACACCTTCGTCACTGCGTTGCGCAGCTACTTCCGCAAGCACGCCTGGGGCACGACCACGCTGGACGACCTGATCGCCGAGGTCTCCGCGGCCAGCGGGCGCGACCTGTCCGGGTGGGTCGAGGGGTGGTTGGAGACCTCGGGCACGGACCGGCTCACACTCGAACGTCGCGACAGCGTGCTCACCCTGGTAGCCACATCTCCCGGTGGGCGGCCCCCACTTCCGCACCGCCTCCAGATCGGGGCGTACGCCGACCACGGTGACCGTTTCGATCTGATCGAGACCCTCCACGTCACCGTGGAGGGTGAGCGGACCGAGGTGCGGGGAGGGGCAGAGGCGGACCTCCTGCTCGTCAACGACGACGATCTGACGTTCGCTAGCGTGCGGCCCGACCCGGCCTCGCTGGAGCTGCTGCTGTCCCGCGGCGGTGAGCTGCCGACGGCGGTGGGGCGCACGCTGGCGGTCACCACGGCCTGGAGCATGCTCTATGACGGTGACCTGAGCGCCGAGCAGTTCGTCGTCTGTGCCGTCGGCGTCCTCGCCCGTGAGACCGCGGACTCCGTCATCGAGCCACTCCTCGGCCGAGCGGTCGACGCCGCAGACTACTGGGCGCCCCGGGAGCTCCGGGGTCGTCTCTTCTCCCGCATCGCTGACCTGTGCCTCTCCCTTGCCTCTGACCCGGACCGACGGCTGGCTGCCCTTCGTGGGCTCGCGCAGAGCGCCACCACCCCCGAGCAGCTCGAGGCCCTGGCCGATCACGCACGCGAGCCGGACCTGCGTTGGCGGCGGCTCACCCGGCTGGCCGAACTCGGAGCGCTCGATGAGGCGGAGGTCGAGCGACTGCTGGCCGAGGACCCGAACCCGGACGTCTGGCTCAACGCCCATCAGGTCCACGCGGCCCTCCCGACCGCCGAGGCGAAGGCGCGGGTCTGGCACATGGCCGTGGTGGAGCGCACCATCCCGTCAGGGATGCTCTGGCGGGTCGGCCGCGCCTTCTGGCGACCAGGTCAGGAGGACGTGCTGGCGCCGTACGCCGAGAAGTTCCTCGAGGCCCTGCCGCAGCTCGGTGACGCCGGCATGTTGTGGGCGTTGAGCCTGTCACGCGGGTTCTACCCGGCTGTCGGGGGCGGCAGGGGTCTGGTCACGCGTCTGGACGAGGCAGCCGGGAGGGACAACGTCACCCCTCTGGTGCGGCAGTCGGTGCGCGAGCTCAACGAGCGCCGCCTCCGACGCGAGGCCGCGCGCGCTCGGCGCTGAGCCCTGGCCGACCGGAGCCCTGCGATCCTCTGTGCCTTCGGGGTGGTGCAGATCCTGCGCCAACGCCGCAAGGGACTCGATCACCTGCCCCGGCTGCACCCCGGGATCGGTGACTGCGAGGCGTCTGACCGCCTGCTGACGAGGAATTTCCCAACGTGACCAATCCGACTCCCGCCGGGCTCCGAACAACTGACAGCGTGCTGAATCGCAGCAGGCCCAGGACCCGAAGGACGAGTCATGCGAAAGCTCCGGAACAAGCCCAGCCCCGCCCTCGCCGTCTCGATCGTCGCGCTGGTGGTCGCGATGGGTGGCACGTCGTACGCCGCGATCCAGATCGGCTCGCAGGACATCAAGAACAACTCGATCCAGAGCAACGACATCAAGGACAAGGCCATCAAGGGCCGCGACCTGGCTAAGAACTCCATGAACCGCGGCAAGATCAAGAAGAACGCGGTCAACACCGTCAAGGTCGCCGACGGCAGCCTGCTCGGCAAGGACTTCAAGGCGGGGCAGCTCCCCGCCGGCCCGCAGGGTCCGCAGGGTCCGCAGGGCCTCGCCGGCTCCGGCCGCTGGGTGCTGATCAACGCCGCAGGCGCGATCGAGGCCCAGTCGGGCGGGTTCACCATCACCTCGGCCTACCCGGCTCTGCCTTCGCCGGGCAATGGCAACGTCTATATCAACGCGAACGAGCCGTTGGGCAACAACGGCATCGTGGCCTCGATCGCGCTCCAGAACACGGTCGACCAGAACGGTGACGGCATCCAGAACGGCACCGTGGCGACACCGGACAGCAACCCGGAGTTCTCTGGCGAGATCGCCGTCAGCCAGTGCGCCCCGACCGGCACCTCGGTGACCAACTGCGCTCCGACTGGCACGAACAACGTCAAGCACTTCGTGGTCAGCCCGCGCAACAGCGACGGCACCCGCACCGACGCCAGCAACCGCAAGCGCTTCTACGTCATCATCACCGGCGACTCGAGGGACTTCGTCGCTCCCTGATCCGGGGTCGTCCACACCCCAGGCGCACCGGGCCACGATCCTCGTGATCGCGGCCCGGTCGTGCGTCCGGTCGTGCGTCCGGTCAGGTTGTCGGCAGGTCGGCAAGGCCATGCTGGGAGCCGGTGACCGGCCATGCTGGTCGTGAGCAGCTGCCTACCCGGGAGGAAATCCCCCATGTTCGACACCATCAACGGCGTCCCCCTGCACCCGCTCGTCGTGCACGCCATCGTCGTCCTGCTGCCGCTGGCGACCCTGGGCACCATCGCCATCGCGGTGCGCGCCTCCTGGCGTCCGTCGTACGGCCCCCTCGTCGTGGCGGCCGCCTTCGTGTCGACCGTCCTGTGCCCGGTGGCCACGTCCAGCGGCGAGGAGCTCGAGCGTCGCGTCGGCGACCCGGGCGCGCACGCCGCGCTGGGCGACAGCCTGCTCTGGTTCTCGATGGCGCTGCTGGTCCTCTCCGGAGCCCTGGTCTACCTCGACCGACGCGCCCGGCGCGACAGCGGCCCGACCAACAGCCGGGCGATCATGAGCGTCGCGGTCCTGGCGGTCGTCGCCGGCCTGGCCTCCGGGGTCCAGGTGTACCGGGTCGGCGACTCCGGGGCGAAGGCAGCCTGGGGCGACGCGGGCTCCTCCGCGAACGGCTGATCTCGTGCTCGTCGGGGTCTGTGAGGACGACGCCGCGATCCGGCGTCTGCTCGGCCGGGCACTGACCTACGCCGGCCACGAGGTGCTCGCCGCCCACGACGGCCGCGAGGCGCTGCGGCTCTTCGGGGCCGACAGTGCCGTCGACGTGGTGGTCATGGACATCGGCCTGCCCGACTCCGACGGGCGCGACGTCACCCAGGCCCTCCGCTCGGCGGGGCAGACGGCCCCCGTCGTGTTCCTCACCGCGCTGGGTGAGCGGCACGACCGGCTCTCCGGCTTCAGCTCGGGTGGGGACGACTACGTCGCGAAGCCCTTCGACGTCGCGGAGCTCATCGCCCGCATCGAGGCGATGGAACGGCGTGGACGCCACGTGTCCACCGTCAGCACTGGACTGGTCTTGGACCCGGCCGGCCACGTCGTCCGCACCGACAGCGGTGAGGTGCTGCTGACCCCCACCGAGTTCCGGGTGCTGGCGGCGATCACGTCCCGGCCCGGCGAGGTGGTCCGCCGGCGCACGGTGGTGGCCGCGGCTTGGCCCGACGGCGCCCTGGTCAGTGAGAACACCATCGACTCCTTCATCCGACGGGTCCGGACCAAGCTGGTCTCCGTCGACTCACCGGTCACCATCGAGACAGTGCGCGGCGTGGGCTTCCGGTGCAGGTGAGCCCCCCGGCCCTGCGCGGTGGCTTCCGTCGGCAGATCGTGGTCGTGACGGCCTGCGTCACGGCGCTCGCAATGCTGCTGCTCGCGATGGTGCTGCAGGCGGTGCTGGCCGACCTCAGCCGCAGCAACGTCGCCCGGGTGCTGGAAGACCGCGCGGAGGCAGTACGCAGCACGGTGACGGGGCGATCTTCGGGCGACGGGCTCGAGGTCCCCGGCGGGGTCCTGGACGCCGGTGTGGTGGTGTACGACGCGACGGGGGCGCCGGTCGCCGGCTCCCCGTGGTCCGGCTTGGACGAGGACTACGCGGTGCTGAGCGGGGTGACGAGCCGCCGCTACCGCGACGTGGACGGCACCGTCCGCCTGGTCGCGGAGCCCTTCACCACCGGATCCGGTGCCCGCGGGGTCGTGGTGGTGGGCGAGCGGCTGGCGCCCTACGAGCAGGCCGAGCAGTACGCGCTGGCGGTCAGCCTGGTCACCAGCGCCCTGGCTACCGTCGCCGCGGCGGCGATTGCGGCCTGGGTGACCACCCGGGCACTCCGCCCGGTCGCCCGGCTCGCGACGACGGCCGCCGACTGGAGTGAGCACGACCTGACCAAGCGCTTCGGCCTGGGGCCACCGTCCAACGAGCTCACCGGCCTGGCCGCCGTCCTCGACACCCTGCTCGACAAGGTGTCCACGGCCATCCGCTCCGAGCAGCGACTCACCTCCGAGCTCGCGCACGAGCTGCGGACGCCCCTGACCGCGGTGCAGGGAACCGCCGACCTCGCACTCCTACGCGGTGACCTGTCGCGCGACGTCCGCGCGGACCTGGAGGAGATCTCCGCCTCGGCCGCCCGGATGAGCACCACCATCGCCACGCTGCTGGAGCTGGCGCGCTCGTCCGGCGCGGTGCTTGACGCGGGATCGAGCAGCCTGCGCGAAGTGGTGGAGGAGGTGGTCGGCTCGGTGGCGCCGGCCGGGACGGACATCAGCGTCGAGCCGACCGACCACCGGCTGGCCGTGCCGCACGCGATCGCGGTGCGGGCACTCACCCCCCTCGTCGAGAACGCGCTGCGCTTCGCCGACACCGGCGTCGCGGTCACCGTAGTCGAGGACGTCGCCGGGGGCGGCGGGCTGGTGGGCGTGCGGGTCTCCGACGACGGGCCGGGGGTGGGCGACGTCGGGAGGATCTTCGAGCCCGGAGTCACCACCGGTGGCGGCATGGGCCTGGGCCTGGCCCTCGCCCGGCGGATGGCGCGCAGCGTGGATGGTGACGTGGTGGTCGTCAGCCGGACGGCGCCGACCACTTTCGAGCTGCGGCTGCCCCGGGTCCTCGGCTGACCGGCCGGGTCGTCGTCGGAGCTGCCGGGGTCAGCCGGTGGGGCCGACGTGTGCAAGAGGCAGCAGCAGGGTGACGGTCATCGCGGCGTCGTGCTCGCAGGCGACCGCCGCCGGTATCCCATGAGCGAGGTGCGCGCCGCGCGCGCACAGCCGCAGCTCGCCGCCGGCGCGCTCCACGACATCGCGGACCAGGCTCAGCCCGAGCCCCGCCCCGGGCCGGCCACGGGAGCTCTCGGCCCGGGCGAAGCGCGTAGTCGCCACCGCGAGCAGGTCGGCGTCCATGCCGTCACCGGCGTCGGTGATGCGCAGCCGTGCCCACCCCGCACCGGCCTCGGGCAGCGCGGCAGGCGCCGTGTCGACGACCAGCCGCACCGGGACCCGGCCGTGGGACCGCGCGTTGTCGATGAGGTTGCCGACCACGCGCTCGACGGCCGACCCGGTGAGCCCAACAGGGACCGGAGCGTGCGGGCGCTCGAGCGACACGTCGTCCGCGAGGTCGACCTCGGCCTCGGCACGCCGTTGCAGGAGCGTGGCCACCTGCTCCGCGAGGTCACAGGATCCTCCGCTGTCCGCGGACGCCCCCTCGGCGAGCAGCTGGCGCGCGAGCCGGGTGAGGCTCGCCACGTCGACCTCGAGCTCGGCCAGCACCTCCTGGTGCTCCGCGACGGTCCGCGGTCGGCGCCGGGCCAGCTGGATCCGGCCGGTGAGGAGGGTCAGCGGGGTGCGGAGCTCGTGGCTGGCCTCGTCGACGAAGCGGCGCTCGTGCTCCAGGGCGCGCTCGAGCTCGGCGAGCATGTCGTTGAGCGTGTGGCCCAGCCGCGCGACCTCGTCGTCGCGTCCGTCCGGCACGTCGAGCCGCAGGCCGGTCGCCCCGGCGGCAATGGCCTGCGCCCGACGGCGGTAGCGCTCCACCGGGTGCAGGGCCGCACGGGCGAGTCGCTCGCCGACGAGGGCCGTCACCACGAGGGCGCCGAGCCCGCTGAGGGCCAGCTGCAGGAGGAGCTCGCGCAGAGCCTCGTCGCGCAGGTCCCGCCGGACGCCGACCACCAGGTAGTGCGCGGTGCCGGCGGGGGTGACCTGCAGCCGCAGCGGTTGGGCGGACGGCAGCAGGAAGGCGCCCACGTCGCGCCGTACCGGCTCGCCGTCGCGCGCGGCATCGTCGGCGGCGGCCAGGGCCGAGCCCGGGACCAGCGCCCGCTCCTCGCTCACGCCACCGCTGTCGGTGACCCGCCCGGCCTCGTCGAGGACCTGCCAGGTGACGCCGGGCAGGGAGAGCGAGGTGTCGGCGAGGATCTCCCCGGCCCGGTCCACCTGCTCGGACAGCGCGTCGGTCGTCTGAGCCAGCTCGGCGTCGAGGGCTCGGTCGAGGGCGTACTCGACCCGCCAGAAGACGAACGCCCCGGCGGCGGCGAGCACCACCATCATCGCCAGGGAGAACCCCGCCACCAGCCGGAGCCGCAGCGGCAGCCGGTCGAGCCGGATCATCCGGGCTGCTCCACGCGGTAGCCGACCCCACGCAACGTGGTGATCGTGGTTGTCTCGAAGGGCCGGTCGATCTTCGACCGGATGCTGGCGAGGTGCACGTCGATCACGTTGCTGCGCAGGTCGGTCTCGCCGTCCCACACCTCGTCAAGGATGGTGAACCGGGAGACGACCTGCCCGGCCCGCGACACCAGCAGGTGGAGGATGTCGAACTCGCGGGCCGACAGCTCGATCTCGACGCCATCGCGCACCACACGTCGGGAGACCGGGTCGACCGACAGGCCGCCCGCCTGCACCCGCGCGGAGTCCTCGACCAGGCCGCGGCGACGCAGGGCCCGCAGCCGGGCCAGCAGCTCGTCGAGGTCGAACGGCTTGACGAGGTAGTCGTCGGCGCCGGCGTCGAGTCCCTCGATGCGGTCCCGGACCTCGGCGCGGGCGGTGAGCATCAGCACGGGCGTGGTGAGTCCCGCCGCTCGCAGCCTCCGGCAGACCGTGGGGCCGTCGAGACCGGGCAGCATCCAGTCGAGCACGATGACGTCGTAGGCGAGGCCGCCGGGCAAGGCCCGGCCGTAGGCAGCGCGACCGTCGACCACTGCCTCGACCACCCAGCCGGCCTCGGTCAGGGTCTGCTCGAGGAGCGCGCCGAGCCGGAGGTCGTCCTCGGCCAGCAGGACTCTCACCGGGCTCCTCGCCGCCGGCCCGGTCGGGCCCGCTGCTCCCACGATGCACCACGGGTGGCGACTTCATCGTCCGTTCACGGTCGACGCCGGCCCAGGCTGCCCAGGCTCTGGCCAGCGCGGCCGGGCTCAGGCTAGGGCGGGCAGGACCGTGCCCGTGACCTCGCCGAGGGCGATCCTTCCGCCACCCGAGCCGGGTGCGGTGTAGCGCAGCGTCACGGTGTCACCGTCCTCGAGGAAGGTGCGCTGGCTCCCGGCGAGCACGAACGGCTCCTGGCCACCCCAGCTCAGCTCGAGGAACGAGCCGCGCTCGTCGTGCCCGGGTCCACTGACCGTGCCGGAGGCGAAGAGGTCGCCGGGGCGGACGCTGGCGCCGTTGACGGTGAGGTGCGCCAGCATCTGGGCAGGCGACCAGTACATCGTGCGGTACGGCGGTCGCGACACGACCGCGCCGTTGAGCTCCACCTCGATCGTGAGGTCCAGCCCGGCGGGGCCCACGACCCGGAGGTAGTCCAGGGGCTCGGGGTCCTGGCCCGGCAGGTCGGTCCAGGCGGCGTCGAGGGCGGCCAGGGGGGTGACCCACTGCGAGATCGACGTGGCGAACGACTTGCCCAGGAAGGGGCCGAGAGGGACGTACTCCCAGGCTTGGATGTCGCGGGCCGACCAGTCGTTGAGCCCGACCACGCCGAACACGTGGTCGGCGAACGCGCCGGTCGCGACCCGGGATCCCAGCGCCGTCCCGGTGCCGAGGACGAAGCCGACCTCGGCCTCGATGTCGAGCCGGCGGGAGGGCCCGTAGGTCGGTGACTCCTCGGTGGGAGCCTTGCGCTGGCCGCACGGGCGCACCACGTCGGTGCCTGACGGCACGACCGTGCCGGCCCGTCCGTGGTAGCCGACCGGGAGATGTCGCCAGTTGGGCAGCAGCGGCTCCTGGTCGGGGCGGAAGATCCGCCCCACGTTGGAGGCGTGGTGGAGGGAGGCGTAGAAGTCGACGTAGTCGCCGACCTCGACGGGCATCCCCAGGGTGACCTCGCCGAGCGGGTGCACGTGGGGCGCGGTGCGGGCCTGGTGCACGTCGTCGCCGAGCACCTCGACGATCCAGTTGCGGGCAATGTCCCACTGCTCGCGGCCCATGGCCATGAAGGCGTTGAGGCTCGGGGTCCGCCACGCGGCGGCCAGCGCCGATGCGGGATCACCGATCTCGGCTACCGGCGCAAGGTCGAGCACGTGGTCGCCGATCCGCACCCCCACCCGTGGCGCCTCACCGGCGCGCGTGAAAACGGCGTACGGCAGGTGGTCGACGTCGAACAGCGAGCCGGCGGCCCCCTCGACCCAGGTGTGGCCCGCGGAGACAGTCACCGGTCCTCCAGCAGCCCGGTGGCGACCAGGGTCTCCAGCGGCTCCTCGACCGAGCAGGAGCCGAAGGAGGTGAACCAGCGCCGGCCGCCGGCCAGGTCGGTGTCCATGGCCAGCGCGATCGTCGCGGCGTCGCTCTGCTCGTCGAGGACCGCGCCGACCCCGTGGAGGGACAGGCCGTCGAACGCCTGCTGGGTCGCGATCAGCACGTTGAGGAAGCCGTGGTGCTCGAAGCCGGTCTGCGGGTCGCGATGGCGCAGGGCACGGTGCAGGCCGGCGGTGCACTTGAACGGCGTCTCCCGGTCGAGCGACGCGTCGATCCACGTGGCGAGCCTCGCCGCGGACGGGAAGTGGTCCGCGTCGGCCCCGCCCGTGCGGAACTTCAGTCGCAGCCCGGCCTCGGCCACGGTGTCGGCGGCCCGCAGCCAGTCGGGGCCTGGCTCGACCGACGGCAGCTCGACATGGACCGGCACGTCCTCGGCGAGGTCATCCCCGGCGCGCGCGGCGTCGACTGCGGCCACCACCCGACGAGCGTTGCCGGCGAGGTCGTCGAGGTCGCGCAGGGCGATCTCCAGCCCGGCGAGCCCGAGCCCGAGCCGGCGGCACAGGGCGGCCGGGCCCGCGACCTGGCCGGCGCCCCCGGTGACCACCACCGAGAGCCGGGCAGGGGAGCCGCGCAGCAGCGGTACGTCGGTGTCGCGGACGACGAAGGTCCCGACCAGGTCGGCCCACCACCGTGAGCGCCGCGCCACGTGGGCGGCCGACGCCTCGTGCAGGGGAGCGTCACCGGGTGGGAAGATCGCGGCGTCGTCCACGAGGCCCACCCAGGTGGGGGTCAGGTGGGAGGCGGAGTAGCTCGACGACGTCATGGGCGCCACTGTAGGGCGCTCTAGGATCGCCTCCATGGCCCACTACCGGCACGTCGGCGACGTCCCTTCCAAGCGCCACACGCAGCACCGGGACGAGGATGGCAAGCTCTACCGCGAGGAGCTGATCGGGGCGGAAGGCTTCTCCTCGGACTCCTCACTCCTCTACCACCGCGGGGTGCCGTCGGCGATCGTCGACTCCCAGGTCTGGGAGCTCGCCGACCAGCACCGGACTCCCAACCACCCGTTGAAGCCGCGGCACCTGCGGCTGCACGACCTCGAGACCGGCACGGACGCGGTGACCGACCGGCGGGTCGTGCTCGCCAACAACGACGTGCGCCTGACCTACGTCGTCACGGGCACCGAACCGTCCGCCTACTACCGCAACGCGATCGGTGACGAGTGCGTCTTCGTCGAGAGCGGGTCGGGCACCGTGGAGACGGTCTTCGGGCTGCTGCCCTACCGGGCCGGCGACTACGTGATCATCCCCCGGGCCACCGACCACCGCTGGGTCCCCACCCAGGACCAGGCGAGGCCCAGTCGCCTCTACGCCATCGAGGCCAACAGCCACATCCACCCGCCAAAGCGCTACCTCAGCCGTTTCGGACAGCTGCTCGAGCACGCGCCGTACTGCGAGCGCGACCTGCACGCTCCGAAAGCCCCGCTGCTGGTCGAGGGCCCTGGCAGTACCGACGTCGACGTGCTGGTCAAGCACCGGACCAGCGCCGGCGTCGTCGGTTCGAGGCTTACCTACGCCACGCACCCGTTCGACGTGGTCGGCTGGGACGGCTGCCTCTACCCCTACACGTTCAACCTCGAGGACTACATGCCGATCACCGGCAAGATCCACCAGCCGCCGCCGGTGCACCAGGTGTTCGAGGGCTGGAACTTCGTGGTCTGCAACTTCCTGCCGCGCAAGGTCGACTACCACCCGCTGGCGATCCCGGTGCCCTACTACCACTCCAACGTCGACTCCGACGAGGTGATGTTCTACGTCGGGGGCGACTACGAGGCACGCAAGGGGTCGGGCATCGGGCTCGGCTCGATCTCGCTGCACCCGGGTGGCCACGCGCACGGCCCGCAGCCGTCCGCGATCGAGGCCTCGCTGGGGGCGGAGTACTTCGAGGAGTCGGCCGTCATGGTCGACACGTTCGCCCCGCTCGAGCTGGGCGAGGGCGGCCTCGCCGTCGAGGACCCCGTCTACGCCTGGTCGTGGGCGGGGCGAGGCCCCGATGGGGGCGACAGCCCGGCGGTGTTCTCCAACTCCGAGCTAGGAGTCCTCTCGGCGAGCACGTCGCCGAGCCGCTCGTGCACCGCGAGCACCGACGGCCGAGCAGGCGGGTCCGGTGACAGGCAGTCCCCGATGAGTGCCACCAGCCCGGCCGGCAGCCGCCGGCCGTGGCTCGCGATCGACGACGCCGGCCGGGTGAGCTGGAGGTAGTCGCCAGCACGCCAGGACCGGGTGTCCGCATCGCCGTCCGGGGCGAACGGCGCCGCGCCCGTCGCGGCGGAGTAGAGCGTCGCGCCGAGCCCCCACACGTCGGTGGCGGGGGTGACCTCGCCGCCGCGTGCCTGCTCGGGAGCAAGGTACTCACGGGTGCCGTAGCCGCGCCGCACCTCGCCCGGCGGGCGGGCGATGCTGAGGTCGATCAGGGTCGCGATCCCGGCATCGGCAACGACGTTGGCGGGCCGGACGTCGAGGTGGAGGTAGCCCGCGCCGTGCAGGTAGTGCAGGGCGGAGCAGAGGTGCCGGCCGAGGTGAGCGAGGTCGGCGGCGGGGAGCCGTCGGCTGCGCTCGGCGATGATGCGGTCCAGGTCCAGCCCGACGATGGTCTCCAGCACCACGACGGGCACCGGCTGCTCGAAGGTCGCGAACGCGCGCGGCAGGTGGGGGTGGGCCAGGCTGCCGAGCAGCCGGCCCTCCAGCAGCAGCCGGTCGCGCACCCGGACCACGTCGGCGCGGTCCGGGCGGACCGTCTTGGCCACCGCGCTGCACAGCATCGCGTGGGAGAACACCTCGTAGACGTCGAGCGCGGAGCCCCGCGAGACGTGGGCGAGGACGTCGTGCC
>JBDSLK010000054.1:0-8000 GCA_039916425.1 Nocardioides sp.
GTAGAGCATCGACTCGTCCTGGATGCGACCCCGCTGGTAGCCCGTCTCCATCGCCCCGAGCACGCCGCCCCGCTCGCTGATGCGGTCGAGCTCGGCCAGCACCGCCTCCTCCACGAGGTCGGTGAGCTCCTCGATGATGAAGGAGCCCTGCAGTGGGTTGTCGTTGGCGGCGAGCCCCCACTCGCGGTTGATCACCAGCTGGATGGCCAGGGCCCGCCGCACCGACTCCGACGACGGGGTGGTGACGGCCTCGTCGAAGGCGTTGGTGTGCAGGGAGTTGGCGTTGTCGTAGATCGCGATCAGGGCCTGCAACGTGGTGCGGATGTCATTGAAGTCCATCTCCTGCGCGTGCAGGGAGCGGCCGGAGGTCTGCACGTGGTACTTCAGCTTCTGGCTGCGCTCGCCCGCGCCGTACCTCTCCTTCATCGCGATCGCCCAGATCCGGCGGGCGACACGACCGATGACGGAGTACTCCGGGTCCATGCCGTTGGAGAAGAAGAACGACAGGTTGGGGGCGAAGTCGTCGATGTCCATACCGCGGGCGAGGTAGGCCTCGACGTAGGTGAAGCCGTTGGTGAGGGTGAACGCGAGCTGGCTGATGGGGTTCGCCCCGGCCTCGGCGATGTGGTAGCCGGAGATCGAGACCGAGTAGAAGTTGCGCACCTGCTGGGCGATGAACCACTCCTGGATGTCGGCCATCATCCGCAGGGAGAACTCCGTGGAGAACAGGCAGGTGTTCTGGCCCTGGTCCTCCTTGAGGATGTCGGCCTGCACGGTGCCGCGGACGGTGGCCAGCGCCGTGGCCGCGTCGACGCCGCGCTCGGCCGCCTGGTCGAGCACGGTGTTGAGGAAGAACGCCAGCACCGTCGGCGCCGGTCCGTTGATCGTCATCGAGACGCTGGTGGTGGGGGAGAGCAGGTCGAAGCCGTCGTAGAGCGCCTTCATGTCGTCGAGCGTCGCCACCGAGACCCCGGACGTGCCGACCTTGCCGTAGACGTCGGGGCGCGGGTCGGGGTCGCGGCCGTAGAGCGTGACGGAGTCGAAGGCGGTCGAGAGCCGCTTGGCGTCGCTGTCGGCCGAGAGCAGCTTGAACCGCCGGTTCGTGCGGAACGGGTCGCCCTCGCCGGCGAACATCCGGGCCGGGTCCTCGCCGTCGCGCTTGAACGGGAAGACGCCGGCGGTGAACGGGAAGTAGCCCGGGAGGTTCTCGCGGCGCCAGAAGCGCACCAGCTCGCCGTGGTCGGCGTACGCCGGGAGCGCGACGCGCGGGATCTTGTTGCCGCTGAGCGACTCCCTGGTGAGTGCGGTGACGATCTCGCGGTCGCGGACCGTCACGCTCTGCTCGTCGCCGGAATAGGACTCCACGACCGCGGGCCATGCCGCGATCTGGTCGGTCACCGCCGGGGAGAGCGCCTTCTGGGCGCGCTCGAGCAGTCGCTCGACCCCGACGGCGTCCTGGTCGGCCTCGAGGAGCTCGGTGTGCACAGCCTCGAGGCGCTGCACGCGCCGGGCTGCCTCAGCCAGCTCGTCGCTCTCGCGGTGGTAGCCGCGCACGGTGGCGGTGATCTCGGCGAGGTAGCGCACCCGGTCGGTGGGCACGACCTGGCGGATACCGGAGGAGTGCTGGACGTCGACGTGCTGGAGGGCGCCCTCGGCGAGGGGCAGCCCGTGCTCGCCGAGCAGACCGCGCAGGTGCTGGTAGAGCGCCGTCACCCCGTCGTCGTTGAAGGTGGCCGCCGACGTCCCGAACACCGGCATGTCCTGCGGCTGCTTGCCGAATGCCTCCCGGTTGCGGACCAGCTGGCGACCCACGTCGCGCAGCGCGTCCTTGGCGCCGCGACGCTCGAACTTGTTGATCGCGACCACGTCGGCGAAGTCGAGCATGTCGATCTTCTCCAGCTGCGAGGCGGCGCCGAACTCCGGCGTCATCACGTAGAGCGAGGTGTCGACGAAGGGAACGATCGCGGCGTCGCCCTGCCCGATTCCGGGCGTCTCCACCACGACCAGGTCGAAGCCGGCGCCCTTGAGGACGTCGATGATGTCACCGAGGTGCTCGGGCAGCTCGTGGGCGCCGCGGGTCGCGAGGCTGCGGAAGAACACCCGGTCGCCGTCGAGGCTGTTCATCCGGATCCGGTCACCGAGCAGGGCGCCCCCGCCCTTGCGCCGAGTCGGGTCGACGGCGACCACGGCGATGCGGAGCTTGTCCTGCTGGTCGAGGCGGAAGCGCCGGACCAGCTCGTCGGTCAGCGAGGACTTGCCGGAGCCGCCCGTGCCGGTGATTCCGAGGACCGGGATCGGGTGCCGGGCGGCCGCCGACCGCAGCTGGTCGAGGACGTCGGCCGGCAGCTGGCCCTGCTCGGCACCAGTGATGGCGCGCGCGATGGCGAACCGGTCGCCGCTGAGGACCTGCTCGGCGCCGACCTGGCGTGCCGACCACAGGTCGAAGTCGCAGGACTGCACGACGGAGTTGATCATCCCGACGAGGCCCATCCGCTGGCCGTCCTCGGGGGAGAAGATGGCGACGCCCGAGGCGCGCAGCCGGTCGATCTCGTCCTGGACGATGACGCCCCCACCGCCGCCGACGACCTTGACGTGATCGGCGCCCTGGGCCTTCAGCGATTCAACGAGGTACTCGAAGTACTCCAGGTGTCCGCCCTGGTACGACGACACGGCGACACCCTGGGCGTCCTCCTCCAGCGCCGCGTCGACGACCTCTTGGACCGACCGGTTGTGACCGAGGTGGATGACCTCGCAGCCCTGGCTCTGCAGGATCCGCCGCATGATGTTGATCGAGGCGTCGTGACCGTCGAAGAGGCTCGACGCCGTGACCAGTCGGACCGGGTGGGCGGGGAGGTGGAGGTCGCTCATGGGATGGCCTTCGCGAAGTTAGTTGGACGTCCTACTAAGTTGATGATAGGTGGATCCGGCGCGTTTGGCACGTCGCGACGACCCCAGGCCCTAGTCGACGTGGTCGCCCGCCCCGGCCCGGTAGGCACCGAGCAGGCCGGTGAGGCGGGCCAGCTGGTCGGGCGGGAGGCCGGGCTGCTCGAAGACCTGCTCGTTGAGGCCGGCGGTGGCCAGGTCGGCAATCTCGCGGCCGGCCGTGGTGATCGAGGCGAGGACGACCCGGCGGTCGCTGTCGGACCGGGCCCGGGCGACGTACCCCTGCTTCTCGAGCCGGTCGACTGCGCTGGTGACGCTGGTGGGGTGCACCTGGAGCAGGGAGCCGACCCGGGTCATCGCCATGGCGCCACGCGAGCTGAAGGAGAGCAGCATCAAGAGCTCGTAGCGGGCGAAGCTGAGGTCGAGGGGGCGCAGGACCGCCTCGATGCGCTCCATCAGCAGTTGTTGGACACGCACCAGCGAGGTGACCATCGCCATCCCGTCGGCGGCGCCGGACCAGCCGTGCGCCACCCACTGGCGCTGGGCCTCGCGGATCGGGTCGCGGTCGGGGGTCACGCGAGGAGGGTATCCACGGCCGTGGGCCGCCCGACCGGGCTCGGTCGGCGGCGGCTCCCTCGTGCCCTCGAGGTGGCCGGGGTCCGGGGACGCTCACCGGCGCGGCACAATCACGTCATGACCCCGACCAGCCCCGAGACCCTCTGGCACGCCTCCGGCGACTACGAGGACATCGTCTACGCGACGACCGAGGACGGCATCGCGAAGATCACGATCAACCGTCCCGAGGTGCACAACGCCTTCCGGCCGCAGACCCTGATCGAGGTCGACCGGGCGCTGATGACCGCGCGCGAGGACGAGTCCGTAGGCGCCATCATCCTCACCGGCGCCGGGGACAGGGCGTTCTGCTCGGGCGGGGACCAGCGCGTCCGCGGCGACAGCGGCTACCAGACCGACGCCGGCGCGACCGGACGCTTCCACGTCACGGATCTGCACGTCGCGATGCGTCGCTGCCCCAAGCCGATCGTGGCGATGGTGGCGGGGTGGGCGATCGGCGGCGGCCACGTGCTGCACCTGGTCTGCGACCTCACCATTGCCGCCGAGAACGCGGTGTTCGGCCAGGTCGGCCCTCGCGTCGGCTCCTTCGACGGTGGCTACGGCGCGAGCATCCTGTCCGACCTGGTCGGTCCCAAGAAGGCCAAGGAGATCTGGTTCCTGTGCCGTCAGTACGACGCACCCACCGCGCTGGAGATGGGCCTGGTCAACACGGTGGTCCCCCTGGTCGACCTCGAGGCCGAGACCCTCCGCTGGTGCCGGGAGATGCTCGCGCTCTCACCCTGGGCGCTGCGGCTGTCCAAGCTCAGCTTTCATGCCCACGAGGACGGCTACGCCGGCATCCAGCAGCTGGCCCACGATGCCAACCTGCTCTTCTACGGCTCCCCGGAGGCGCAGGAGGGCCGGGAGGCGTTCAAGGCGAAGCGGACCCCCGACTTCTCCCGGTTCCCGCGCCGGCCGTAGTCGACGTCTCGCCGGGGCGCGGCACGACCCATCGGCCGCCGGATTCCCCTAGCCTCGCTGCATGGAGTGGGATCGCTTCGAGGCCGTGCTCTTCGACCTCGACGGCGTCGTGACGCCGACCGCCGAGGTGCACATGCGTGCGTGGAGCCTGATGTTCAACGACTTCCTGGAGACGCGGGAGGGGCAGGCGGCGTACACCGACGCGGACTACTTCGCCTACGTCGACGGCAAGCCCCGCTACGAGGGGGTCGCCTCCTTCCTGGGGTCGCGCGGTCTCGACGTGCCCTACGGCGATCCCGGCGACCCGCCGGACGCGGAGACGGTGTGCGGCCTCGGCAACC
Organism: Nocardioides sp.; assembly: GCA_039916425.1. GTDB lineage: Bacteria > Actinomycetota > Actinomycetes > Propionibacteriales > Nocardioidaceae > Nocardioides. Next base: position 4,758 of record JBDSLK010000054.1, read on the forward strand.
GCAAGAACGACGCGTTCGGCCGGGTGCTGCGCGACGACGGAGTCACGGCGTACCCCGGCTCGGTGGCCCTGCTGGACGCGCTCGCTCGGCGCGGGGTGCCGATGGCGATCGTGTCGTCGTCGCGCAACGCCCCGGACGTGCTGGCCGCGGCCGGTGTCACCCACTACTTCGCGACCGTGATGCACGGCGGGGTCGCCGAGGAGCGTGGCCTGCCGGGCAAGCCGGCCCCGGACACGTTCGTGGCAGCGGCCGCTGACCTCGGCGTCGCGCCCGCCCGGGCCGTGGTGCTGGAGGACGCGATCAGTGGCGTTCGGGCCGGCGCGGCCGGCGGGTTCGCCCTGGTCGTCGGCGTCGACCGCGGCGTGGGCGAGGTGGCGCTGAGGGAGGCCGGCGCCGCGCTGGTGGTCACGGACCTCGGTGAGCTGTTGTGATCGGCAGCGACGCCGGCGCCCTGCGCTCGACCCAGGACCCGCTGGACAGGACCCGGTTCCCCGCCGACGAGTGGCGGCTCGTCGAGACCCGCTTCGGCGCCGACGACCTCGGCGCCACCGAGTCGCTCTTCGCCGTCGGCAACGGCTACCTGGGGATGCGCGGCAACTACGAGGAGAGCCGCGACGCCTACGCCGACGGCAGCTTCATCAACGGCTTCCACGAGACCTGGCCGATCCTGCACGCCGAGGAGGCCTACGGCCTGGCGCGGGTGGGGCAGAGCATCGTCAACGTCCCCGACACCAAGATCATCCGCCTGTACGTCGACGACGAGCCGCTCCAGCTGTCCACCGCCGACCTGCTGGAGTACGAACGAGTCCTCGACTTCCGCACCGGCGTCCTCAGCCGCAACCTCGTCTGGCGCACCCCCAGCGGCAAGCGGGTGCGGGTCCGCAGCCGCCGGATGGTGTCGATGACCCAGAAGCACGTCGCCGTCATGACCTTCGAGGTCACCATGCTCGACTTCAGGGCGCCGGTGCAGATCTCCTCCCAGGTGCTCAACCGCCAAGACAGCGAGCAGGAGTTCCCGCTGGTCGGGTCCACCGCCGGCAGCGTGACCGACCCTCGCAAGGCCGAGCGGTTCCAGCGCCGGGTGCTGGAGCCGAGGATCTTCCACGGCGACGAGGAGACCGGGCGCCTCAAGCTGGGCTACCGCTGCGCCGACAGCCGGATGACGCTCGGGGTGGTGGTCGACCACGCCCTCGAGACGCGCAACGAGTGTCGCGCCCACGTCCACGCGTCCGAGGACATCGCGAAGGCGATCTACCGCTTCCAGGCCGAGCCCGGGGTGCCGATCCTGCTGACCAAGGTGGTCTCCATGCACACCGCGCGACTGGTGCCGGCCATCGAGCTGATCGACCGGTGCGAGCGCACGCTGGACCGCACGGCCGAGGAGGGCATCGAAACGCTCTTCGTGCAGCAGGAGCAGTGGCTGCGTCGGTTCTGGGAGCGGTCGGACGTGGAGATCCCCGGGCGCCCCGACCTCCAGCAGGCCGTCCGCTGGAACCTCTTCTCGGTGATCCAGGCGGCGGCGCGCGCGGAGGCCGACGGGATCGCCGCCAAGGGGGTGACCGGGTCGGGCTACGGCGGTCACTACTTCTGGGACACCGAGATCTTCGTGATGCCGTTCCTGACCTACACCTCGCCGTACGCCGCCCACAACGCGCTGCGGTTCCGCTACTCGATGCTCGACGCCGCCCGGAAGCGGGCCCGCGAGCTGTGCCAGCGTGGGGCGCTCTTCCCGTGGCGGACCATCAACGGCCTGGAGGCGTCGGCGTACTACGCGGCCGGCACCGCGCAGTACCACATCGACGCGGACATCGTCTACGCCCTGAGCCAGTACGTCGGGGCCACCGGCGATGTCGACTTCCTGCACCGGGAGGGGGTCGACATCCTCGTGGAGACGGCTCGACTGTGGGCCGACCTGGGCTTCTGGCGGCGGGAGGACTCCCGCAGCACCTTCCACATCCACGGGGTGACCGGGCCCGACGAGTACACCACCGTGGTCAACGACAACCTCTACACCAACGTCCTCGCACGCTTCAACCTGCGCCGGGCCGTGGCCGCCGTGGACGACCTGGCGCGGGTCAACCCGGACGGGCACGCCCAGCTGGTGCGCCGGACCGGGCTCACCGACGACGAGGTGACCGAGTGGCGTGAGTGCGCCCAGGGGATGGAGATCCCCTTCGACGACAAGGTCGGCATCCACCCGCAGGACTCCCACTTCCTCGACCGGGAGATGTGGGACCTGCGGCACACACCGCAGAGTGTGAGACCGCTGCTGCTGCACCACCACCCGCTGGTGATCTACCGGTTCCAGGTGCTCAAGCAGTCCGACGTCGTGCTGGCCCTGTTCCTCCAGGGCGAGGAGTTCTCGGTGGCGGAGAAGAAGGCCAACTTCGACTACTACGACCCCATCACGACGGGGGACTCGACACTCTCCTCGGTGGTGCAGTCGATCATCGCGGCCGAGGTGGGCTACGACGACCTGGCGCTGCGCTACTTCCTCGCGTCGCTGTTCGTCGACCTGGCCGACCGCCACCACAACACCGCCGACGGCGTGCACGTCGCGTCGACGGGGGGCGTCTGGAGCGCCCTGGTCGCCGGCTTCGGCGGCTTCCGCGACCTCGGCTCGGGGCGGTGGACCTTCGACCCACGGCTGCCGGAGGACTGGGAGTCCCTCGTCTTCCGACTGACCCTGCGCGGCACGCGGGTGCGGGTCACCCTGCGCCCCGACGAGCTCGAGCTCGTCATCGAGGACGGCGAGGGCCCGGTGCCCTTCTCCGTGCGGGGCGTCGACGTGGTCGTCACCACCGCGGCACCGGTCACGGTGCCCCTGGCCGACCAGGGACCCCGCATCGAGGGCTCGCCACCCAACCCCGCCGGTCAGATCCGCTCGGACGGCTCGGTGATCTCGGCGATCGTCCCGTCCGGTGGCTGAGAGGGTCGTGAGCTGGTCCTGAGGGGTTCTCCCCGCATTGCCGCAGTCAGGTCTCCGGCAGGATCGGGCCCGCATGCTCGTCGGCATGACCACACAAGCCACGGTGACACGCCGCCAGATGCTCAACAAGGTGCCCGAGGTCACCGTCTACTTCTGGGTGATCAAGGTCTTGTGCACCACCGTCGGGGAGAGCTTCGCCGACTACGTCAACGAGACCCTCGGCTTCGGGCTCACCAACACCACCGTGGTCTTCTCGGTGGCGCTGGTCGTCGTGTGGGTGGCCCAGTTCCGGTCGCGCGGCTACGTGCCGGGGA
>JBDSLK010000055.1:0-13694 GCA_039916425.1 Nocardioides sp.
GCGGCGAGAGCAGGTAGCCGATCGCCAACGACTCGGTCAGCCCGAGCTCCTTGAGCTTGCGGACGTCTCGCTTGAACTCCGGGGTCTCGCGGCCGACCCGGGCGGCGAGGTCGGGCGCCCGCACCTCCGGGTGGTGGTCGACCAGGTCGAGGGTGGCCCGCGTCCACGGCCCGATCGAGGCGGCCCGGTCGAGTCGGTCCAGCGACGCGAGGATCGCGGCGAGCCCGTCGGCGTCGGGGACGGACTCGCGCAGCGCCAACCGCGGGTCCGGGCCGGCGTAGCGGAGCCCTACCCGGAAGACCGGGCTCCCGGGTCGCGCCGCCAGCGCCCCGACCAGTGCGGCCAGCGAGGCGGAGCCGGCGCGGCGGGCCTCCTCCTCGGTGAGCGCGGACTCCTCGACCTCGTCCACAGAGGTCACCTCGAGCAGTCCCACACCGGTGCGCATCCGGGTGCCGACCACGACCCGGGCACGGTCCCAGCGGCGGAACGCACAGTCGACCTCGCCCGCCCTGATCGCCGCGAGCTCGGCGGGTCGGAACATCACCGGGTCATGGTGGCATAAACGATTGGTCGGCCGAGGGTCCGGAAACGTACTGTGCGGACAGTGCACCGGCTACCCCACGACCACCCCGGGACCGCCGACCACCGGTCGCCCGGTCGGCTGCTCTGGTGGATGGCCAAGTGCCAGTGGCGCACCCTCGTGGTCGGGATGCTCTTCGGCATCGTCTGGATGAGCATGCAGGCCGTGATGCCCGCCGTCATCGGTCGCGCGATCGACCGTGGCATCGCCGCCAAGGACCCCGACGCCCTGCTGCGGTGGGCCGGGGTGATGCTGGTCATCGGCCTCGTCCAGGCGGTCTCGGGGATCATGCGTCACCGGTACGCCGTGACCAACTGGCTGATCGCGGCCTACCGCACCGTCCAGCTCGTCGGCCGCCAGTCCGTGCACCTCGGCGGCACCCTGCCCCGCAAGGTGTCGACCGGGGAGGTCGTCGCCATCGGCACCTCCGACCTCTCTCACATCGGACAGGTCATGGACGTGACCGCGCGGTTCGCCGGCGCGATCGTGTCGTTCCTCCTGGTCTCGGTGATCCTGCTGTCGACCTCGACGACCCTCGGCCTGGTCGTGCTGGTCGGCGTGCCCCTGCTGATGCTGCTCGTGGGTCCGCTGCTGAGGCCGCTCCAGGACCGCAGCGCCCACCAGCGGCACCTGATGGGACACCTGTCCAACACCGCCTCCGACATCGTCGGCGGGCTGAGGGTGCTGCGCGGCATCGGCGGGGAGCAGGTCTTCCTCGACCGCTACCGGCGCGAGTCGCAGGCCACCCGCCACGCCGGCGTCCAGGTGGCTCGCCTCCAGTCGGTGCTCGACGCGCTCCAGATCTTCCTGCCGGGCGTCTTCGTGGTCGTCATCGTCTGGCTGGGGGCACGGCAGGCGGCGCAGGGCCAGATCAGCCCCGGCGAGCTGGTGGCGTTCTACGGCTACTCGGCCTTCTTGATGATCCCGCTGCGCACCGCCACGGAGTACGCCAACAAGCTCATCCGGGCCCGGGTCTCGGCCCGGCGGGTGTGCACGGTGCTCGCCCTGACCCCCGAGGTCGACGAGCCGGCCACTCCCGCGGCCTCCCCGCCGGTCGGCGCGGACCTCGTCGACCTGCGCACCGGCCTCCGGCTGAGGGCGGGCGCACTCACGGCGATCGTGGCCGACCAGCCCGACGACTCCGCGGCGCTCGCCGACCGGCTCGGCCTGACGGCCGCCGAGGCCGACGACGACGTCCGGCTCGGCGGCGTACCCCTCACCCACCTCGGCCGTCGCGAGGTCCGGATGCGGATCGTGGTCTCCGACACCGGTGCCGCGCTCTTCTCCGGGCGGCTGGCCGACCGCCTCGACGTTCACGGCACCGGAGGGCTGGAGCAGGCGCTGCGGACCGCGTCCGGCGACGACATCCTCGACGCGCTGCCCGACGGGCTCGACACCCTGGTCACCGAGCGCGGGCGCTCCTTCTCCGGCGGACAGCGCCAGCGCCTGGTGCTGGCCCGGGCCCTCACCGTCGACCCGGAGATCCTGGTGCTGGTCGAGCCGACCTCGGCGGTCGACGCCCACACCGAGGCCCGGATCGCCGCCCGGCTGCGCGAGCAGCGCAGCGGCCGGACCACCGTGGTGACCACGTCCAGCCCGCTGCTGCTCGACGCCGTCGACGAGGTCGCCTACCTCGCCGACGGGCGGATCGTCGCGGTCGGCACGCACGCGCACCTGCTCGACACCGTGCCCGCCTACCGGGCCGTGGTGACCCGCGAGACCGGCAACCTCGAGGGAGTGGTGGGTCGATGAGCACCCCCACCGCACTACCCGTGGCCGACGCCGGCTCGGTCCGCCGGTACGCCGTCCAGATCGCCCGCCGGCACCCGCGCATGCTCTGGTCCGCCCTGGCCCTGCACGTGCTGGCCGCCGTCTGCACCCTGGCCGCGCCGCGGCTCCTCGGCGACCTCGTGCAGCAGGTCGAGACCGGCACCACCCTGGCTCATGTCAACCGGGTCGTCGCCCTGCTGGCCGGCTTCCTGCTGGCCGCGACGGTGCTGACCCGCTACGCGCGCTACGTCTCCCAGGCGCTCGGCGAGCAGGTGCTGGCCGAGCTCCGCGAGGACTTCGTGGCCAACACCCTGGCGCTGCCCGTGGGGGTGGTCGAGTCGGCTGGTTCCGGGGACCTGCTGACCCGGACCTCCCGCGACGTCGACCAGCTCGGCTGGTCGGTCCGCTGGGCGCTGCCGGAGTGGACCATCGCCCTCGTCACCGCCGTGCTCACCTTCGCGGCCGCCCTGTCGGTCGGCTGGTGGGTCGCGCTCCCCTGCGCGCTCGGCGTGCCGCCGCTGGTGCTCGGGCTGCGGTGGTACCTCGCCCGCGCCAAGGCGGGCTACCTGCGCGAGAGCGCGTCGTACAGCCAGATCAACGCGACCCTCACCGAGACCGTCGAGGGCGCTCGCACGGTGGAGGCGCTGGGGCTCGAGGACGAGCAGGTGCGCCGGCTCGACGGCGACATCGAGGAGTCGTACGCCGCGGAGCGCTACACGCTCTACCTGCGCACCGTCTTCTTCCCCAGCATGGAGATCGCCTACCTGGTGCCGACCGTGCTGACGCTGCTGTTCGGCGGCTGGCTCTACACCCGCGGCCAGGTGTCGCTGGGCGAGGTCACCGCTGCGACCCTCTACGTGCAGATGCTGATCGACCCCGTCGACCGGGTGGTCGCGATCCTCGACGAGCTGCAGATGGGCGCGGCCTCGCTGGCGAGACTGCTCGGTGTCGCCCAGGTGCCCGACGACCGAGCGGTCAGCGGCGCGGTGCCGACCGACGAGAAGCTCGACGCGCACGATGTGCGGTTCTCCTACGTCGAGGGCCGCGACGTGCTGCACGGCATCGACCTCGATGTCGGCGTGGGCGAGCGGATCGCCATGGTCGGCCCCTCGGGGGCGGGCAAGTCGACGCTCGGCCGGCTGCTCGCCGGCATCCACCCGCCCCGCACCGGCTCGGTCACCGTCGGCGGCGTCGGCCTGGTGGAGCTGCCACTCGACGACCTGCGCGGCCACGTCGCCCTGGTCACCCAGGAGCACCACGTCTTCGTCGGCACCGTGCGCGAGAACCTCGCGCTCGCGGTCGCCGCCCGGCCCACCGAGGACTCCGACGACTACCGCGACGAAGGGGCGGGGCTCGAGGAGCAGGTGCGCTCGGCCCTCGACGCCGTCGACGCCCTGGGCTGGGTGGACGCACTGCCCGAGGGGCTCGACACCGTGGTCGGCTCCGGCGGCCGCGTCCTCACCGCGGCCCAGGCCCAGCAGGTCGCGCTCGCGCGACTGGTGCTGGCCGACCCGCACACACTGGTGCTGGACGAGGCGACCTCGTTGATCGACCCGCGCGCGGCCCGGCACCTCGAGCGCTCGTTGGCCGCCGTCCTCGAGGGCCGCACCGTCATCGCCATCGCCCACCGCCTCTTCTCCGCGCACGACGCCGACCGGGTGGCGGTCGTGGAGGACGGCGTCATCTCGGAGTTCGGCTCGCACGACGAGCTGGTCGCGGCAGGCGGGTCGTACGCCGCGCTGTGGGCCTCCTGGAACGGCCACCGCTGAGGCCGCGCTAGCGTCGGTCCCATGACTGACTCCGTCGACGTGGTCACCCGCTGGCACGACGCCGTCAACGCCCGCGACATCGCGGCCGTGTTGACCTTGTGCACCGAGGACGTCGCGGTCGGTGGCCCGCGCGGGGACGGGCACGGTCACGACCTGATGCGCGCCTGGCTCCAGCGCTCCGGTATCTCCCTCGAGCCGCAGGAGGAGATCGTCGAGCATGAGGGTCGGATGGTCGTCCACGAGCACGCGCAGTGGCGCACCACCGCCGACGCCCCGGCCCAGGCACCCACCGACGCCCCGGCCGACACCTGGGTGGTGTTCGAGGTGGTCGACGGTCAGGTCAGCGCCGTACGCCGCTACGAGACCGCCGACGACGTCCCCGACTGAGCGGGTGGGTGCTCGGCCCGCGAGGCATGGACGCGTGCGTGCGCGATGGCGTCCGGCGTGGTCGCGAACAGGTGCCGCTCGTGCGCGAGCCGCTCGCGGACACCGAGCTCACGGAGCACGCGCTCGTGGAGGGGCTGCACTCCCGACAGCAGCACCGTGATCCCACGGCCCTCGAGCCGGCGGATGGTGTCGGCGAGCACGCTGGCGCCGGTCGCGTCGATGGTCGTGACCCGCGACATCCGCAGCACCACGACGCGCACGTTGCTGACCTCGGCGAGCTCGAGCAGGAAGTCGTGGGCGGCCGCGAAGAACAGCGGGCCGTCGAGCCGGTAGGCGACGATGTGGTCGTCGAGCAGCGACTGCTCCTCCCCGGTGTGGTCGCTCTCGTCGAGGGGGATCTCCTCCAGCCGCGCCGACCGTGCGGTCTGCTGCAACGCGAAGAAGCCAGCCACCACCAGGCCCACGATCACGGCGGTGACGAGGTCGAAGGCGACCGTCGCGACGGCCGTGACGACCAGCACCGCCGCATCGCCGCGGGTCGAGCGCAGCAGTGCACCGAGGCTGGAGACCTTCACCATCTGCACGGCCGTGGCGACCAGCACCCCGGCGAGCGCGACGAGCGGGATCTCCCCCACCCAGCGGGCGGCACCAGCACGACGCCCAGCAGCACCAGGGCGTGGACGACCGCCGCGAGCCGCGAGGAGGCGCCGGAGCGGACGTTGACCGCCGTGCGGGCGATGGCAGCGGTGGCCGGGATGCCGCCGAACAGCGGCACCGCGAGGTTGGCGATCCCCTGCCCGAGGAGCTCGCGGTCGGAGTCGTGCCGGCCACCGACGCTCATCGCGTCGGCGACGGTCGCGGACAGCAGGCTCTCCAGGGCGGCCAGTGCCGCCACGGCGATCGCCGGCAGCACCAGCGCGCCGAGGTCGGCGAACGGCACGCTCGGCAGCGACGGCAGCGGCAGCCCCGCGGGGATGTGACCGATCGTGGCCAGCCGGAGGTCGGACGTGGCGTTGCCGACCGTCACCGCCACGACGGCCACCAGGGAGCCGGGCAGGGTAGGCCGCCCACGCGCCAGCAGCAGCACGACCGCGACCACACCGGCGGTCACGGCCACCGGAGCCCAGTTCGGCGACCCCGCCCAGGCCCGGAAAGCCTCGGTGGCGAGACCGAGGACCTGGTCGGCGTGGACGTCGACCCCGAGGGCGGCGGGCACCTGCTGGAGCGCGATGATGACGGCGATGCCGAGGGTGAAGCCCTCGACCACCGGGACGGGCACGTAGCGGATGAACCGGCCGGCACCGGCGTACGCCAGACCGACCAGGACGAGCCCGGCCATCAGTCCGACGACCAGCACGCCGTCGGCGCCGTGGGTCGCGATGATCGGCACCAGGACCACGGTCATCGCACCGGTCGGGCCGCTGACCTGGACGCGGCTGCCACCGAAGACGGCGGCCAGCACGCCGGCCACGATCGCGGTGACCAGCCCGGCACCGGCCCCCATCCCCGAGCTGACGCCGAACCCCAGGGCCAGGGGCAGGGCGACCAGGCCGACGAGGAGGCCGGCCGTGAGGTCGTTGGCCGGCCGCACGCGAGACCAGTCCGCTCGTCGCGGCGCCAGTGCCCGGACCCGGGCCCGCACCGTCGTGCTCGGCAGCGTGATGCTCATCGTCGGGTGCTGGACGTCAGCTCCGCCTCCAGCTCTCCTCGCGACGCGATGATTCCGGACAGGATGCTGCGCGCGGCGAGCAGCAGGTCGCGCACCTCGGGCACGCTCACGGAGTAGACGACCTCACCGCCGTGGCGGTGCGAGACCACCAGCGACGTGCGCCGCAGCACCGCGAGCTGCTGGGAGAGGTTGCTCTGCTCGATCTCGATCTCCTCGAGCAGCTCGTGGACCGCGTGGTCGCGCTCGGAGAGCAGCTCGAGGATGCGGATCCGGGCGGGGTGCCCCAGGGTCCGGAAGAACTCGGCCTTGGCCTGGTAGAGCGGGACGCTCATGGGACTCCCTGATGACGGCTCGTAGCGACGCGTGACGACAGTCTTGAAGACTACATTACTTGCAAACTTCTTCATATTAAGCGCTTGCGATCGTGACAGTCCCGGTGTCACAGTGGCGGGCATGAAGCTCTCGACTCCGTTGATGTACGCCGGCAACCCCCGCGAGGCCGCCGACCAGGTCGCGGCGCTGGAGAAGGCCGGCCTCGACACCGTCTGGGTCGCCGAGGCCTACGGCTTCGACTCCCCCACGCTGATGGGCTACCTCGCCGCCAAGACCGAGACCATCGAGATCGGCGCGGCGATCCTCAACGTCTACTCCCGCACCCCGAGCGCGCTGCTCCAGACCGCCGCCGGCCTCGACAACGTCTCCGGCGGCCGCGCGATCATCGGCCTCGGTGCCTCCGGCCCCCAGGTGATCGAGGGCTTCCACGGCGTCCCCTACGACAAGCCGTTGGGCCGCACGAAAGAGATCATCGACCTGATCCGCCGTGGTCTGCGCCGGGAGACGCTGACCCACGACGGCATCTTCAAGCTCCCCCTCCCCGAGGGGCAGGGCACCGGCCTGGGCAAGCCGCTCAAGCTCCTCACCAAGCCCCAGCGCCCGAGCGTCCCCCTCTACATCGCGGCGCTCGGCCCCAAGAGCGTCGAGGGTGCCGCCGAGTACGCCGACGGCTGGCTGCCGTTCCTCTTCATGCCCGAGCGCGCCCAGCAGGTCTGGGGCGACGCCCTCGCCAAGGGCACCGTCAAGCGCGACGAGGGGCTCGGCCCCCTGGAGATCGCGGCCGGAGGCATGGTCGCGATCGGAGAGGGCCCGGAGACCAAGGCGCTGCTCGACCTCGCCCGCCCGATGTACGCCCTCTACGTCGGCGGCATGGGTGCGCGCGGCAAGAACTTCTACAACGACCTGGCCTGCCAGTACGGCTTCGAGAAGGAGGCCAAGGAGATCCAGGACCTCTACCTCGGCGGCAACAAGCGCGACGCCGAGGCCCTGGTCCCCCTCGAGTGGCTGGAGGCGGGCAACCTCGTAGGCCCCTCGTCGTACGTCGAGGAGCGCATCGCCGCCTTCGCCGAGGCCGGCGTGACCAACCTCCAGCTGACTCCCGCCTCGGCGGACCCCGCCGCCACCATCCGGCAGGTCAAGAAGATGGTCTCGTAGTCATGCCGCTGGCCCGGATGTCATGGCCAGGGCGCTTCGACAACCTCGACCTGATCCGGCGGCTCGACCCCGAGGCCGACTTCGAGCAGATCGCCCGGCTGACGTCGCGCCGGGAGTTCCCGTGGGACTACGCCCAAGGCACCGGCGTCGCGTTCATGCGCGACTACGGCGTGCCCTCGATCGCCGCGCTCCTCGACCGGACACGTGAGTTCGAGGACCACGGCGTGAAGCGGTACGACGACACCCTGCTCGTCGCCGAGGAGGCCTCGGTCGGCGGCATCGACTCGCCGCGCGGCCACGCCGCCCTGCGCCGGCTCAACCGGATCCACGGCCGCTACGACATCCCCGCGCACGAGTTCCACTACGTGCTCGCGACCACCATCGTCGGCCCGGTCCGGTTCATCGAGCGGTACGGCTGGCGCCACCTCGACCCGCACGAGCTCGTGGCGCTGACCCGGCTGACCACGCGCTTCGGCGAGCTGATGGGGCTCACGGGCCTGCCCACGACGTACGACGGCTACCTGCGACTGCTGGTCGACTACGAGCGCCATCACTTCCAGCAGACTCCCGCCGGTACACGGGTCGCCGAGGCAACCATCCGGATCGGCCGCGCCACCGCACCGCTCCCCCTCAGGCCCATCGTCCGCCGGGTCACGATCGCGCTCATGGACGAGTCACTTCGCGACGCCCTCGGCATGCCCCCTCAGCCGACCTGGTTCGTCCGGGCCGTCCGCGGGGCGCTGCGGCTGCGCGGCCGCCTGCTCCGGCTGGCGCCACCGCGGCGCACCGACTACCGCCACCGCCCGACCACGTACCCGAGCGGCTACCGGCTCACCGACATCGGCCCGCTGTCGATGCTCGACGAGCTCAACGAAAGGCAGACCGCATGACCCGCGAGCTCTTCGACGACGAGCACGAGGCCTTCCGCGACACGGTCGGCACCTTCCTCGACAAGGAGATCGTGCCCCACCACGCGCAGTGGGAGGCCGATGGCATCGTCGCCCGCGAGGCATGGAGCAAGGCCGGCGCCCAGGGCCTGCTCGGCCTCCAGCTGCACGAGGAGCTCGGCGGCGGCGGCACCACCGACTTCCGCTACAACGTGGTGCTCAACGAGGAGATGACGCGCCGCGGCGTCTACGGGCCGGCGTACCCACTCTTCAACGACATGATCGTCCCCTACCTGCTGGCGTCCGCCGACGACGAGCAGAAGCGGCGGTGGTTCCCCGGCCTGTGCTCCGGCGAGCTGATCGCGGCGATCGCGATGACCGAGCCCGGTGCCGGCTCGGACCTGCAGGGCATCCGCACCACGGCCCGCTGGGACGAGCAGACGGGCTGCTACGTGCTCAACGGTCAGAAGACCTTCATCTCCAACGGCATCCTGGCCGACCTGGTGATCGTGGTGGCGCGCACCGACCCCGACGCGGGCCACCAAGGCATCTCGCTGCTGATGGTCGAGCGCGGCATGGAGGGGTTCGAGCGCGGCCGCAACCTCGACAAGATCGGCCAGCACGCGCAGGACACCGCCGAGCTCTTCTTCGACGACGTCCGGGTGCCCCGGGAGAACCTGCTCGGCGAGGAGGGCGCCGGGTTCGGTTACCTGATGACCAACCTGTCGCAGGAGCGCCTCTCGATCGGCGTCTCGGCCGCCGCCGCGTGCGAGCAGGTCCTCGGGCTGACGCTCGACTACGCCAAGGACCGCACCGCCTTCGGGCGGCCGATCGGCAGGTTCCAGCACAACCGCTTCGTGCTCGCCGAGATGGCCACCGACGCCCATGTCTGCCGGGTGTTCATCGACGACTGCATCGCACGCCACCTGCGCGGCGAGCTCGACGCCGCCACCGCCTCGATGGCCAAGTGGTGGACCACCGAGCTCCAGCTCAAGCTGGTCGACCAGGGCGTGCAGATGCACGGCGGCTACGGCTACATGCGGGAGTACCCCATCGCCCGGGCCTACGTGAACTCCCGGGTGCAGACGATCTACGGAGGCACGACCGAGATCCAGAAGGAGATCATCGGCCGCAGCCTCGGCGTCTGAGCCGAGGCTGCGACCTGTCCCGGTCAGGCGTCGGGCGCGATCAGGGTGGGCAGCGTGGCCTCGAAGAGGCCGGCGAACGCCAGCGACCCGAGGATCATGCTCCTCGGTGCGGCCGCCTGGGCCACCGAGGCGCCCCACTGCGCTGCGCGCAGCCGCTGGTTGGGGGTGCCGTGGTGTCCGGGGTTGTCGAACTGGCAGTCCCCCACGACGTAGAAGCTCTGCAGCGCGTCCACGACCCGCTTGGCGTTGAGCGCGAGGCCGCGCTTGTGGGTGCCGAAGTACGCCGCGAAGGCATCGGCCATCAGCTCGGTGCGGCGGGTGGCCTCCGGGGCCGGCAGCGGCGGGTCGGTGGCGAAGAGCCCCTGCTCGAACTGGATGTGATGGCCGAACTCGTGACCCATCACCACCCTCGGTCCGACGTCTCCGAGCCCGATCGTGTCGAAGGCCGCGAGGAGGCCGTCGCCGAAGATGAGCTTGTCGGGGATGGTGTCGAACGGCGGCGCCTCGCCCTCGCCGGAGAAGGCGAACGCGTTGAGGGTGAAGAGCGGGTTGTCGTAGAACCGGCCACCGGCCGCTTTGTCTGCGTTGACGTAGTCGGCGATCTCCTTGGCGTAGCCCGCGACCAGCGACTCGGGCACGTCGTAGTACACCGCCAGCGTGCGGGTGACCTTGGCGGCGTCGAGCAGGGTCGCGCCATGCATGGCCTGGAGCTGGATGTCGGCCGCGTCGATGTCCCAGAACCTCTTGACGTCCCGGAAGGTTTTCGTGAGCTGGGCGGCGTGCGTGGTGAGCTCGTAGAACGAGTCACCCGGACGGGCGAACACCAGGGCGTCGTACGTCGGGATGTCGAGCATCTCGAGGTGGCCGATCAGGAACGCGAAGTCCTCGTCCGAGATCGAGGCGATGAGCCCGTCGATATAGGTGTCGAAGGCCGTGCGGCCGCACTGGTAGTCCGTCGGGTCGATCGCGCGCTCGACGGCGGCCCGGGCCGGGGACGGCTCGACCCCAGCGGCACCACCACCGGTGGACCAGGACGCCCGGGTCACCGCGGTCACCGCGGGAACGGGCGCCTCGGCGGCCGCGGCGAGTGGCACGAGGGCGGTCAGTGAGAGGAGGAGCCCGCTGCCAGCGGCAACGGACCAACGGGCGGGTGCGATCACGGGATCTCCTTGGGCGTGGTTGCAGGACTCCGAGCGCAGTGGAGCCGAGGGCGTCCTGCCCAAGGTAGGGGCTGGGCAGCGTCGTCGTCATCACCCCAGGGCGATGACTTTGGCCGGTGCCTCACGGCCCGGCCGGGTCCGGGTGCGAACTCTTCGGCTGTGGGTAGCGTCACAGCAGACACGGGGGCCGCTGCTGGGCACGGCCGGAACGCACACCAGGAGACCAGTCATGACAGCTCTCACCACGCAGGCCCGTCGTCGGCTCTCCCGGTGGTCAGCCGCCGCGATCGGCACGACGCTGCTCGCCGCCGCCCTTCCGGGCCTGACCCCGGCGGCCACTGCGGCGCCGGGTGATCTCGACCCGGCCTTCGCCGGCGGAGGTCGCGCCTCGCTGGGCAACGGCTTCCGGGTCGTCGCTCTCGACCAGTTCGCCGACGGGCGCTTCAGCACCGTGTCGGTGCGACCCCAGGACACCGACGCCCTCGACGTCCGGCGCTTCTCGCCCACCGGGGTGCCGGACGCCTCGTTCGGCGGCGCCGGCGTGGTGCAGGTCGGCGGCCAGGCCACCTGGGTCGCCCCCGCGGTCGCCCTCGACAGCGCGACTGGCTTCACCTACCTCAGCGCGTTCAACCAGGCCGCGGGCTTCAGCAGGGTGTGGAGGTTCACCGGCGGCGGGACCCTCGACCCGGCCTGGGGTGGCATCGGCCGGGTCGACTTCCCCGGAGCGCGTTTCCTCGACGTCGCGCTCCAGCCCGACGGGCGCCTGGTGGTCGCCAACGGCAGCTCGGTCTACCGGCTGGGGGGCAACGGGGCGGTCGACACCACCTTCGGCAACGGGGGCGGGGTGACCCTCGGGACCGGCCAGGTCGACTCGCTCGAGGTCCTGCCCGACGGCACCGTGATGGCGGGCGGGCGCAGCGCGACGAGCATCGACGCCTTCCGGCTCGGGCGCGACGGGGCTCTCGACAACCGCTTCGGCACCAACGGCACGGCCAGCTATCGCCCGACGCCGCCGCTGGGGTGGACCATCGCCGGCATCGACCAGGTCTCGGTGGGCGTCCTCAACGACGGCGGCGTCGTGGTGTCCTCGGGCGCCGTGGAGCAGAACACCACCAACGGCAACCAGCGCTCGCCCCTCATCGTCACCGCGTTCACCCGCGGCGGCGGCACCGACAGGGCGTTCACGACGACCCGCAGCTACGACGTGAGCAGCAGCGGCACCCTGGCCGTGCAGGCCGACGACAAGGTCGTCGTGCCGATCACCTACCTGGGCCGGGCCGCGCTCTGGCGGCTCGACGCCGACGGTGACCTCGACCCCACCTTCGCCTCCGGCGGCGGCTGGACCGACGGTGCGAGCGACAGCCGGACCACGGCAGCGCTCGTGCAGACCGCCGGGCGCATCGTGGTCACCGGCTTCGCCAGCGGCCAGACAGGACTCGTCTGGGCCTTCCAGGGCGACCCCACCCCGAGGTGCCAGGGCCGCTACGCCACGGCGTACGGCGGCACGACGAGCGACAGGCTCTACGGCACCGACGGGCCCGACGTGATCGTCGGCGGCCGGGGCAAGGACGTCGTCGTCGCCGGGGCCGGCGCCGACCGGATCTGTGGTGACGAGGGCAAGGACAAGCTGGTGGGCGGCAACGGCCGGGACAGGATCGTCGGCGGCGCCGACGCCGACGTGCTGCTCGGCTTCGGCGGCAAGGACAAGCTCACCGGGGGCGGCGGCAACGACCGGATCCTCGGCAACGGCGGCAAGGACCGGCTCTACGGCGGCAGCGGCGACGACCGCCTCTACGGCGGGTCCGGCAAGGACACGCTGCGCGGCGGATCTGGGCGCAACCTGCTCCGGCAGTGAGCAGGTGACCGTTCCACCGCTGACCTTCGCGATCAGGGTCGCCCTGGGCGGCACCATCTGGTGGTCGAGCCGGCTCAACCGGTCCAGCACGGAGGACGCCCCGCAGCGCGACGACGAACTGGTCGTAGCCTGAGGGGCATGCCCACCCCTCACCAGGTACGCCGCGCCCTCGCGCGCGCCGAGCGTGGCGCCGCGCTGGACGTCGCCGAGGCGACCGCGCTGCTGGCCACGACCGGCGACGACCTGGACCGGGTGTGCGCCGTGGCCGCGCGGGTGCGCGACGCGGGCCTGGTCGCCGCCGGCCGCCCGGGCGTCGTGACGTACTCCCCCAAGGTGTTCATCCCGGTGACCCGGCTGTGCCGCGACCGGTGCCACTACTGCACCTTCGTGACCACACCGGGCCGGCTGGCCCGCGACGGCCAGGAGGTGTTCCTGTCGCCCGACGAGATCCTCGACGTCGCCCGGCGGGGCGCCGAGCTGGGGTGCCTAGAGGCGTTGTTCACCCTGGGGGACCGGCCCGAGGACCGGTGGCCGGAGGCCAGGCAGTGGCTCGACGAGCGCGGCTACGACTCCGCGCTGGCCTACGTGCGGGCGATGGCCGTGCGGGTGCTGGAGGAGACCGGGCTGCTCCCGCACCTGAACCCCGGGGTGCTGTCGTGGGAGGAGCTGCACCGGCTCAAGCCCGTCGCCCCGTCGATGGGGATGATGCTCGAGACCACCTCGCGACGGCTGTTCGAGACGAAGGGGGAGGCTCACCACGGGTCACCGGACAAGGACCCGGCGGTGCGGCTGCGCGTCCTGGAGGACGCCGGCCGACTGTCGGTGCCCTTCACGACCGGGCTGCTGGTCGGGATCGGCGAGACCCTCACCGAGCGGGCCGAGACCATCTTCGCCCTCCGGCGCGTGTCGCGTCAGTTCGGGCACGTACAGGAGGTGATCGTGCAGAACTTCCGGGCGAAGCCCGACACCGCGATGCGCCAC
>JBDSLK010000056.1:0-6725 GCA_039916425.1 Nocardioides sp.
CCCAGATCGAGTTGAGCGGTGACTCGCGGAACAGCAGCGGGAGGCCGGAGTCCTCGACGTACCCGTTGCCGCCGAGGCACTCCAGCGCCTCGGCCACCATCGCCGGCGTCCGCTTGCACACCCAGAACTTCGCCAGCGGCAGCGCGATCCGGCGCAGCGCCGCCTCGTGCGGGTCGTCGCGCCGGTCGACGGCGGCCGCCAGCCGCAGCGCGAGCGCAGTGGCTGCCTCGGACTCGACGGCCAGGTCGGCGACGACGTTCTGCATCAGCGGCTGGTCGGCCAGCAGCGACCCGAACGCCGAGCGGTGCGCGACGTGCCACGACGCCTCGGCGAGCGCGCGGCGCATCAGCGAAGCCGAGCCGAGCACGCAGTCCAGCCGGGTCGCGGCCACCATGTCGATGATGGTCCGCACCCCGCGGCCCTCGTCGCCGAGGCGCCGTCCCCAGGTGCCGTCGAGCTCGAGCTCGGCGGAGGCGTTGGACCGGTTGCCGAGCTTGTCCTTGAGCCGGACCACGTCGAGACGGTTGCGCGTCCCATCGGCCAGCACCCGCGGCACCAGGAAGCACGACAGGCCGTCGCGCGCCTGGGCGAGCACCAGGAAGACGTCGTTCATCGGCGCGGAGGTGAACCACTTGTGCCCGTGCAGGGTGTACTCGCCGTCGACGCCGGTCGGCCGCGCCTCGGTCACGTTGGCCCGGACGTCCGACCCGCCCTGCTTCTCGGTCATCCCCATCCCGGCCAGGGCTCCGGCCTTGGCCGCGACCGGTCGCAGCCCGGGGTCGTACGTCGTGGCCGCGAGCAGGGGGGTCCATTCCTCGGCCAGCGCCGGGTCGGCCCGCAGCGCCGGCACCGCGGCGTACGTCATCGAGAGCGGGCAGCCGTGCCCGGGCTCGGTCTGCGACCACGCGAAGAACCCCGCGGCGCGGCGGACGTGGGCGTGAGGGGAGCCCGACACCCAGGGGGCCGCCTGCAACCCGTGCCCGACGGCCCGGGTCATCAGCCAGTGCCACGAGGGGTGGAACTCCACCTCGTCGACGCGCTGACCGTAGCGGTCGTAGGTCGTCAGAGCGGGTGGGTGCCGGTTGGCCAACTGCCCGTGCTCGCGGGCCTCGGCCGTCCCGGCCTCCAGGCCCAGCGCAGAGAGCGAGTCGAGGACCTCGGCGGAGCCGTGCCGCAGCACGCCCTCGACCAGCGCGGCGTCGGAGGCGACGACGTCGTACCCCTCCAGCGGCGGCGCCTGGTTGGTCACGATCCGGCGGTCGCGCCGCGCCACGTCGTCTCCGTGATCGCCGACCATGTCGTTACCGTAGAGGCATGGGGATCGTGGACGGCTCGGCGCACCCGGCGTCGACCGCCCTGACCCGCACCCGGGACACCCTCTGGCGGCTCGTGGTCACCACGGTGGGCTCGTGCCTGCGCTACCGGGTCACCGGGCTAGCCGCGGAGGCGGCGTTCTTCGCGGTGCTGTCGGTGCCACCGCTGGTCTTCGCGCTCGCCGGCGCCATCGGCTTCGTCTCCGACCGCTTCAGCGCGGCCCAGGTCTCCGACGTCCGCGACGCCATCATCGAGCTCTTCTCCCAGGCGCTGACCCAGCGCGCGGTCGACCGGATCATCGTGCCGACGCTCGACAGCGTGCTCGACGCGCCACGCTACGACGTGATCTCGCTCGGTTTCATCCTCGCCCTCTGGTCGGGCTCGCGGGCCCTGAACGTCTTCGTCGACACCATCACGATCATGCACGGCCTCGGGGGGCAGCGGGGGATCGTGAAGACCCGCGCACTGTCGTTCCTGCTCTACATCATGGCGATGGTCACCGGCGCGCTCAGCATCCCGCTGATCGTGGCCGGCCCGTCCCTGGTCAGGCGGGCGCTACCGCCCCGGCTGGACTTCGTGATGGGCTTCTACTGGCCGACCGTGATCGTGGTCTGCATCTGCTTCCTGGCGACCCTCTACCACGTCTCCGTGCCGGTGCGGACGAACTGGAGCTTCAACCTCCCCGGGGCGACGTTCTCGCTGCTGTGCTGGATCTTCGGCTCGGCGATGCTGCGCTGGGTCCTTACCGCGACGGCCACCGAGTCGCGGTCCATCTACGGGCCACTGGCCGCGCCGATCGCCGTGCTGCTGTGGCTCTACGTGCTCGCCATCGCGGTGCTCATCGGGGCCGCGGTCAACGCGTCGTTCGACACCGTCTTCCCGCAGAAGTCCACGATGAGCGCCCGGCAGGAGGTCATGGCTCGCCTACGCGGTCGTATGACCGGCCGGGCGGGGATGAAAGACTCCTGACGTGGCGAACGTGAACCTCCCCCTCCCGCTGTTCGTGGCCGCCGGGGGCTTCTGCGTCCTGGCCGGGTTCCTGGTGGGGGTGGTCGCGGGCCCCGAGACTCCGGACCGCACCACCGGGATCGTCGAGTCCTACGACAGCGGGTCGCGCCGGCTGTGCCTGACCGGCGACGGCGTGGCCGACCGGGAGGGCGCCGACGACGAGGGCGGCCTGTGCGGCACCTGGCGACGCAGCCTCGATGCCGCCGCCCCGAAGGTCGGCGACGACTTCCGTTTCGTGACCGTGCAGGGCGCCGCACCGCCGGAGGGCACCAACGCGGAACGGGTCGCGGGCGTGCTCATCTACGGCGACGTCGTGGACTAGGTTCATCCCGTGGCCGACGATGCGTTGGACCCGTCGGCGGCAGCGTCCTCCGGGAGGGTCTCTCTCCCCGAGCGGTCCCAGTCCCCGTGGTGGGAGCTCGGGCGCCGGTTGCTGCTGGCGATGTTCATCCTGACGGGCACGGTCTGCCTGGTGTACTTCGACAGGGCGGGCTACCGCGACGGCAACGACCCGCCTGACTTCGCGGTGGGCCTGGTCGACTCGATCTACTACACGACCGTCACCCTCAGCACGACCGGCTACGGCGACATCGCGCCCGTCACCGACCGGGCGCGGCTGATCAACGCGTTCGTCGTCACCCCCGCCCGCATCGCCTTCCTGGTGCTGCTGATCGGGACCACCCTCGAGGTGCTCGCCTCGCAGGGCCGCGAGATGTTCCGGGTCGCCCGGTGGAGGAAGACAATGGGTGGACACGTCGTCGTCGTGGGCTACGGGACCAAGGGCCGCAGCGCGGTGGAGACGATCATCGGCAACGGCCAGGACCGCGACTCCATCGTGATCGTCGATCCGACGAAGGCCGCGGAGGTGGACGGGCACGCGGACGGCCTCGTCGTCGTGGTCGGCGATGCGACGCGACGGCAGGTGCTGCGGCAGGCCGGGGTCGAGAAGGCGACGCAGGTGATCATCACGACCGACCGTGACGACTCCAATGTGCTCGTCACGCTCACCGTGCGCCAGCTCAACCCCGATGCCTGGATCGTGGCGTCGGTGCGCGAGCAGGAGAACGTGTCGTTGATGAAGCAGTCCGGCGCCGACTCGGTCATCACCTCATCCGACGCGGTGGGCCGCCTGCTCGGACTGTCCTCGCTGTCGCCGAGCCTGGGCTCGGTGATGGAGGACCTGCTGACGTACGGCGACGGGCTCGAGGTCGCGGAGCGTGACCTGCTGGTGACTGAGGTGGGCAAGCCGCCGCAGTCGCTGCCCGACCAGGTGATCGCCGTGGTGCGTGACGAGAAGGTCTACCGCTACTTCGATCCGGTCGTGTCGCAGCTCGCGCGCGGAGACCGGCTTGTCGTCGTTCGCTCGGCGCGCGAGCGGCCGTGGGCGCCCCGCCCCGGCACGCACGGCGAAGAGCTCTCGATCGACGACGACTGACCGCGTGCCGCGATCGGTGTTTTGTCGCCGTCTGAGAGGGTGAATCCATGGCAGTGAAGGGTGCGGGGGCGGTCCGCCGGGTGGCGTTCGAGACGGTCGGGTGGATCCTCGTGGTGGCGGGGATCGCCGCGCTGATCCTGCCGGGACCCGGCCTGCTGATGGTCTTCGCCGGGATGGCGATCTTGTCCCAGCAGTACGAATGGGCCGAGAAGCGCCTCGAGCCGGTCAAGCAGAAGGCCCTGCAGGCTGCCGAGGAGAGTGTCGAGACCTGGCCGCGCATTGCCCTGGGGGTGCTCAGCGGTCTGGTGGTGATCGGCGTCGGTGTCGTCTGGGGCCTGCAGCCCCCGGCCCCGTCGTGGTGGCCAGTCGCGGAGTCGTGGTGGCTCTTCGGCGGCTGGGGCACCGCCTCGACGCTGATCCTCTCGGGACTGATCGCCCTCGGCCTGCTGGGCTACAGCTACCGCCGCTTCCGCAACTAGCCGGACCTGCTCGGGAGGTACTGCCTGGCAGGCCGAGAGAGCACCACCCGGATTTCCCCGCCCCCGGATCGGGCTACAGCTCAGGGACGTCGGGCTCGACGAGATCCCGTTCTTCACGATCCCGTGGGAGTACACCCCCGACCGCAACCGGCGCGCGGGGCGCTGCGCCTGAACCGTCCCTGGGACGATGGGGGGCATGGACGACCCGCGCAGCGTGCTGGGCACGGAGCGCGAGGCGGTGCGGCGACGGCTGGCGGCTCTGACGGAGGACTTCGACGGCGTGGTCGCTGCCTCCCGGGACACCAACGCCGACGACGAGCACGACCCCGAGGGCGCCACGATCGCCTTCGAACGATCACAGCTCACCGCCCTGATCCGTCAGGCGCGGACGCACCTCGAGGAGCTCGACGCTGCTCTGGGTCGGGTGGACGACGGCAGCTACGGGACCTGCGAACGCTGCGGGCGTCTGATCGGTTTCGCGCGACTCCAGGCGAGACCCCGGGCCCGACGGTGCATCACGTGCGCGGGCTGACGGCGAGATCAGCCCTCGACCACGCCTCTAGGGTGGAGTGATGGCGTCGGTCAAGCAGGTCCAGGTCACCTTCGACTGCGCAGAGCCTGAGCGCGTCGCGCGTTTCTGGTGCCAGGTGTTGGGGTACGTCTCACCGCCGGGCTCGGAGTTCGCCTGCATCGACCCCTCAGGTGCTGGTCCTCGACTGTTCTTCCAGCGTGTCCCCGAAGGCAAGGTCGTCAAGAACCGGCTGCATCTCGACGTGCGGGTCGGCACCGGGCTCGTGGGTGCAGAGCGCCTGGCCGCCCTCGAGGCCGAGTGCGGACGACTGGTCGGGCTTGGCGCGGTCCGCGTGCGACTACTGCCTGCCGATGACGAAGAGGAGTCGTGCCTGGTGATGCAGGACATCGAGGGCAACGAGTTCTGTCTCGACTGAGGGTCGCTCCAGCGCGGCCTGCCACGGACCCACAGCAAGCGGGTCGTGATCAGGTGGCCTGCTCCGGCTCCACGACCGTCACCGGGATGTCGAAGTGCGCCAGCCGGTGCTTGAGGTCCTGATGCAGCCACGTCGAGACGTGGTGGGCCGGGACCGCCAGCAGAATCTCGTCGACGGGTTCGCTGAAGATCGTCTCCTCGATGGCGTCCATGGGGTCGTGCCGCACCGAGACCGAACCGATGACCGGCCCACCCGCGGCCCGCTCGAGCTCGGGCAGCACCCGACGGAGGGCAGCCTCGGCCTCCGCGGCCTTGTCGTGACGATCGGGATGGAGCAGGTGGACCTCTGCCCGGGCCGGGTTCAGCACGGCGAGGCGGAACTGGACGTTCCCGCTCTCGGCGTGCTGCCGCATCGCCGCCACGAGCCCCGGCGTGGGGTCCGCCTTGTCGGTCACGACCAGGATCCGATGCCTGCGAGATTCCAACATGATGGGTTCCTTCCGGTGGCTGGGCTGGCTGGGGTGGCTGGGCCGGCTGGGGGACGAGGGTGCGAGCTCAGGCCCCGTTCGGACCCGCGACGTCGGTGCGGTCCTTGTCCGTGAGGGTCAGGTAGATCACGACCACGAGGATCGTGCCGAGGAAGAGCACGCTGGTGCCCCGGGTGCCCAGCCCCAGGCCGCCGTCGGCTCGTGTCGAGGCGAGGTAGTCGCCGATGTTCGCGCCGAGAGGGCGGGTCAGGATGTAGGCCAGCCAGAACGACAGCACCGGGCCGGCGCCGAGCCGCCAGGCCGCGAGCACGGCGAGGATGAGGCCGAGCGGCAGCATGATGGAGGCGCCCGGTGACCAGCCGGTCAGCTCGAGCGTCCAGTCCCCGGTCGCGGTGCCGAGGGCGAAGGTCACCAGGACCGTGAGCCAGTAGAAGGCCTCCCGCGGGATCGTGACGATGGAGTGGATCGACAGGGTCCGTTCGCGGGCGTACCAGATGCCGAACACGGCGGCAAGCAGCACGGCGAACGCCGTGGAGCTCGCCCACAGGGGCACGCCCTGGGCATCGGTGAGGTTGTCGGTGAGCAGGGTCCCGACCACGCTGATCAGCACCACCGCCAACCAGTAGACCGAGGGGACGTACCGGTCGAGCCGGAACTGCACGGTCATCACGGCGATGAGGGCGGCGGAGAAGACCAGGGTCGTGTTGGTCAGCCCAAAGCCGAGCGTCTCGTTGATGTAGTCGGCGAAGCTCTCCCCGACCGTGGTGCACAAGATCTTGATGATCCAGAAGTACACCGTGACCTCGGGGACCTTGTTCAGCATCAGTCTTCCGCGATGCGTGGTCTGGGTTGTCGTCGACATGGTCGCGACCGTAGGTGAGGTTCCCTGACAGCAACCTGACCTTCTCGTCGACCTTCGGTCAGCGGGGCAGGCGGCGGCTCAGGCGTGCCGGTCGGGGGCTGGCGGCACCAGGAGCGTGAACCGGGTGCCCGACGAGTCGCTCGAGAGCAGCAGCCGACCGCTCTGGGACGCCGCCAGCGACCTCGCCATCGGG
>JBDSLK010000057.1:0-9950 GCA_039916425.1 Nocardioides sp.
GGGTCGCGGGCCGGGTCGCGGGCCGGGCTAGCCTTCCGGACATGTCGGCGGCGATCGTGATCCTCGCGGCCGGCTCGGGCACCCGGGTCGGCCACGCGCTCAACAAGGTGCTCCTGCCGCTGGGCGACGCCCCGGTGCTGGCGCACTCCGTGCGCACCGCGCTCGCCCTCGATGACGTCGTCCGCGTCGTCCTCGTGGTCCGCCCCGGTGACCGCGAGGCTGTCGCCGAGGCACTGGCGCCCTCCCTCGGTGACCGCGAGGTGCTCGTCGTGGACGGGGCCGCCACCCGGCACGGCTCGGAGTGGCAGGCGCTGAGGGTCCTCGCACCGCAGATCGAGGCGGGTGAGGTGGACGTGGTCGCGATCCATGACGGCGCCCGGCCGTTCGCCCTCGCCGCGCTCTTCACCGCCACCCTGGCCGCGGCGCGCGAGCACGGGGGCGCCATCCCGGTGGTGCCCATCGCCGATCTCCTGGCCGTCGGCCAGCCGTTGGACAGCCCGGTCCCGGCCGACCTCTGCGGCGTCCAGACACCGCAGGCCTTCCGCGCCGGCGCCCTGCTGGCGGCCTACACCGCGGCGGAGGCGTCGGGGTTCGAGGGCACCGACACCGCGAGCTGCCTGGAGGAGTACGCCGATGTCGCGGTCGCGGCGGTCCCTGGCAGCGCCCTGAACCTCAAGATCACCTTCGCCGACGACCTCGTGCTCGCCCAGCGGCTGCTCGCGGGCGGCTAGCCCGTCGACCGGCCCAGGAGCACGAGCGCCCAGCCCAGGCAGGCGAGCGCCGAGGTGCTGGACACCGCCCGCAGCAGGTTCCAGCGGACCCATCTCGCCTCGCGGAAGTCGCGGCGGACTGGCGCCGGGTCGCCGGCGTCGGCTGCCTTGAGCGCGTCGTTGAGCGGGAGTTGCACAGCCACGGTGACGCCGACCGACACCAGGTGGAGCACCAGCGCGGCCAGCACCCACCAGAACGCCGGCTCGCCCGCCTCGGCCGCGACAGCCGCCACTGTGAGCACGGGCGCGCCCAGGAAGCCGCCGACCAGGAACCACGGGTTGAGGATGGCGCGGTCGAGGGCCGCGAACGCCGCGACGAAGGTGCGGTCGTCGGTCCGTCGCAACCCGGGCATCACGGTGTGGGCGTAGAGCACGAACACGCCGGCCACCAGGCCCGTGGTGACGGTGGCGGAGAGCAGGGCCACGGCGCGCAGCACGTCGTGGGTCATCGGCTCCTCCTCAGAACGGGGCGGTCAGGGCCTCGAGCAGACGAACCTCGTCGCCCGACGCGACCCGCCGAGCCTGCGGGGGCGCCTCGACCAGCAGCACCGGCGCCAGCAGCCGGAGGCGGGCGACGATCTCGGCGAAGGTGCCTGCCGGTGGTGCGTCCAGGGCCGCGCACACCGCGGCCGGGAGCACGATCGGGGAGCAGACGGTGACGAGCCCCTCTCGGTCGACGGTCGCGCCCACCAGTCCGCCACGGACGGTCTTGACGGTGTCGGTGACCGGCCGGACGCCGACGACGACCACGTCGTCGGCCGCAGCGGCCCGGGCGCAGGCAGCGACGAAGGCTGCGGGCGTCATCGGGCAGAGCGGGTCGTGGAGCACGAACACCTCTCCCGTCTCCCCGACCGCCTCTCGCACCGACTCCCACGGCACGGAGGCGTCGAGGACCCTGACCCCCGCCTCCCCGAGCGCCCAGGCGGCGCAGGCGACCAACGACTCGCCGTGGATCAGCGCGAACGGAAGCGCGCCGCGGCCGGCGTCGGTGACCGACCCGAGCGCGCTCAGCTCGGGGAGCTCGGGGAGATCGGTGGTCACGCGACCCACGGTAGGGAGGTCCTGCCCCGGACGCACGACGGCCCCGCCCGGACGCAGTGGTCCGGCGGGGCCGTCGAGGTTGGATCAGTGGATCAGGAGGCGAGCACCTCGTCGAGAATGGCCTCGGCCTTGTCCTCGTTGGTGTGCTCGGCCAGCGCCAGCTCGGAGACGAGGATCTGGCGCGCCTTCGCGAGCATCCGCTTCTCGCCGGCGGACAGTCCGCGGTCGCGGTCCCGGCGCCACAGGTCGCGCACGACCTCGGCGACCTTCATCACGTCGCCGCTGTGAAGCTTCTCCAGGTTGGCCTTGTAGCGGCGCGACCAGTTGGTCGGCTCCTCCACGTGCGCGGCCCGGATCACGTCGAAGACGCGGTCGAGGCCCTCCTTGTCGACGACGTCGCGGACGCCGACCAGGTCGAGGTTGCACGCCGGCACGCGGACCACGAGGTCCTGCTGGGCGACGATCCGAAGGACGAGGTACTCCCGGTCCTCTCCCTTGATGGTCCGCATCTCGATGTCCTCGATGATGGCGGCCCCGTGATTCGGGTAAACGACCGTTTCGCCTACGGTGAAAGTCATTTTGTAATGTGCCCCTTTCTAGGTGACCAGTCTAACACGCCGCTGAGAGTGCTCCCGCCGTGTTTGTGCAGGTCAGAGGCACAATGGGGTCTTGACAACTCGCGGGATCGTATGTAGTCCGACCCCGTCGGGCAAGACGCTCGTCCCGACCGGCCAGCTGGGCGTGGCGCGTCCGCGCCATCCGCCGGGGCCCGGCGTGACCGATACTGCGGTGCATGTCGACCGAAGCTCCGGCCCCGGCCGCCGGCCCCCGCGAGCGCGTGCACGGCCTGCGCCAGGCGACCCTGCTGCTGACCCGCGTCAGCCACCCCCGGCGGGCGCTGCTGACCGCTGCCGGACTGGCCGGCACCGCCGCGCTGAGCGGCCGACCGGCCCGGGAGACGGGGCTGGTCCTGGTCACCGTGCTCGTGGGCCAGTCCGTGCTCGGCTGGCACAACGACCTCACCGACCGCCGTACCGACCGGGAGGCCGGCCGTGACGGCAAGCCCCTCGCGTCGGGGGAGGTCGAGGCGCGCCACGCCTGGTTCGCGATGGCCTGCGGCGTGCTGCTGGTGGTGCCGCTCGCGCTCTCCAACGGCCTGACGGCCGGCAGCTGCTACCTGGTCAGCCTGGCGCTCGGACTGGCCGGCAACGTCGTCCTGCGCGGGAGCGTGGCGTCGTTCCTGCCGCAGGTCGCGGCCTACGCGCTCTACCCCGCCTTCTTGTCGTACGGCGGGTGGGGCGGACAGGTGACGGGCTCGGCGCCGCAGCCGCTGATGGTGGTGCTGGCTGCCCTGCTCGGGCTCGGGGTGCACGTGCTCGCCTCCCTGCCGGACCTCGTCGGCGACCACCAGGTCGGCCGCCTGCACCTGCCCCTGCGGATCGCACTGCGTACCGGCGCCCCGCGGCTGCTCGTGCTCGCTGGCGTCGGCACCGCCCTGGTCCTGGTCGGACTGGTCGTCGCGGCGCTGGCGTACGGGCTGCGGCAGTGAGCGGCTCCGGCGTGCGAGGCCCCAGACCAACTCCACTAGGGTGTGAAGCGAATCCACGTCCTACCGCGAAGGTCCTCACGATGCCTCTCCGCCGCAACCTCGCGATCGCCCTCGGCGCGGTCGCCCTGTGTGTGCCCACCGTCTCCGCGTGCGGTTTCGAGGCGTCCACGAACCGGCCCTACACCCCAGCCGCCGGCGCCAACGCCGACGACGGCACGCTCAAGGTGCTGGGCGCCGTCGTCGTGTCCGCCAACCCGGGTTCGGGCACGTTCGTGGCGTCGCTCTCCAACGACGACACGACCACCGCGGACACCTTCGCCTCGTTGACCCCCGGCACGGGGAGCGACTTCGAGGCCGCGACGTTGACGCCCGTCGAGGTCAAGCCCGGCGCTCTGGTCAACCTGGCCACCGCCGGCGGAGTGCCGGTGACCGGCGACTTCAACGCCGGCAACTTCCTCTCGGTGGTGGTGGGCTTCACCTCCGGCGGCCGGGTCGAGATGAAGGTGCCCGTCGTCGCCGACGGCGGCGACTTCGCCGGCCTGGACACCTCCAGCCCGGCGGCGACGGAGTCCCCCGCCTCTGCGTCGCCGACCGCCGAAGCGACCGTGAGCGAGTGAGTCCCGTGTCCACGATGACCCTGATCCTGCTGCGCCACGGCGAGAGCGACTGGAACGCCAAGAACCTCTTCACTGGCTGGGTCGACGTCGACCTGACCGACAAGGGTCGCACGGAGGCGGTGCAGAGTGGGGTGATGATCCGCGAGGCGGGCCTGCTTCCCGACGTGGTGCACACGTCCCTGCAGCGCCGCGCGATCACCACCGCCGCGCTGGCCCTCGACGCGGCCGATCGGCACTGGATCCCGGTGCGTCGCTCATGGCGCCTCAACGAACGCCACTACGGCGCGTTGCAGGGCAAGGACAAGAAGCAGACCCTCGAGCAGTACGGCGAGGAGCAGTTCATGCGCTGGCGGCGCAGCTTCGACGTGCCGCCGCCGCCGATCGACGACGACGACGAGTACAGCCAGGTCGGTGACCCCCGCTACGCCGACCTTGCCGAGGAGATGCCCCGCACGGAGTGCCTCAAGGACGTCATCGCCCGGATGCTGCCGTACTGGGAGTCCGGGATCGTGCCCGACCTGCGTGCCGGCCTGACGGTCCTCGTCGCCGCCCACGGCAACAGCCTCCGGGCGGTCGTCAAGCACCTCGACGACATCGACGACGACGACATCGCCGGCCTCAACATCCCGACCGGTCAGCCGCTGGTCTACCGCCTCGACGACGACCTGCGTCCGACGGTCCTCGGAGGCGAGTACCTCGACCCCGAGGCGGCGGCCGAGGCTGCGGCCGCCGTGGCCAACCAGGGCCGCTGAAGCGACCCGGTCCGACCCGGCGATCCGACCTGTGTCAGACGCCGGCCGGGTGCTGGCCGGTGACCACGAAGATCACCCGGTGCGCCACCGAGACGGCGTGGTCGGCGATCCGCTCGTAGTAGCGGCCCAGCAGGGCGATGTCCACGGCGGACTCGATGCCGTGGCGCCACTCGCCCACGAGCAGCTGCGAGAACGTGCTGACCCGGAGCTGGTCCATCTCGTCGTCCATCAGCTCGAGCTCCTCGGCCGCCTCGACGTCCCGCTCGCCGATGATGGGCACGAGCCGGGAGACCATCTCCTCCGACACCGTAGCCATCCGCAGCATGGTCGGCCGGGCCTCGGCGGGCACGGCCACCTCCGGCACCCGGAGTCGCGCGATCTTGGCGACGTGCACGGAGAGGTCGCCCATCCGCTCGAGCTCACTGACCATCCGCAGGGCAGCCACCACGGTCCGCAGGTCGCCCGCGACGGGCTGCTGCAGCGAGAGCAGCATGAAGGCGGTGTCCTCGACCTTCTGGCTCGCCCGGTCGATCTCGCGGTCCGCGGAGATGACCGCCTCCGCCATCGCGGCGTCGCTGGTCAGCAGTGACCGGCTGGCGTCGTGGACGGCCGACTGGACCTGGCCGGCGATCGCCGCCAGGTCGTCGAACATGGAGTCGAGCTGTTCATGGAATGCCTCGCGCATGGGACGAGAGTCTAAGCGAACGGGGTGTCCTTGCGGGGGCGCGCGGTGAACGAGCGATGAACAGTGGCTAGCTGCGCCTCGCGGAGGCGAACCCCAGGTGACCTGCTGCGTACCATCGAGGTTGTGGATCCAACCGTCCAGGCCGCGCTGGCCGCGCTGATAGGTGCCGTCGTGGCCGGCGGTGCCGTGCTCGCCTGGCACATCAGCGACCGGCAGCAGCACGAGGTGCCCGCCCAGGACCTCGTCGTCCCTCCCGGTGTCGCGACCGTGCTGTCGGTGCTGCGCAGCTCCGCCGTGCTCGTCGACGAGGACGACGTCGTGCTCAAGGCGTCCGCCCCGGCCTACGCGTTCGGGCTGGTGCGCGGGACCTCGCTGGTCACCGACGAGCTCGCCGACCTGGTCCGCCAGGTGCGTCGCGACGGCCAGATCCGCGAGACCGAGATGGTGCTGGCCCGCCCCGACCTCCCGTCCCGGACGGTGACGGCCCGGGTCGCGCCGCTGGGCCCACGCATGGTGCTCGCCCTCGTCGAGGACCGCACCCGCGAACGCCGCGTCGAAGCGATCCGTCGCGACTTCGTGGCCAACGTGAGCCACGAGCTCAAGACCCCCGTGGGCGCGATCCGGCTGCTGGCCGAAGCGGTCTGCGACGCCGCCGACGAGCCGGAGGCGGTCAAGCGCTTCTCGGCCCGGATGATCACCGAGAGCGAGCGCCTCACCCGGCTCGTGCAGCAGATCATCGAGCTGTCGCGGCTCCAGGGCGACGACCCGCTCGACGCCCCCATGCGCGTCTCGGTCGACCAGGTCGTCGCCACGGCGGTGGACACCAGCGCCATCGACGCGTCCGCCAAGCAGATCAGCCTGGTCACGGGCGGCGAGACCGGGATGGAGATCTTCGGCAACCGGGAGCAGGTGATGGCGGCGGTGAGCAACCTGGTCGCCAACGCCGTGGCCTACTCCGGACCCAACTCGGCCGTGGTCGTCAACGCCCGCGCCACCCCCACCACCGTGGAGATCTCCGTCGTCGACCAGGGCATCGGCATCCCGTCCGTCGAGATCGACCGGATCTTCGAGCGCTTCTACCGGGTCGACCCGGCCCGCCACCGCTCCACCGGCGGCACCGGGCTCGGCCTGTCCATCGTCAAGCACGTCGCGGCCACCCACGGCGGTGAGGTCAAGGTCTGGTCCGTCGAGGGTCAGGGCTCGACGTTCACCCTGGCCCTGCCCCGCAGCAACGACAACCGGGAGCGCGTGACCACGCCGCCGGACGAGCGGCTCGCCGCCAACCAGGAGGTACGTCCGTGACCCGGGTGCTCGTTGTCGAGGACGAGGAGAGCTACAGCGAAGCGCTCGCCTACATGTTGCGGAAGGAGGGGTACGACGTCGCGATCGCGGCGACCGGCCCCGACGCCCTCACCGAGTTCGACCGCAACGGTGCCGACATCGTCCTGCTCGACCTGATGCTGCCGGGGCTGCCCGGCACCGAGGTGTGCCGGCAGATCCGGGCCGTCTCCAACGTGCCGGTCATCATGGTCAGCGCCAAGGACGACGAGGTCGACAAGGTCGTCGGCCTGGAGCTCGGCGCCGACGACTACGTCACCAAGCCCTACTCGCCGCGTGAGCTGGTCGCCCGGATCCGGGCGGTCCTGCGGCGTGGCCAGGAGCTGGACCTCGTGCCCGCGACCCTGGAGGCCGGACCGGTCCGGATGGACGTCGAGCGTCACGTCGTCACCGTCAACGGC
Organism: Nocardioides sp.; assembly: GCA_039916425.1. GTDB lineage: Bacteria > Actinomycetota > Actinomycetes > Propionibacteriales > Nocardioidaceae > Nocardioides. The sequence continues at coordinate 7,154 of JBDSLK010000057.1, forward strand.
GTCGAGCAGAAGCTCCCCCTCAAGGAGTTCGAGCTGCTCGAGATGTTCCTGCGCAACCCCGGCCGGGTGCTGACCCGCGGTCAGCTCATCGACCGGGTGTGGGGCTCGGACTACGTCGGTGACACCAAGACCCTCGACGTGCACGTCAAACGGCTGCGCGCCAAGCTCGAGCCGGACCCCTCCGAGCCTCGCTTCGTCGTGACGGTGCGCGGCCTGGGCTACAAGCTCGACCTCTCCACCCGCTAGCCCTGCTCAGCCCTCGACCAGCACCGCCAGCAGCGCGAGCACGGCGGGCACGGTCTGCACGAGCAGGATGCGCCGGCTGACGGTGGCCGCGCCGTACAGACCGGCTACGGCCACGCAGAGCAGGAAGAAGACCGCGAATCCGAAGCGCAGGTCCTCCGGTCCCACCAGCGCGACGACCAGGCCGCCGACCAGGAAGCCGTTGTAGAGCCCCTGGTTGGCGGCCAGCGCCTTGGTCTCCTCCGCCTGCTCCTGGCTGGTGCCGAACGCCGCCCGGCCCTGCGGCCGGGTCCACAGGACCATCTCCAGGACGACGATGTAGACGTGGATCAGCGCGACGAACGCGACGAGCGCTGCGGCGAGAGCGGTCATTGCCGTAGTGAAGCAGTCGCAGGGATCGGTTGGGAACGGCGGCGATTCGTCGACGCCATGGCCGAAAACCGCGGGTCAGGCCAGCGACCAGGCCTTAGCCTCGACCGAGTGCCCGCCCGTCCGTGGCTGCCGCTGACCGCGGTCGCCGTCACCCTGCTGCTGTGGGCGTCCGCATTCGTCGCGATCCGCCACCTGGGCCAGGACTTCGACCCCGGCGCCCTGTCGCTGGGCCGGCTGCTGGTCGGGACCGCCTGCCTCGGGGTCGCGGCGTACGTCACCGGGCTGCGGCGGCCGACCCGTCACGAGCTGCTCACCATCGTCGTGATCGGGGTGCTGTGGTTCGCGATCTACAACCTCGCGCTCAACGAGGGCGAGCGACGCGTCGACGCCGGCACCGCCTCGATGCTGATCCAGGTCTCGCCGGTCCTGATCGCGGTGCTGGCGGCCGTGTTCCTCTCCGAGCGCTTCACCATCTGGCTCGTCCTCGGGCTCGCTCTGGCCTTCGGTGGGGTTGCCCTGATCAGCCTGAGCACCACCCCGGGCGGCAACCGCGACATCCTCGGCGTGGTGCTGTGCCTGGTCTCGGCGCTGGTCTACTCCGTCAGCGTGATCCTCCAGAAGCCGCTGATGGCGCGCCTCTCGGCGGTGCAGGTGGTCTGGCTCGCCTGCACCACCGGGGCCGTGGTCTGCCTGCCGTTCGCCGGCGACCTCGTGCGCCAGACCGCGGACGCCCCGCTCGCGTCGGTGCTGTGGCTGGTCTACCTCGGGGTCTTCCCGACCGCCATCGCCTTCACGACCTACGCCTACGCCCTGACCCACATGACGGCCAGCGGCCTGGGGATCACGACCTACCTGGTGCCGCCGATCACGATCGTCCTCGGCGTGGTGCTTCTCGACGAGGCACCGCCGGCCCTGGCGTACGTCGGGGGCGCGCTCGCCCTGGTCGGCGTCGCGGTCGCACGGCGGCGGCCGCGCGCCGAGGTCGACCCCGAGGCGGCGACGTTGCCGGTGTAGCTCCCGACCCGTCGACTCAGGTCATCGAGCGGGTTGGAGACCACCAGCTGTGGATGAAGTCGGTGGTTGGTCACGATCGGGTCACGATCCTCGAAACCCCTGTGGAACATGGCTTTCTGGCCCTCGGACTGTCGGTAGTCCCTGCTTGGCTGGACTCGTGTCCGAAGACAGCCAATCCACCGAAACGCGGCACGCCGTCGCAGTCGCGGTGGCACGCGCGCGGGAGACGATGGACGACGTGGCCGGCGCGTCGGTGTGGTCGATGGACACCCCCCAGACCGCAACAGCGTTGGTGGAGCTGACCCGGTTGAGTGCGCAGGTCGCGGAGCTGACGATGCGGGTTGCCCAACACGCCGAGAGCGTCGAGGTGGGCGCCAGTGAGGGAGCGACTTCGGCGACCAACTGGCGCCCACCACACCAGGTCACCCGCGCCGAGGCGCACCGCACCAGCCGACTCGCCGGCCGGTTGCAGGCCCACGAGCCGGTCCGTGCGGCCCTCGCGGCCGGGGACCTCCGCGTCGACCAGGCGTCGGTGATCCTCGAGGCCTTGGACGCGCTCCCCACGGACCTGGTCGACGCGCCCACAACCACGAAGGCCCGGGACCACCTGCTCGCGGAAGCCGCCCACCACGACGCGAAAGCGTTGCGGGTGCTGGGCCGGCGGATCCTCGACGTGGTCGCCCCCGAGGTCGGCGAGGCCCACGAAGCCCGGGTGCTCGAAGCCGAAGAAGCAGCCGCACGGGAGAGTGCGTCGTTCACCATGTCCGAGGACGGTCACGGCACCTGTCACGGCCGGTTCCAGATCCCCGCCCTGCACGGTGCCATGCTCCGCAAACATCTGATGGCAATCGCCGCGCCGAAGCACCGTGCGGCCCAGGGTGAGCCGGCGGCATCGAGGGAGCGACCGACCCGGCACCGGCTCGGACAGGCGTTCTGCGACTACCTTCAGACCCGGCACCCAGACACGGTGGCCCACGCGGGCGGGGTGCCGGCCACCGTGGTCGTCACCATGACCCTGGAGGCCCTGCTCGGCGGACTGGCCGCGGCGTCCCTGGACACCGGCGGCCGGATCTCCGCGGGCGAGGCACGGCGACTGGCGTGCCTGGCCGGGATCATCCCCGCCGTCCTCGGCAGCAAGTCCCAGGTCCTCGACCTCGGCAGGAAGACC
>JBDSLK010000058.1:0-15316 GCA_039916425.1 Nocardioides sp.
CGTCGACGGCGAGATCGGACACCTGATCAACCCCGACCTCTCGCTCTCCGAAGAGCTCCAGGACGGCCCCGAGGGCTGCCTCTCGCTGCCCGGCCTGACCTATGACTGCATGCGCGCCCTGTCGGTCGTCGCGCGCGGCTTCGACATGTACGGCGAGCCCGTCACCATCGAGGGCTCCGACCTGCTCGCCCGGGCGATCCAGCACGAGACCGACCATCTCGACGGCATCCTCTTCGTCGACCGTCTCGACGCGGCGTCACGCAAGGTGGCGATGAAGGCGATCCGCGAGTCCGAGTGGTTCGGCCTGGAGCGGCCCGCGGTGAGGCTCTCGCCGCACGCCACCAACGGGCTCGGGCTGTGAGGCCCTGATGCGCGTCGTCTTCGCGGGCACCCCCGAGGTAGCGCTGCCCGCGCTCGAGGCCATCGTCGACTCCCGTCACGACCTGGTAGGCGTCGTCACCCGGCCCGACGCGCCGGCCGGCCGCGGCCGCCGGTTGGTCCGCAGCCCGGTCGGGCAGCGCGGTGACTCGCTCGGTGTGCCGGTCCTCACGCCCGAGCACCCGCGCGACCCGGAGTTCCAGGCGGCTCTGCGCGACCTGGCCCCGGACTGCTGCCCGGTGGTGGCCTACGGCGCGATGCTGCCGCAGTCCGCCCTCGACATCGCGCCGCGTGGCTGGGTCAACCTGCACTTCTCCGCGCTGCCCCACTGGCGTGGCGCGGCGCCCGTCCAGCACAGCATCTGGGCGGGCGACGAGGTCACCGGGGCCACCACGTTCCGGATCGTGCCCGCTCTCGACGCGGGCCCGACGTACGGCGTGATGACCGAGCGGATCCGGCCCACCGACACCGCGGGCGACCTGCTGGCCCGGCTCGCCGAGGGCGGGGCGGGGCTGCTGGTCGCGACCCTCGACGGGATCGAGGACGGGTCGCTGGAGGAGCGCCAGCAGCCCACCGACGGGGTGAGCCACGCTCCCAAGATCACCGTCGCCGACGCCCGCCTCGACTGGGCGCGTCCGGCCGATGCCATCGACCACCAGGTCCGCGCGTGCACGCCGCACCCCGGCGCGTGGTCGACCCACGAGGGCGAACGTCTCAAGGTCGGCCCGGTCACCCTCGACCCCGCCGCCGAGGCGCTCGCCCCCGGTGAGCTCCGGGCGGCCAAGAACGCCGTGCACGTCGGCACCGGTAGCGTGCCGGTCCGCCTGGGGGAGGTGAAGGCGTTCGGCAAGCGCGAGATGCCCGCGGTCGACTGGGCTCGCGGGCTGCGGCTGGACGCCGGCGCCCGCCTGGGCGACGGTTGAGCCATGACGACGCCTGAGGACCGACCCGCGACCCCGGACGACGTCGACGAGATCTGCCTGGGCCTCCCCGAGGTCGAGCTCGGCACCAGCTGGGGCGACCGGCCGACCTACCAGGTGCCCCGGGGCGGCAAGGGCAAGGGCTTCCTGCTCTACCGCGCTCCGGGGCCGACGGCGATCGACCCCCGGACGGGCGAGCGCTACGACGACCTGCTGGTGATCACGGTGCCTACCGAGGCGGACAAGAGGGCTCTCGTGGAGGACGAGTCGACGCCGTTCTTCACCATCGACCACTTCAAGGGCTACGACGCCGTGCTGGTCCAGCAGTCCCGGCTCGGAGAGATCACTCGTGCCGAGCTCGCCGAGATCATCACCGAGGCGTGGGCGTGCAAGGCCCCCGCGAAGCTGGTCCGGCAGCACTTCGGCGATGGCTGACCCGCGCCGCGACGCCCGCCGTGCGGGCGGCCGACCGCCGCGTCCCCAGGCGAGCGTCGACGCGGCCCGGTTGGCGGCGTACGACGTCCTCAAGGCGGTCCGGGTGGACGACGCCTACGCCAACCTCGCCCTCCCGCTCGCGCTTCGCGCCCACGGACTCGGCGGCCGTGACGCGGCGTTCGCCACCGAGCTCGTCTCCGGCACGATCCGCGGCCAGGGCACCTACGACGCGATCCTGGCCGCGTGCGTCGACCGCCCGCTGGTCAAGGTCGAGGACAAGGTCCGCGACGCCCTCCGCCTGGGCACCCACCAGCTGCTCGCGATGCGGGTGCCGGCCCACGCCGCGATCAGCACCACCGTCGACCTGGTCCGCGACAAGGCCGGTCGCGGTCCCGCCGGCTTCGCCAACGCGGTGCTGCGGCGGGTCTCCGAGCACGACCTGGCGGGGTGGGTACGCCGCGTGGCGCCCGACGCGGCCACCGACCCGGTCGGCTTCGCCACCGTCGCCCACAGCCACCCGCGCTGGGTCGTGGAGGCGTTCCGCGCGACGGTCGGCGAGCGCGAGCTCGACGACCTGCTCGCCGCCGACAACCGGCCGCCACGGGTCGTGCTGGTGGCCCGCCCTGGCCGGTCCACACGCGCGGAGCTGCCGGGGGAGCCGACCGCCTACTCGCCCTACGGCGTCGAGCTGGCCGGCGGCGACCCGGGGGCCGTCGCGGCCGTCGCGGAGGGACGGGCCGGGGTGCAGGACGAAGGCTCCCAGCTGGTGGCGGTCGCCCTGGCGGCCGCCACGGTGGACGGACGCGACGAGCGCTGGCTCGACCTCTGCGCCGGACCCGGCGGCAAGGCGGCCCTGCTGGCGGCGCTGGCCGGCGGACGCGGGGCCCGGCTGCTCGCCAACGAGCGCCTGGTGCACCGGGCCGGGCTGGTCGCCCGCTCGCTGACGGGTGCCGACGGGGTGCTCGGCGTGCTCGCCGCCGACGGCACCCGGCCCCCGTGGGCGCCGGGCACCTTCGACCGCGTGCTCGTCGACGCCCCGTGCAGCGGGCTCGGCGCCCTGCGCCGCCGCCCGGAGGCGCGATGGCGGCGCACGCCTGGCGATCTCGACGCCCTCGTCCCGCTCCAGCGGGCCCTGCTCAGCGCCGCGCTCGAGTCGGTGCGCCCGGGTGGCGTCGTGCTCTACGCGACCTGCTCGCCCGTGCTCGCCGAGACGGCCGGGGTCGTCGAAGCCGTGCTCGCGGAGCACCCCGACGTCGCGATCGAGGACGCCCACGCCCTGGTGCCCGAGGTGCCTGACTGCGACGGTCCGCTGGCCGGCACCGTGCAGCTGTGGCCCCACCGGCACGGCACGGACGCGATGTTCCTGGCGCTGCTGCGGCGAACCAGCTGACGTACTAGGCGACACCAACTACTGTACGCCGCATGGTGGACGACCACGACGAGCGCGAGACGCTGCTCTTGCGAGGCTCGCTCGACATGTGCGTGCTGGCGATCCTGGACCGCGAGCCGCTGCACACCTACTCCGTCGTCGAACGACTGCGCGAGGAGGGCTTCGAGACCGGCTACGGCACGGTGTACCCGTTGGTGACGCGACTGCGTCGCGCCGGTCTGCTCGACCAACGCGTGGAGGCTGGCAGCGGTCCCGCCCGCCATGTCTTGTCGCTCACCCCTGCCGGGCGAGATGGCCTTCGGCGCTGGTCCGCCCAGTGGCGCCGCTCCGTGGCCCGCGTCTCGACGGTGCTCGAGGCGACCCCCGACCGCGGGCGGCGCCGTGTCCGCTGACGAGCTCGACCCGCATGTCTCTCGCTGGCTGGAGCAGGTCGACGCCCGATGGCGGCGTGTCCGCCTGGATCCGAGCGTCCGCGCACGGCTGTTGTTGGAGCTGGTCGACGACCTTCGGCAGGCGATCGACTCGGGAGCCGCACCCGCAGACCTGACGCGCCCGGATCCATCCGAGTTCGCCGACGACGTCGCGGCAGCAGCCGGCGGCGTTGTCAGACCGCGGCCAGCGCACGGGCGCACGACGGCCGGCACGACGGACGGCACCACGTCGCTGCTGCGGGTCGGTCTTGTCGGTGCCGTCCTGAGTGCTTGGCTCGTCTATCGGGCGGCGGCGACCGTTCCGAACGAGGTCTGGCCCGCCTACCTGCTGGCCCAGGTGGTTGCCCCTTTCCTGGTAGCGCTGGGTGCCTGGTGTGCCTGCCGGTTCTGGAGGCGACCCGGACCGCCGGGCAATGCGTCCCTGAGGTTCATGGCGGTCGGCATGGGGATCGCGGGTCTGCTCGGCGTCTGGCCGTCGATGGCGATGGACGCCACGGTCGGACTTCACAATCCGGAGTACGTGGTCGGGACCCAGGTCGTGCTGGCGGCCGCCTGCTGCCTGCTCGGAGGACTGACCGGCGTCTCGGTGGCTCAATCCTCGAGGTGGCGCAGGTAGCGCTGCGGGGCGTCGAGGAACCGTTGCCAGTGGGCGACGAGGTCCAGGTCGTCCCAGTCGGCCTCGCGCAGCCCCCAGTCGCCGACCTCGAGGATCCGCGCGCCGGGCATCGCGGCGAGCACGGGGGAGTGCGTCGCGCACAGCACCTGGCCGCCGGCGGCCACCAACCGCTGCAGCACCGCGATCAGGCCGAGCGTCGAGGAGAACGACAGCGCCGCCTCGGGCTCGTCGAGGCAGTAGAAGCCGGGCGAGTCGAACCTCGTCTCCAGCACCGCGAGGAACGACTCGCCGTGGCTGAGCGCGTGGAAGTCCGGATCGTTCGACGACGCGTGGTCGTCGAGGTAGGTGTACCAGCCGTGCATGGTCTCGGCGCGCAGGAAGAAGCCCCAGCGGCCGGCACCGAGCCCGCGCCGTACGACGAGCGCTGCGCCCAGGGGCGACTCCGTGGCGCGCGTGGTGTGCCGTCCGTGTGTCGAGCCGCCCTCGGGCGACATCCCGTAGGCCATCGCCACGGCCTCGACGATCGTGGACTTGCCGGACCCGTTCTCGCCCACGAGGAACGTCACGCCCCGTGCCAGGTCGAACCCCTCGGCGACCACCTGGGCGACCGCCGGGATGTCGAGCGGCCACCGACCCGCCGTCAGGCCGGCCGGCTCGCCGACCTCGACGCGGAGCACCGGCGGCTGGTCGAAGTCCACGACGGCTACGTTAGGGCCATGGCCGCGAAACCACCTGCCGTCGAGATCGAGGTCGACGACAAGGTGGTCCGGGTGTCCAACCCCGACCGGGTCTACTTCCCCGAGAGCGGCGCGACCAAGCTCGACCTGGTCCACTACTACCTCGCCGTCGGCGACGGCATCCTCAACGCACTCTTCGAGCGGCCCTGCATGCTGCACCGGTTCCCGAAGGGGCTGGCGGGCGACAAGGTGCACCAGAAGCGGCTGCCGGCAGGTGCGCCGCCCTGGGTGGAGACGGTCCGACTGCACTTCCCGCGCTGGAACCGCACCGCCGACGAGCTGTGCGTCACCGAGCTCGCGAGCGTGATCTGGGCGGTGCAGATGTCGACGGTCGAGTTCCATCCGTGGAACAGTCGGCGCGCGGACCCCGAGAAGCCCGACGAGTGGCGCATCGACCTCGACCCGGGGCCCCTGTCGGACTTCGCCCAGGTGCAGCGCGTGGCCGCCGTGGCCCACGAGATCCTCGACGAGCTGGGCGCGGTCGGGTACCCCAAGACCTCGGGCGGCTCGGGGCTGCACGTCTATGTCCGGATCCGGCCCGACCACGGGCACCAGGTCGTCCGCCGGGCCGCGCTCGCGTTCGCGCGTGAGGTGGAGCGCCGGATGCCCGACGACGTCACCACCACCTGGTGGCGCAAGGACCGCGACCCCCACCACCTCTTCGTCGACTACAACCAGAACGCCCGAGACCACACCATTGCGGCGGCGTACTCCGTGCGCGGCCTGCCCGACGCGAGGGTCTCCGCGCCGGTGCGGTGGGACGAGATCGACGGGTGCGACCCGCACGACTTCACCCTGTCCACGATGCCGGCGAGGTACGCCGAGCTCGGCGACCTGCATGCCGACATCGACTCCAGCGTCTTCGACATCGCGCCGCTGCTGGCGTGGGCCGACCGCGACGAGCGGGCGGGTCACGAGGTCCCGGCCGAGCCCGAGACCGACTGACCGATCCCGCTCAGCCGTGGGGGGCGGCCGAGCCCACGGGGAGCCGGATCCGGAAGACCGTGCGGCCGGGCGCGGACTCGATGTCGATGGTGCCGTGGTGCCGCTCCACCACGATGCGGCGGGCGATGTCGAGCCCGAGCCCGGTGCCGCGACCGACGTCCTTGGTCGTGTAGAACGCCTCGAACGCCCGGGCCACCACCTCGGGCGGCATGCCAGCGCCGGTGTCCTCGATCTCGACGACCACGTGGTCGCCGTCCCGGCGGGTGCCGAGGCGCAGCCGACCCGCGCCCGACATCGCGTCCACCGCGTTGTCCACGAGGTTGGTCCAGACCTGGTTGAGCTCCCCGGGGTAGGCCTCCACCCGGGGGACGTCGGTGCCGAAGTCGCGGACCACGTCGATCCCGCCCCGCAGCTTGTGGCCGAGGACGACCAGGGTGCTCTCGAGGCCCTCGGTCAGGTCGATGTTCTGCGTCGAGGCGCGGTCCACCTGGGAGTAGGAGCGGACCGCGGCCACCAGCTCGGAGATCCGGCGCGTCGACTCCTTGGTCTCGGCCATCAGCGCCCCCACCGTGAACTGACCCGCCAGCCACTCGATCGCGGGCCCGAGGGCGTGCGGGCCAACGGACCCGGCCACCTGGTCGCACCAGGTCCGGTCCAGCCCGGCGGCGACGATCGCGGGAGCGACGACCCAGTCGTGCTGGACGTGGTGGGCGGCGAGCCACGCCGAGACGGCCTGCTCGCGGTCGGAGCGCTCGAGCGCGTCGGTGTCGGCGGGCAGCGGGGCGGCCTGGCGGCGCAGCTCGTCGAGTGCGGCGAACTGGCCCGCCGAGATGCCCTCGTCGGCGAGCAGGCGGAGGGCGGCCAGCACGGCCTCGTTGGCGTCCTCGAGAGCATCAACGGCCCGGGCCGCGGCCGAGGCGGGGTTGTTGATCTCGTGCGCCAGGCCGGCGGCGATGGTGCCGAGAGTCACCAGCGCGCTGTGCTGACGCGCGGTCGACTCGATGGAGCGGGCGGTGTGGAACAGCCCGTCGATGAGGTGGCCTCCGAACGGCGACCAGTCGGCGGCCAGGTCGCGCAGCGTCCCGGCGGGGACCTGCAGCACGCGACCCGGCGTACGGCCGCGGGCGGTGGCGAGGTAGACGCCGCCGGGATCCCACGCGCGGAACCCGCCCGCCCAGCGCCCTGGGACGTCCATCTGGGCGACCACCGACTCCTCGCGGCCCTGCAGGCGGAGCAGGTCCAGGGTCCCGTCGACGAGCACCCACCAGTGGTCGGCGGGGTCTCCCTCACGGAAGAGGTCGATGCCGGGGACGATGGCGATCTCGGTGCCGCCCTGGACCAGGGCGTCGATCTGGCCGTCGGTCAGGCCGTCGAACAGGGCGATCGGGCGGAGGTCCTCGACGCGCATCAGGTCGTCGCCAGGTAGCGGTGGACGAGGTAGACCGACATCGCGCCCTCACCCACGGCGGAGGCGACCCGCTTCATGGACTCCAGGCGTACGTCGCCGGCGGCGAACACTCCGGGCACACTGGTCTCGAGCCCGAAGGGCTGTCGTTCGAGCGGCCAGGCACGGGCGGCCCCGCCGTCTGCCCCGCCGAGGTCGGGTCCCGTGACCACGAAGCCGTGGTCGTCGCGGACGACGTCGGCCCCCAGCCAGTCGGTCCGGGGCGAGGCGCCGATGAAGACGAACAGCCAGCTCGCCTCGACCTCGGTCGTGTCTCCGGTGTCGCGGTCGGCCAGGGTCAGGACTTCCAGGTGGCCGTCGCCGTGACAGGCGACCACCTGCGTCCGCAGGCGCACCTCGACGGTGGGCGTGGCCGTCAGCCGCTCGATGAGGTAGCGCGACATGGTGGCCTCCAGCGACGGTCCCCGGACCACGAGGACGACCCTCCGGGCGTAGCGCGCGAGATTGAGGGCGGCCTGCCCCGCGGAGTTGGCGGCGCCGACCACATAGACCTCGTCGCCCTCGCACTGGTTCGCCTCCGAGGCGGTGGCCCCGTAGTAGACGCCGCGGCCGCTGAGCTCCTCGAGACCGGCGGCCTCCAGCCGCCGGTAGGACACCCCCGTGGCCACGACGACCGAGCGTGCCTCGATCTCCCCGCCCCCCTCGAAGAGCACGGCCCGCACCGGGCCGCGCGACTCCAGTGCCACCACGTCGCGCGCCAGCACGAGCTCCGCGCCGAAACGGCGGACCTGTGCCAGCGCCCGCTGGGCCAGGTCGGACCCGCTGAGGCCCTTGGGGAAGCCCAGATAGTTCTCGATCGCGGCGCTCGTGCCGGCCTGGCCGCCCGGCGCCTCGCGCTCGACGACGACGGTGCTGAGCCCCTCGGAGGCCGCGTAGACGGCCGCGGCGAGCCCGGCCGGTCCACCGCCGACGATGCAGACGTCGTAGAGGGGGCGCTGGGCCGTCGTCTGCAGCCCCAGGGCGCCAGCGAGGGTCAAGGTGGAGGGGGCCCGGAGAGTCTCCCCGGCCGGCACCAGCACCAGGGGAAGGTCGTCGGGTCCGGCGCCGGCCAGGGTCAGCAGCCGCTCGGCCTCGGCGTCACGCTCGACGTCGTACCAGCGGTAGGGGACGTGGTTGTGGGCCAGGAACATCTTGGTCTCGTGGCTGCGTCCGGACCAACGGTGACCGACGACGCGGACCTCGTTGGAGTGGTCGGGGTGGGCCTGGCGCCAGTCCTCGAGGAGGTCGTCGACGACCGGGTAGAGCCGCTCGGCGGGGGGATCCCACGGCTTGAGCAGGTAGTAGTCGAGCCCGATGTCGTTGATGGCACGGATGGCCACGTCGGTGTCGGCGTACGCCGTCAGCAGGAGGAACTTCGCCTCGGGTGCGCGGGGCCGGGCCCGCGCGAGCATCTCGATGCCGGTCATCTGCGGCATCCGTTGGTCGGTGACGATCAGGGCCACCGGATCGTCGCGCAGCGCGAGCCGAGCCAGGACGTCGAGCGCCTCCGGACCGGAGGAGGCCCGGACGATCCGGTAGGTCTCGGCGTAGCGAGCCACCAGGTCCCGGGTGATGGCCGCCGACACCTGCGCGTCGTCGTCCACGGTCAGGATCGTGGGAGTGCCCATCCGCTCACCCAAGGGCCCCGGGGCCGCATGGTCAAGGCCTGCGGGGCGGCGAGATCACCTGGCGCCCAACCGCCTGCCAGGTTCCTCTCACGTAAGCGCTCATCGGCGCCTCCTACCGCCGGCGGGCTCGCGAACCCGGCTGGGCGTCCTCCCGGTCGGCACTACAGCAGCACCATCTCGCTCACGGCGTCCATCGACGACCACCTGCTCGGTGTCTACGCCATCGTCGGTGGCCGGCTCCGCGACCACGTCTCGATCGCCCCGCTCCTGCGTGACGGCCGCCTCGTCGAGCACGAGCGGGTAGACCACCTCACCACCCGCTGCCTCCGGATCACGACGAGCGAGCCGCTGCCGGTCAATCTCGACGGCGAGCTCGCCGCCCTGGCGCCGGCCACGTTCGAGGTCGAACGAAACGTCCTGCACGTCGTCGTGGCCGCCACGAGGGCGTCGGACCGGTGGGACGGACGGGGGGACCACACAGCCTAGGATCGGGGCGTGGGCCTCCAGATCACGCCGAGCATCCTCAACGCCGACTTCGCCGCCCTCGGCGCCGAAGTCGGGCGCATCGGCAGCGCTGACTGGGTGCACGTCGACGTCATGGACAACCACTTCGTGCCCAACCTGACCTTCGGGCCGACCATGGTCGAGGCGCTCGCCCGGTCCACCGCCCTGCCCCTCGACGCGCACCTGATGATCGCCGACGTCGACCGGCACGCGCCGGCGTACGTCGAGGCCGGCGCCGGCAGTGTGACCTTCCACGTCGAGGCCGCCGCCGCGCCGGTGCGGCTGGCCCGCGAGATCCGGGCGCTGGGCGCCCGGGCCAGCATGGGCCTGCGGCCCGCGACGCCGATCGAGCCCTACGAGGACCTGCTGCTCGAGCTCGACATGGTGCTGGTGATGACCGTGGAGCCGGGCTTCGGGGGCCAGAAGTTCCTCGACCTCTGCCTGCCCAAGATCCGGCGGGTCCGCGCCCTGGTGGAGAAGCACGGCCTCCAGACCTGGGTCCAGGTCGACGGCGGCGTCTCCCTGGAGACGATCGGGCGCTGCGCCGAGGCCGGCGCCGACGTCTTCGTGGCCGGCTCGGCGGTGTACTCCGCCGACGACCCGGACGCGATGGTCGCGGAGCTCCGCGCGGCGGCCGCGACCGCGCTCGACCGCTGACGGCTCACGAGACGAGCCTCAAGACGACCGGCACCCGGACCTGTGGCACTCTTGAGGGCAGACGAGTGAGACAAGCTCGCGTGCTCTGGGGGCGGTGAAAGTCCGCACCGGCGGTGAAAGTCCGCGACCCGGTCACTGCCAGTGACCGGTTGACCAGGTGGAACTCCTGGACCGACGGTCATAGTCCGGATGAGAAGCGCACGCAGGCCGGTCGGTGCCGCCATCCGTGGCGCCGGTCCGCCCTGACGCAGCCCCTGGGGTCCGTGACCGGACCGGGAGGCGGCGATGGGCTTCACCGACAGCGAGCGCGCCGCGATGCGGCGCGCCCTCGAGCTCGCGGCGACGGCCGGGGTGCCGCTCGGTCCCAACCCCCGGGTCGGCTGCGTGCTGCTGGCCGACGACGGCGGCGAGGTCGCCGAGGGGTTCCACCGCGGCGCCGGGGGACCGCATGCCGAGGCCGACGCGCTGCGGGAGGCGGGCGACGCGGCCCGAGGAGCAACGGCGGTCGTCACCCTCGAGCCGTGCGACCACCGCGGCCGGACCGGCCCGTGCACACAGGCGCTGATCGCGGCCGGGGTGCGCCGCGTGGTCTTCGCGCAGACCGACACCAACCCGGTCGCGCACGGTGGGGGGGCGACGCTTCGTGCCGCCGGGATCGAGGTCGAGGGCGGGCTGCTGGCCGACGAGGCCCGACGGCTCAACCGTGCCTGGACGTTCGCCCTCGAGCACGGTCGGCCCTTCGTGACCTGGAAGTTCGCCACCACCCTCGACGGCCGCAGTGCCGCGGCCGACGGCACCTCGCGCTGGCTCTCCTCATCGGCCGCCCGCCGCGACACCCACCGGCTCCGGTCGTTGTGCGACGCGATCCTGGTCGGAAGCAACACCGTCGAGGTCGACGACCCCGAGCTCACCGTGCGCGACGAGTACGGCGACCCGCTGCCCCGCCAGCTGCTCCGCGTGGTGATGGGGAAGCGTGACCTGGACCCCTCCCGCCGGGTCTTCGACGACCGGGCCGAGACGCTCCGGATGCGCAGCCACGACCCGCGCGAGGTCCTCGACGTGCTCCACACCCGGGACTGCCAGCACCTCTTCCTGGAGGGCGGGCCGACCGTGGCCGGCGCCTTCCTGCGCGCCGGTCTCGTCGACGAGGTGGTGGCGTACGTCGCGCCGATGCTGCTGGGTGCCGGCCGAGCCGCCGTGGACGACCTGGGCATCACCACCATCGCCGAGGCGTTGCACCTGCGGGTGACCGACGTGGCGGTGCTCGAGGACCACGACGGCGGCGACGACAACGTCCGCATCACCATGAGCCCGAAGGAGACCACCTGATGTTCACCGGCATCGTCGAGGAGCTCGGCACCGTCGCCGCCCTCGAGGACCAGGGCGACGCGATCCGGTTGACGGTCGAGGCGCACACCGTGCTGGACGACGTCCATCTCGGGGACTCGATCTCGGTCAACGGCTGCTGCCTGACCGTGGTCGCGACCGACGGGGTGCACTGGACCGCCGACGTCATGGCAGAGACCCTCGACAAGACCTCCCTGCGCGGGTCCGCGCCGGGTGACCGGGTCAACCTCGAGCGGGCCGTCACCGCCGACAAGCGGCTCGGCGGCCACCTCGTCCAGGGGCACGTCGACGGTGTCGGCACCATCCTGGCCCGCACGCCCAGCGAGCACTGGGAGGTCGTCGAGGTGGCGATGCCCGCCGATCTGGGGCGCTACCTCGTCGACAAGGGCTCGATCACCGTCGACGGCGTGAGCCTGACCGTGGTGGAGGCCCGCCCGGAGTCCTTCACCGTCAGCCTGATCCCCGAGACCCTCGCGCGCACCACCCTGGGCCTCAAGCAGCCCGGCGACCTCGTCAATCTCGAGGTCGACGTGATCGCCAAGCACGTCGAGAAGCTGCTCGGCGCCTACCTGGCCGCTACCGTCCCGACCCCCACCGAAGGAGCAACCCCGTGACCGACCCCGTGCGGCTCGACACCGTGGAGCGCGCCGTCGCCGACATCGCCGCCGGCCGAGCCGTCGTCGTCGTCGACGACGAGAGCCGGGAGAACGAGGGCGACCTGATCTTCGCCGCGTCGAAGTCGACCCCCGAGCTGATGGCGTTCACGATTCGCTGGTCCAGCGGCGTGATCTGCGTGCCGATGCCCGCGGCGATGCTCGACCGGCTCGAGATCCCGCTGATGACCGCCCACAACAAGGACAAGCTGCGCACGGCCTACACCATCTCCGTCGACGCCCGCGACGGCGTGACAACCGGGATCTCCGCGGCGGACCGGTCGCACACGGCCCGGGCGCTTGCCGACTCCGCGACCGAGCCGTGGGAGCTGACCCGGCCCGGCCACGTGTTCCCGCTGCGCTACCGGGAGGGCGGCGTCCTGGTCCGCCGCGGCCATACCGAGGCGGCCGTGGACCTGGCCCGGCTGGCCGGTCTGACTCCCGCCGGCGTGCTGGTCGAGGTCGTCAACGACGACGGCACCATGAAGCGCGCCCCCGAGCTGCGGGAGTTCGCCGACGAGCACGGCCTCGCGATGATCTCGATCGACGACCTGGTGCGCTACCGGCGACGCCACGAGCGGCACGTCGAGCGCGCCGCCGAGACCCGGCTGTCCACCCGGCACGGTGACTTCACCGCTGTCGGCTACCGGATCACCATCGACGGCAGCGAGCACATCGCCCTGGTTCACGGGGACCTCGCCGGCGACGAGCCGGTGCTTACCCGGGTGCACAGCGAGTGCCTGACCGGCGACGTGTTCGGCAGCCACCGCTGCGACTGCGGGCCCCAGCTCGACGAGGCGCTGGAGCGGATCGTCGCGGAGGGGCGGGGGGTCGTGGTCTACCTGCGCGGGCACGAGGGCCGTGGCATCGGCCTGGTGGCCAAGCTGCAGGCCTACCAGCTCCAAGACGGCGGCCGGGACACCGTGGACGCCAACCTCGACCTCGGCCTGCCCGCCGACGCCCGGCACTACGGCACCGCCACCCAGATCCTGCGCGACCTCGGCGTCGCCTCGGTGCGCCTGATGACCAACAACCCCGACAAGACCCAGGCCCTGGAGGACTTCGGCGTGCACGTCGCAGAACGGGTGGCGCTCACGCCACGGCCCAACGACCACAACGTGGAGTACCTCCGCACCAAGCGGGACCGGATGGGGCACGTCATCGCCGGGCTCCCCGAGGCCGTGCGATGAGCGGTGCCGGTGCCCCGGTCCAGGAGCCGGTGGACTGCCACGACCTCCGGGTGGCGGTCGTCGCGGCCAGCTGGCACGACGTGGTGATGGACGGGCTCGTCGCCGGGTCCCTGCGGGCCTGTGCGGACTACCGGGTCGCCGACCCCCTCGTGGTGCGCGTCCCGGGCGCCTTCGAGCTGCCGGTCGTGGCCGACGGACTCGCCCGGCAGGGCTACGACGTGGTCGTCGCGCTGGGCGTGGTGATCCGCGGGGGCACCCCGCACTTCGACTTCGTCTGCAACGCCGCGACGGACGGCCTGACCCGGGTCGCGCTCGACCACCGGGTGCCGGTCGGCTTCGGCGTGCTCACCTGCGACACCGAGCAGCAGGCTCTCGACCGGGCCGGGATCGAGGGATCTCGGGAGGACAAGGGCTACGAGGCGGCCTCGGCCGCGTTCCTCACCGCCCGGACACTCCGTTCGCTGTCGCGACCCACCACCTAGGCTGGACCCCCGTGAAGACGTTCGAGGAGCTGTGGGCCGAGCTGAACGAGAAGGCGCGCACCCGCCCCGAGGGGTCCGGCACGGTGCGCGAGCTCGACGCCGGCGTGCACACGATCGGCAAGAAGCTGGTCGAGGAGGCCGCCGAGTCCTGGATGGCGGCCGAGCACGAGGGCCCCGACCGGACCGCCGAGGAGATCAGCCAGCTGCTCTACCACGCCCAGGTGCTGATGCTGGCCTCCGGCCTCACCCTCGACGACGTCTACGCCCACCTCTGAGGACACACCATGACCGAGCTCCCCTCCACCCCGCTGCTGCGGGTGGCGGTGCCCAACAAGGGCGCCCTGTCCCAGTCGGCGACCGCGATGCTGCGCGAGTCCGGCTACCGCCAGCGCACCGACTCCGTCGAGCTGCGCCTGGTCGACACCGACAACGGGGTCGAGTTCTTCTACCTCCGGCCCCGTGACATCGCGCTCTACGTGGGGGAGGGACAGCTCGACGTCGGCATCACCGGTCGCGACCTGCTCCTGGACTCCGGGGCCAAGGCCGACGAGGTGCTCTCGCTCCAGTTCGGCCGGGCGACGTTCCGCTTCGCCGGTCCAGCCGGGCACTTCACCGACCTGGCCCAGCTGGCCGGCCAGCGGATCGCGACGTCGTACGACGGGATCGTGCGCGGCTACCTCCGCGACCACGGTCTGGAGGCGACCGTTACCCGCCTCGACGGTGCCGTGGAGACCAGCATCCAGCTCGGGGTCGCCGACGTGATCGCCGATGTCGTCGAGACGGGCAGCACCCTGCGGGCGGCCGGCCTCGAGACGTTCGGCGAGCCGATCCTGCAGTCCGAGGCGGTCCTGATCACCCGCACCGGGGCGCCCGCTCCCGACGGCCTGGAGGTCTTCAGGCGGCGGCTCCAAGGCGTCCTGGTGGCACGCAACTACGTGATGATGGACTACGACATCGAGCGCGACCGGGTCGACACCGCGACCGCCCTGGCACCGGGCATCGAGAGCCCCACGGTGTCTCCCCTCCAGCGGGAGGGTTGGTGCGCGGTCCGGGTGATGGTGCCGCGTGCGGGTGCTCACAAGATCATGGACGACCTCTTCGACCTGGGCGCCCGCGGGATCCTGCTGACCGACATCCATGCCTGCCGGCTCTGAGCGGTCCGGGCCGGTGCCACCGCCGCTGCCGCGCACCTGGCGGCCGCTCGGGGTCCGGCTCGCGGCGCTGGTCTTCGGGGGCGGGCTGCTGGTCGTCTGTGCGATGGCCTGGGTCGGCTTCCAGGACGAGATCCGTGAATCCTTCACTCCCGCGCAGAAGGGCACGCTGGTCGGGATGGGCCTGCTGATCGTCGCGGCGCTGCTCGGACTGAGCCGCTCCCGGGTCACCGCCGAGGCCGACCGGATCGTCGTGGTCAACGGCTACCGCCGCCACGAGTACGCGCGCGCCCAGGTCGTCGCGGTGACCATGCCGCGCGGTGCGCCCTGGGCGACCCTCGATCTCCATGACGGCACCAGCGTGGCCGCGATGGGGATCCAGGGCTCCGACGGCGACCGGGCCAGGGC
>JBDSLK010000059.1:0-6123 GCA_039916425.1 Nocardioides sp.
CCGAGGTCGACGACCACGGGGGCGTGGTCGGAAGCACCCTTCCCAGCGCGCTCCTCGCGGTCGATGAAGGCATGGGTCACCCGGGTGGCCAGGGACGGTGAGCCGAGGACGAAGTCGATGCGTAGACCGCGGTTGCGCTCGTAGCGCTGCCGGTAGTAGTCCCAGTAGGTGTAGACGTCGGGGCCGGGCGTGTGTGGGCGGACGACGTCGCTCCAGCCGTCGTCGAGGAATGCCCGGAACGCGGCGCGCTCCCGCGGCGTGACGTGGGTGGAGGTCGCGAACTGCGCCATGTCGAACACGTCCTCGTCGAGGGGTGCGACGTTCCAGTCGCCGACCAGCGCGGTGTCCTCACCGCGCCATTGCTGCGCCTCGGCCCGCAATGTGGCCATCCACTCGAGCTTGTAGGCGTAGTGGGGGTCGTCGGGCTTGCGGCCGTTGGGCACGTAGAGCGACCAGATCCGCACGCCCCCGCAGACAGCCCCGATGGCGCGGGCCTCGGCGGCGACCGGCTCGCCGTACCCCGGCATGCCGTCGAAGCCGACCTGCACGTCCTCGAGCCCGACCCGGCTGACAAGGGCCACGCCGTTCCACTGGTTGACGCCCGCGACCGCTACCTCGTAGCCCAGGGCCTCCAGCCCCATCAGCGGCAGCTGGTCCTCGCGGCCCTTGGTCTCCTGGAGGGCGAGCACGTCGATGTCGTGGCGCTGGAGCAGCGCCTCCACGCGGTCGATGCGCGAGCGCAGTGAGTTGACGTTCCAGGTGGCCAGGCGCACGGCGCGAGCCTACGCACCGGGGCTGGACGGGGCCGGACGGGCCGTGTCGACCGGGCCAAGGCGACGCCATGCGAACGCTCCTCGGCCTCCTGGCCTCCGCCCTCCTCGTGTCTATGACTCCCCGGTCGCCGGCGCGGCAACCTCCGCTGACGGGGCGCGGGCCCTGCCGTCCTGGCGCCACGTCGACGACGGTGACTGCAAGCCGGATCCCGGCCGCCGAAGCCGGTGGAGTGTTCTCCCTGGCTTCCAAGGATGCACGCACCGGTCTGGCGGTCGGCGGCGACTTCACCCTGCCCGACGACGGTCACCGGATGTCGGCGTACGGCACCCGTGGCCGGTGGACGCGAGGCGGGGACCTCGGGCAGCGACCTCACCCGGGACGGCGGACGGACTTGGAAGGTCTTCCACGGTGGCTCGTTCGACGCGGTGATGTGCGCGGTCGACGGGGCCTGCTGGGCGTCGGGCGCCGACCGGGCCGCGGCCGTCCTGGACCGTTGACCAATACGCTCCCGCTCGCTTGACTGACCCCGGCACCATCCCCCCATCCCCTCCAAGGAGGACATGCATGAAGCGCACTCTCTCGGGCCTGGTGGCCCTCTCGGCCGCCGGACTTCTCGCGCTCAGTCTCGGGACTTCCCCTGTGCAGGCGAAGGTCGACGCCCCGGTTCCGACGTTCAAGCAGTTCAAGGCGGCGACTTTCCGTGACGCCGACGGGCAGTTCATCGTCAACGGCGACGAGCCGGTCGCCAACACGCGCCAGCTCAAGGCCTACTACAGCGCGATGCGCGGCTGGGACCAGTCGCTCATCGTCAACGCCATCGGCGGCGTCGCGGACAAGTGGGACCCGGCCACGGCCGCCAACCTGACCTACTGCGTCAGCACCAAGTTCGGTGCCGACTACAACGTGGTCGTCAACGCGATGGCCCAGGGCGCAGCCCTCTGGGAGGGTTCCACGTCGAAGATCAACTACGTCTACGTGCCCACCCAGGATGCCAGCTGCACCACTCGCAACAACGCGGTGTTGTTCTCCGTGGAGCCCACCAAGACCCAGCAGTACATTGCCCGGGCGTTCTTCCCAAGCACGGCGAAGAGTGGCCGCAACATCCTCGTCAACGCGAAGTCGCTGCAGACCAGCGGCTCGTGGACGCCGGGCAACATCCTGGGTCACGAGCTCGGCCACACGATCGGGTTCCGGCATGAGCACACCCGACCGGAGTCTGGCACCTGCTTCGAGGACAACAACTGGCTCGTGTTGACGCCCTACGACAACGTGTCGATCATGCACTACCCGCAGTGCAACGGCGGGTCGACGACGCTGTCCTTCTCCTCGCTCGACCGCCAGGGTGCGGCGATCGCCTACCCCTGAGCAACGCTTGTCCCGGACGGCCTCTCACCTGTTGGTGGGGGGCCGTTCGGCTGCCTGGCCAGGAACGGCGTGAGCAGCCCGGGGACGGCAGCGTCGGCCAGCGCCACGGCCGGCCCCAGCGCGAGGTCCCTGATCACGACGCGCTCCGCCCCCGCCGCGGTGGTGGCGACCAGGGTCGCGAGCCCGAGGCGGCGTTGGAAGAAGCCCTGACGGAGTACCCACCCGATCACACCGTCCCGCTCCAGGACGGTGCGGGTGCGCTCGAGCGCACCCGAGCCGGCCACCAGGTGCAGGTCGGTGAGCGCGTGGCCGAGGTGGCGCCAGGCCATCTCGGCGGTCAGCACCCCGAGGGCGCCGAGCGCGACGAGCACGAGGACCGGCACCCACCAGCCGAGGTCGAGGGCGACGGTCGGGACGACGGCGAGCCCGGTGAGCCCCAGCGTCGGCCACTGGGCGCGGACGTGACAGCGCCGACGGGCGAGGGGGCCATGAGGCAGGAGCGGCACCGAGAGCGGGCTGTCCTCCTTCAGCAGGGTGTGCCCGACGTCGGTCGTCACCTGCACTGGGCAGGGCGGCAACACCTTGGTCACTCCGCCGACGCCGACCCCGGTCGCGAGGGTGGCGAGCTCGCCGCCGCCCACCAGACGCAGCAGCACCGGTTCGGTGCGCTCGACCCCCCGGATCCTGGCCTCCTCGACGGAGGTGGACCGGGTGGTGACGAGGCCGGCGGTCAACCGCACCAGGCCGTGGTCGCGGACGAGCATCAGGCCCCACCACTGGAGTACGTAGCCCGCGACGGAGATGACGGTCCAACCGACCAGCCCCACGACCAGCGCCGTCAGCACGATGAGCGGGATCGCGATGGCCGACAGCCAGCCCCAGGCGGAGCTGAGGTGCTCCTGGTCGAGGAACGGCAGCTCGTCGCCGAACTGGGAGAGCACGCCGATCGCGCCGGCGACGACGGCCAGCCGGGAGAGGCTGAACGGCGCGAAGCGCAGCCAGGACCAATCGATCCTGGCCAGCACCTGCGCCTCGTCCGCGCGCGGGGGAGGGCCGGGGGACCGTTCGTCGGACTCCGACGCGGGCTCGGCGGCGGCCGTCGTACGCCGCGCGAGCAGGTAGTGCTGCAGCTCCTCGGCCTGGGGCACCGCCAGGGCGTCGAGGGTGATCCGGGTGTCGTCCACGCCGGTGCCGATCTGGACCTTGGCGAGACCGAGCACGCGGTGCAGCAGGCTGGCCTCGAGGTCGACGCTGCGGATCCGGTCCAGGGGGGCGCTGAGCTGCTTGGTGTTGAGCAGGCCACTGCGCTGCTGGAACGCGGTGTCGGTGATCCGGTAGCGGGTGGTCACCCAGGGCAGCACGCCGAAGGCGATCGGGGCGATGACCAGCAGCGGTACGGCCCAGAGCGGCCAGGCCGACCCCGAGCTGCTGACGCCGAGGACGGCGACGACCGCCGGCAACAGGAACTGACCGGCCGTCTTGACCGGGTCGAGCAGGAGCTTGCGCGGGTCCAGCCGCTGCCAGCCCTCCTCGTCGGTCACGTGGCGTCGCCCTCGGCGGCGCCGGTGATGCGGGTGACCTCGGCGACCACCCCGAGCGCGACCTGATGGTCGAGGCAGTCGATGCGGATCGGACCTGCGGCCGAGGCGGTGGTCACGGTGATGGTGGAGAGCCCGAAGAGCCGCATCAATGCGCCCTGGTGGGAGTCGACGGTCTGCACGCGCGACAGGGGTGCGATCCGCTGCTCACGGGAGAGCCAGCCGGACCGGGTGAAGACGGCGGTCTCGGTGACCTCCCAGCGGTGGATGCGGAAGCGCAGCGACGGCATGACCGTGACGTAGCCCAGGGGGATCAGGGCGACGGCGAGGAGTCCGAGCGTGCCCCACCACGGCCGGTCCGGCCACAGGAAGAAGGCCAACCCGGCGCCGACCCAGACGACCAGGCCGCCGAGGGCGGCCGACAGCCGCCAGAACGGGACGGCCCGCGACGAGACCCGGTTGGCCGGCTCGCGCAGGGCTGACTCGAGGCTGCTCACGATGACGACCCTAGCCAGCCCCGCCCGTAGAGTTGTCGCCCGTGGCACTCACCATCGGCATCGTCGGACTCCCCAACGCGGGCAAGTCCACCCTGTTCAACGCCCTGACCAAGAACGACGTCCTCGCCGCGAACTATCCGTTCGCGACGATCGAGCCCAACGTCGGCGTGGTCGGCGTCCCCGACGAGCGGCTGCCGAAGCTGGCCGAGGTGTTCGGGTCGGCCAAGATCCTGCCCGCGACGGTGGAGTTCGTCGACATCGCCGGCATCGTCCGCGGTGCCTCGGAGGGGGAGGGGCTGGGCAACAAGTTCCTCGCCCACATCCGGGAGTCGGCCGCGATCTGCCAGGTGACCCGGGTCTTCCGTGACGAGGACGTGACCCACGTCGATGGCGAGGTCAACCCGGCCTCCGACCTGTCGACCATCTCCACCGAGCTGATCCTGGCCGACCTGCAGACGGTCGAGAAGGCGATTCCGCGGCTGGAGAAGGAGGCCCGGGGCAACAAGGCCCTCAACGCCAACCTCGACGCCGCGCGCGCGGCGCTGGCGGCGCTCGAGGCCGGGACGCCGATCAGCTCCACGACGATCGAGCACTCCCTGGTCCGCGAGCTCTCGCTGTTGACCGCGAAGCCCTTCATCTTCGTCTTCAACTGCGACGCCGACGAGCTCGCCGACGACGAGCTCAAGGACCGGATGCGCGCCCTGGTCGCCCCTGCGGAGGCGATCTTCCTCGACGCGAAGTTCGAGTCCGAACTGGTCGAGCTCGACGACGACGTCGAGGCACGTGCGATGCTCGCCGAGATGGGCGTCGACGAGCCCGGCCTCGACGTGTTGGCCCGGGTCGGCTTCGACACCCTCGGCCTCCAGACCTACCTGACCGCCGGCCCCAAGGAGTCACGGGCCTGGACGATCACGAAGGGCGCCACCGCCCCCGAGGCCGCCGGGGTGATCCACACCGACTTCCAGCGCGGTTTCATCAAGGCCGAGGTCGTCTCCTTCGCGGACCTGATGTCCCTCGGCTCCATGCAGAAGGCCAAGGAGGCCGGCAAGGTGCGCATGGAGGGCAAGGACTACGTAATGGCCGACGGTGACGTGGTGGAGTTCCGCTTCAACGTGTGAATCGGCCTGTTTGTGCAGGTCAGAGGCCTGTGGGGTGCTCCGAGTCCGCACCTAGTCCGCAAAAGTTTTAGTCTCCAGCGCCAAGCCGCCGACGCCGAGAGCGACATCGATGTGCTGCTCGTGCGCCCGGAAGCTCTCAACAAGCTGGGACGTCGGCGTATCGCCCATGGCGGAATCAACAAGGGCATCAACGACTCGAACGTTGCCGACGAGCACCGCCAGCGTGCCGACCAGCCACGTCGCGCTCGTGACGAGCACGAGCGGCTGACGGCGCGCCGCCGGCGTCGCATAGAGCAGAATCGCGACCAAGGCGAACGCCGGAAATGCTGCGGTGGCGTTCGAGAGATGCTCCGCCGCATGGCCGGACACGTCGTCTCGACTCTCGAAGAAGATCCTTTGCGCGCCGAGCGAGGTCGCGAGCAACACCCGCACAGGCCACCACAGGCGCACACGCATCACCGCTGATCTCGCCTACCTCGCCATGACGTCGTCATCCTCGTCGCTCCACTCCCTGTTCCCATCGTCGCGACCGGGACCGACGACACATCCAACGCATCTCGCTGACGCCGACGGACTGCGCGATCCCTGCGCAATCGGCCCCTATAGACCGCAGCCCGTTGCGATCTACTCAGTCCAGGCCTAGCCTTCCTAGGTATGAAAGGGTCCACCATCAAGGGGCACTTGGACATGCTCGTGCTTTCGGTGCTGGCCGCGGGCCCGCTGCACGGCTATGCCGTGATCGAGGAGCTCAAGACGCGCAGCGGAGACTCGTTCGACCTGCCCGAGGGCACGATCTACCCGGTACTGCACCGGTTGGAGCAGGAGGGCCTG
>JBDSLK010000060.1:0-14988 GCA_039916425.1 Nocardioides sp.
CGCGCATCTATGCGCCCCGGATCTACGCGCCGCGGATCTACGCGCCGCGGATCTACGCACCGCGCATCTACGCCCCGCGTATCTACGCACCCGACTCCTACGTCCCGGCCCTCGAGTCCGACCCGGACTTCCGGGACGCGTTCTCGGCCGCGCAGAACCAGACCCTGCTCGCGGTCTCGGCCAACACCGGCACGCAGAGCGAGCTGGTCTCGGCACCGACCGGCAACACCGACGGCTACTTCTACGTCCGCGTCCAGGGTCACACCGACCAGGCGTTCAACGCCACCTCGTCATTCACGCTGAACCGCACCATCTCCGGCAACCCCGCGTGCGTGGGGCTGACGGACTACTCCTCGTCGGCAACGCTGCCACCCACCCGCGCGGGCGCGCGCACCGTGATCGTCACCGACACCAACAAGCTCGGCCTCACACCGGGCAGTGACGACTACGTCGCCTACCGGGCCTCGCTGGACCGGCTCGCGGCGGCCACCGACGGTGCGGTCGTCGACGTGCGCGACTCGGCCCGAGTGCGCGCCCTTCAGGCACAGGTCGACGGACACCCCCGATGCCCCTTCGCGACCAACCTGGTCGCCCGTGCGGTCAAGGAGATCGTCGACTCCTACCGCAACACGAACAGCAAGTACGTCGTGATCGCCGGTGGCGACGACGTCATCCCGTTCTTCCGATACCCCGACGTCTCCGGCCTGGGGCAGGAGAGCCAGTTCCTACCGCCGCTCAACTCCAACACCGCGCCGGGTGCCAGCCTGACCGAGGACCAGGTCCTCAGCCAGGACGCCTACGGCTCGTCCACCGAGGTCACCATCGGTGGGGCGACCCTGCCGCTTCCCGACCTCGCCGTCGGTCGGCTGGTGAAGACCCCCGGCGAGATCACGGCCGTCATCGACAACTACCTCGGACTGACTGGCGGCACGCTGCCCGCACCGACGTCGTCGCTGGTCACCGGCTACGACTTCCTGGCCGATGCCGCCGACCGCGTCAACGCCGAGTTCTCCGGCGCCCTCCCGGGCGGCATCCACCACACCCTGCTCGCCCCGTCAGGCGCCCCGCGCGCGACGTCCTGGACCGGCGCCGACCTGGAGCAGAGTCTCCTCGGCAGCCACCACGACCTGGTCTACCTCGCCGGGCACTTCAGTGCCAACGACACCCTGGCCGCCGACTTCGCGACCACCTTCGACGCCGACCTGCTCGACCCCACTCTGAACCCGGGAAAGCTGCTGAACACCGTCGTGCTCAGCGCCGGCTGCCACTCGGGCTACAACATCGTCGACGGGGCCGCCGTCACCGGCGTGACCAACACCGTCGACTGGACCCAGCGGATGGCCCAGCAGAAGGCGGTGCTGATCGGTGGCACCGGCTACCAGTACGGCGACACCGACTTCCTGGAGTACAGCGAGCGCCTCTACCTCGACATCGCGCGCCGGCTGCGCGAGGGACAGGTCGGCGGTCCACGCACCCCGGTGGCCGTCGGCAACGCCCTGACGCTGGCGAAGCAGGACTACCTGGCCAGTCTCTCGACCCTGACCGGCATCGAACAGAAGGCCGTGCTCCAGGCGACGCTCTACGGCCTCCCGATGACCGGCTTCGACGCCCCCGGCCGCGCCCCGCTGGGGAATGACGCCTCCCGGGCCACACCGACGCCCGTCACGAGCGGGCCTGGCCAGACCCTGGGCCTGGCCACCGACGACCTGCCGGTGACGACGACGACCGACCGGGGCACCAAGACCGCCGACACCGCCGCCACCGGCGTCGGCCTGCCCGGCACGCTCAGCTGGCTCAACGGCGCCGACGGGGTGAGCGTCCAGCCGGGCGCCCCTGCCCTGCCCAAGCAGATCGTGGACGTCTCCGTCCCGGGCCAGGTGCTGCGCGGGGTCGGATTCCGCGGTGGTGACTACACCGACACCGCCGGTCTCCTGCCGCTCACGGGCGCGCCCGCCATCGAGGACTCGACGGCCAACACGACCTTCGAGTCCAGCGCCTTCTTCCCGCAACGACTGATGACGCCGAACTACTTCGGCGCTCTCGGCGTGAGCGGCCGCACCTCGCTCGTCGTCACCCCGGCGCAGTACCGCTCCGACTCGGAGGGTGTCTTCACCAACACCGAGCGCCGCTACTCCGGACTGGACGTCCGGCTCTTCTACTCCGGCGGTGCCAGCGCGGCGTACGGCCAGAACCAGCCGGCCCTCGCCGCGCCGCCGAGCATCGGCAGCGTCCGGGGGACCGTGCGAAACGGCGTGGTGACTTTCTCGGCGCGGGTCACCGGGGACCCGTCCGCGGGAGTGCAGCAGGTCTGGGTGACCTGGACCGGCTCCGGCGACGACTCCGGACACGGCCGCTGGGCGCCAGTGGATCTTGGTCAGGACCCAGCCGACTCGACCCACTGGACAGGCACGCTCCCGTTGCCGGCCGGACAGTCCTCGGGCGGGATGCGCTTCCTGGTCCAGGCGGCCAACGGGGTCGGCGCCGTCGGCCTCGACACCGCCGATGGCGACGGCTATCGGGTGACCCCCGAGGGGGTCGACACGGCCGTCGTCCACCTCTCGACCTCCGCCCCGACCGCCGACTCCCCGCTCGGCGTGCGCGCCCGGGTCGAGGACGCCCCGGGCGGGGCGGCGGTGGCCGGCCGGACGGTTCGGTTCACCGTCTCCCAGGCCGGACAGACCCTCTTCGTCTACGCCTCCGCCACCGTTGCCGACGGGACCGCGGAGCTCAGGCTGCCGACCGGGGAGTCCGTGCCTCCCGGCCGCTTCACCGTGACCGCGGACATCGTGGACACCGCGGGCGACGTTGTCTCCTCCGACCGGATCCAGACCCTTGTCACGGCCCTGACCTACTCCGTCTCGTCGCCCTCGGTCGACGAGGGCAACAGCGGGACTCGCGGCCTCGTGTTCCGGGTGTCGCTGTCCCAGGCGGCCAGGGTCGACCTCGGCCTGGACGCGGCGATCACCGGCGGCACGGCGACCGCGGGTGCCGACTACGCAGCCCCCGACCTCACCCGAGGCCTCACGGTGCCGGCCGGCCAGACGTCCGTGGACGTGACCGTGCCGGTCACGGGCGACACGGCGATCGAGCTGTCCGAGACCGTGGTGCTGCGGGTCATCGCGCCAACCGGCAGCCCGATGGACAGCGTCGCGGTGTCGGGGGTCGGCACCATCACCAACGACGACTTCTACGCCTTCGGGGGCTTCCTCGCGCCGGTCGACCCGCAACCGGTCGTCAACCAGGTCAAGGCGGGGCAGTCCGTCCCAGTGAAGTTCAGCCTCGGCGGCTACCGCGGCCTCGCCGTGTTCTTGACCGGCTCGCCGACGTCCAGCCCCTCCGGGTGCAGCCAGGCGGCGGTCGTCGACGAGATCGAGTCCACCACGACCGCCAACCAGGGCCTGACCTACAGCGCCACGACCGACACCTACAGCTACGTCTGGAAGACGTCCACGGCATGGAGGGGGACGTGCCGCGTGCTGTCCCTCGCCTTCGCCGACGGGACCATCCGGAAGGCGACCTTCACGTTCAAGTAGGGCGGCGCCTCTGCGCCCGCACACCGGCCCGAGCGGGTCACGACGGTGCGAGGAAGCTCTGCACGGTCTTCATGGTGTCGGCCTCGTCGGCGGTCTTGTCGTCGCGGTAGCGAACCACCCGTGCGAACCGCAGCGCCACACCGCCGGGGTAGCGGGTGGAGCGCTGGAGGCCGTCGAAGGCGATCTCGACCACCTGCTCGGGCCGCACGTGGACGACGTACTCCGACCGGTCGGTGGGGGAGGTGGCCAGGTCGGTGAAGCGCTCGGTCTGCCAGGCGAGCATCTCGTCGGTCATGCCCTTGAAGGTCTTGCCGAGCATCACGAAACCGCTCGTCCCCGGGTCGCGCGCGCCGAGGTGGATGTTGGAGAGCCAGCCCTCCCGGCGGCCGCTGCCCCATTCGACGGCCAGCACGACGAGGTCGAGGGTGTGCACCGGTTTGACCTTCACCCACGACGAGCCGCGGCGGCCGGCGGCGTACGGCGCGTCGAGGTCCTTGACGACGACGCCCTCGTGCCCGTCGGCGAGCGCGCGGCGCGTGAACTCCTCGGCCGCGCCGGGGTCGTCGGTGACCAGGCGGGGCACCAGGTGCGCGTCGGGCACCAGCGCGGCGAGGGCGGCCAGCCTCTCGCTGCCGGGCGCGTCGAGGAGGTCCTGGTCGTCGAGGTGCAACAGGTCGAAGAAGTACGGCGTGACGGTGACCCCGGCGCCCTGTGCCGTCCGGGAAGCCGTCTCCTGGAACGGTCGCGGCCGCCCCGCGTCGTCGAGGGCGAGCGCCTCGCCGTCGAGCACAACACGGTCGGCCGGCAGCGCCCGGACGACGGCCACCACCTCGGGCAGCCGGTCGGTGATGTCGTCGAGGCTGCGGGTCGCGATGCGGACCACGTCGCCGTCCCGGTGCACCTGGATCCGGATGCCGTCGAGCTTGACGTCGACAGCGACGGGGTGGCCGGGGACGGCGCCTGCCTTCGCCAGGGCCGCGGTCACGTCCGGGGCGCTGGAGGCCAGCATCGGCAGCACCGGTCGGCCGACCTCGAGGCCGACGGCCGCGAGCGCCTCCGCGCCGCCGTTGAAGGCAGCAACCACGATGGGCACCGTGCCACCCGCGAGCATCGCCGCGCGGCGGACGACGGGCAACGGCACCCCGGCCGCGATCGCGACGGCCTCCTGGACGAGCGCGTCGAGGGCGCCCTGGCGCACGGCGCCGGTGATCGCCCCGCGCAGCCAGGCCTGCTCGGCCGCGGTCGCCAGGCCGAGGACGCGGGACAGGGCCGCGGCCCGGGCCGCCTGCGAGCCGGTGCCGCCGAGCGCGGCGAGGTGCGCGAACCCCTCGTGGACCCTGGTGACCGTCAGCGTCGGCTCGCTCGCGGGCTCGACCCTCGCCCCGGCGCCACGCCAGCCGACGCCGGTGCGGCGTTGGAGCAGCGCGCCCCCGAGGTACGACGTGACCGCCTCGAGCTCGGCCTCGTCGGCCCGGGCGAGGCAGGCCGCCAGGGCCGCGACCTTCTCCTTGCGTGACCGGGTGGCCGCGACGGCGGCGGACGTCTCGACGACCTCGTGGAGGAGCACCCCGACAGTGTGACGGGCACCTGGGACACTCGGACCGTGAGCGATCGGCTGTACGTCCCGCGGTTCAACCAGATGCCCGAGGGCGAGGTGCGCGGATTCGTCGCGGCCGTCGGCACCGCCCAGCTCGTGACGGTGAGTGCTGACGGGGCGCCGGACGCGACGTTCCTGCCCGTGCTGTGGCGCGACGGCGTGCTCGTCGGTCACCTCGCCCGCGCCAACGCGCACTGGAAGAGCGTCGTGGACGGCAGCGTCGCCCTCGCGGTCGTCACCGGCCCGGACGCCTACGTGAGCCCGTCGTTCTACGCCTCCAAGGCCGACCACGGCCGGGTGGTCCCGACGTGGAACTACTCGGTCGTCCACCTACGTGGAGCGGTGCGGGTGGTCGACGACGTCAGCTGGCTGCGCGAGCTGGTCGACGCGCTGACCGACCACCACGAGCGCGAGCGCGACCGCCCGTGGGCGGTCCAGGACGCCCCCGCGGCGTACGTCGACAAGCAGCTCAAGGCGATCGTCGGCGTCGAGCTCGTCGTCGACTCGGTGGAGGCCAAGACCAAGCTCAGCCAGAACCGCTCGGAGGCCGACCGGGCCGGCGTCTTCGCCGGTCTGACCGGCACGGCGGGCGACGCGGTCGCCCGGGCGATGGGGGCCGGCTCAGCCGCCGATGCGTGAGCGGACCTCGAACAGCTCGGGGAAGAAGGTCAGGTCCAGGGCCCGCCGCAGGAAGTCCACCCCCGACGAGCCTCCGGTGCCGACCTTGCGGCCGATGGTGCGCTGGACGACCTGGAGGTGGCGGAAGCGCCACTGCTGGAAGTTGTCCTCGATGTCCACGAGCTCCTCGCAGGTCTCGTAGACGCCCCAGTGCTCCGCGGGTGCGGCGTAGACGGTGGCGAGCACATCGACGAGTCCGGGGTGAGAGCGGTGCGGGACCGTGCGGTCGACCTCGAGCAGCTCGGCCGGCACGGCGTACCCGCTGCGGTGCAGGTAGAGCACGAACTCGTCGTACAGGGAGCGCTCGTGCAGCAGGGTGCGCAGCGCCTCCTGGGCGGACGGGTCGTGGGCGAACACCTTGACCATGTCGGCGTCCTTGTTGCCCAGGAGGAACTCCACCTCGCGGTACTGCGCGGACTGGAAGCCCGACGACGTGGCCAGGAACGGCCGGATCTCGGCGTACTCGCTCGGCGTCAGCGTCGCCAGCACCGACCACTGGTCGGTCAGCACGCGCTGGACGTGCTTGATCCGTGCCATCCGCTTCAGCGCCGGGGCGAGCTCACCCGCACCGAGCAGGTCGCGGGCCGAGCGCAGCTCGTGGACCAGCAGCTTGAGCCACAGCTCGGAGGTCTGGTGCTGGATGATGAAGAGCAGTTCGTCGTGCTGCGGCGGGTCGCTCAGCGGCTGCTGCGCTCCGAGGAGCTGGTCGAGGCGGAGGTAGTCGCCGTACGACATCGAGCGCGAGAAGTCGTCCTGGATGCCCTCCTCCAGGGCGCGCTGGCCCGCGGGCTGCGGTGAGTCCATGGCGCGAACCTATCGCTCCGGGTCGCGGGGTGGCGTGGGCTAGCGTCGGACCCGTGAGTACGACGGGCCGGCTGCGGGTGTGGCGACCGGACTGGCCCTGCCCGGCGGGCCAGATCCTCGGCCAGCAGCGGCGCGGCGCTGGCGATCCGACCTACCGGGTCGAGGCCTCGGGGGTCGACCGCACGCGCCACTGGCGGGGGATCCGCACCCCCGAGGGCCTCGCCACGCTGGCGGTCGAGGCACGGCCCGACCTCGCCGAGGTGCACGCCGAGGCGTGGGGCCCCGGTGCCGACTGGGCGCTCGCGTCGCTGCCCGGCCTGCTCGGCGCCCACGACGACCCGAGCGGGTTCGAGCCGCGCCATCCGGTCCTCGCCGAGGTGCACCGCCGCCACCCGCACTGGCGGCTGGGCCGCACGGGCCTCCTGATGGAGTCGCTGGTTCCCTCGATCATCGAGCAGAAGGTCACCGGCCAGGAGGCCTTCGCGGGGTTCCGGGCGCTGGTGGTGCGCCACGGTGAGCCCGCCCCGGGGCCCGGCCCCGCCCACCGGCTCTGGGTGCAGCCCGACGCAGCGACCCTGCGGGTCATCCCGTCATGGGCGTGGCTGGCCCTCCACATCGACCCGGCCCGGTCCCGGGCCGTGGTCACCGCGGCCCGGGTGGCCGGCTCCTTGGAGCGCGCGGTGTCGCTCGACCCCGTGGAGGTCGAGCAGCGGCTGACCTCACTGCCCGGCATCGGCCGCTGGACCAGTGCCGAGGTCCGCGCCCGCGCCCTCGGCGACCCCGACGCGGTGAGCGTCGGCGACTACCACGTCGCCAAGGACGTCGGCTGGGCACTGACCGGCACCCCGTTCGACGACGCGGGGCTCGAGGCCTACCTGGAGCCGTGGCGACCGCACCGGGGCCGGGTGCCGGCCCTGGTCGCGATGGGCCGGCTCGGCCGGCCCCGCCGGGGGCCGCGGATGGCCCCGCGCACCCACCTGCCGGCCCGCTGAGGCAACCCTGGGGTCAGAGCAGCGGCCGCAGCGGCTGGAGGATGTGCTCGGTGAACTTGCGGTGCAGGTCCCGGGCCTCCCACTCGTCGATGGTCAGCTCGAGGGAGTGCGCCTCGTCGATCCGGAAGATGTCCTCCATCACCTCGGCCATCGCGGTGTCGATGATCTCCACGTTGATCTCGTAGTTGCCCTGGAGCGAGAGCCGGTCCACGTTGGCGGTGCCGACCGTCGACCAGCTGCCGTCGATGGTGGACGTCTTGGCGTGCACCATGGCGTCGCGGAAGCGGAAGATCCGCACGCCCGCGGTGAGCAGCTGGGAGAAGTAGCCGCGGGAGATCCAGTCGGCCACGATGTGGTTGGACTTCAGCGGCACCAGCAGGCGTACGTCGACGCCACGGCCGGCCGCGTCCTTGAGGGCGTCGACGAAGTCCTGGTCGGGGATGAAGTAGGCGTGGGTCATCCACACGTTGTGGCTGGCCCGGTTGATGGCCTCGAGGTACATCGACCGGATCGGGAACGCCCACAGCCGCGGGTTGTTGCGGTGGAACCGGATCCGCGGCTCCCACTGCGAGGCGGTCTCCAGCAGCAGCGGCCGCTCGCTGCGGCCGAGCCGCTTGCGGCGGTGCAGGTTCCAGAAGTCGGCGAAGGCTCGTTTGAGGTCCCAGACGCCCGGGCCGGTGATCCGCACGTGCGTGTCGCGCCACTCGGTCGCGAACGCCGTGCCGATGTTGTAGCCGCCGACGAACCCGACCTCGTCGTCGACGACGAGGATCTTGCGGTGGTCGCGGCCGTAGCGGCCGAGGTCCCAGAACCTCAGCCCCGCGCCGTACACGGGGTAGTGGAGCACCTTCAGCGTCGGCGGGAAGCGCTTGAAGGCCGGTGACACGACCAGGTTGGCGAAGCCGTCGTAGATCACGTAGACGTCGACGCCGCGACCCGCGGCGTCGATCAGGGCCTGCTTGAACTGCTCGCCGACCTCGTCACCCTTCCAGATGTAGGTCTCGAAGAGGATCTGGCGGTGGGCACCGCCGATCGCGGCCAGCATGTCGTCGTACAGGTCCTGCCCGAAGGTGTACGTCGTCACGGCGCCGTCGCCGATGTGGACCTCCCGCGGACTGGTCGTCGGGAACGGCTTGGGCTTCTTGCCGCGCCGGCGGTAGGAGTCGACGAGCGTCATCGCCGCCGCGAGCGCCACCTGGAGACCGAGGATGCCGAGCAGGGCGCGCCGGACGAACGTGAGCGTCCGCTCGGCGGGGGTCGGGGTGCGGGGCACCCGCTCAATCTAGCCACGGCCCTCGCAGCGGCGGTCGCGGCGGGGGAGTACGGCGCGCAGCCAGCCGCGTGTGGCCGCTGGTCGAGGTGCGAAGGCGATGACCCCGCCCTGCTGGTTGAGGTGCGAAGGCGTTCACGCCTGAGCCTCGAAACCCGGTGACCTCACCCAGCGCGACCCGAGCACACCGTCCTCCACAGACCCGCGCAACCTCTTGACTCGAACACACGTTCGAATAGAATGAAGGCATGACGACCGACCTCCGCACGCCGACCGCGATGCTGGCGCGCGTCCGTGAGGTCCACGCGACGGTGCGGTCGGCCGAGGTCGAGCTGCTGGTGCTCGCCGCCGGCTGGGCGGACACGCACCCCGACCCCGACCAGGTCGCCGACGAGGTCGACCCGTTGATCCCTGCCTGGGCCTGGTCCGCTGGCGCTCCCTTCGCGGCGGCGATCGGGGTGAGCACGGCGGCGGGCGAGGCGCTGGTCCGCGACGCACTCACGCTGCGGCACCGGCTCCCGGCGGTGTGGTGCAGCGTGCTGGGCGGCGCGGTGCCGGTCTGGCGGGCCCGGCGGATCGCCCAAGCCGTGATCAGCCACCCGGCCGACGTGTCGGCGTGGCTCGACGAACGAGTGGCTCCGGTGGCGGACCGGGTGGGCACGGTGACGCTGGACCGGCTGCTCGACGAGGCGATGCTGCGGCTCTACCCCGAGGAGCGCGAGCTCGAGCAGCTCGAGGCCCTCGACCGGCGTCACGCGACCCTCCACGTGGCCTCACTGACCCACACCGGGGTTGCGGAGATGACCTTGCGTGGTGACTGGTTGGACCTCGCCGACTTCGACGAGGTGCTCTCGCTGGTCGCGGCTGCGCTCGTCGAGGTCGACGAGGCAGAGCTGGGGTTCTCCGACTCCCTGGACGTGCGCCGCTCCCGCGCTGTGGGCGTGCTGGCCGACCCGGCCCGGGCGCTGGCGCTGCTCGAGCGCCGGGCGCCGCCGACTCCTCGACGGGGCATCCGGCTGGTGGTGCACCTGTCCGCAGAGGCCCTGGCGGGGTGTGATCCCGTCGGTCGCTGCGAGTCAGGGGCCCGCCCGATCCTCGAGCAGCAGGTCCGTGCGTGGTGCGGCCGCTCGGACGCCCGGCTCACCGTGGTGCCGGTGGTCGACCTCGCCGACCACGTGGCGGTGGACCGCTATGAGGTGGGCGACCGACTGCGCGAGCGCACCGGCCTGCTCCACACCCGGTGCGTGTTCCCCTGGTGCACGCGACCAGCGCCGCTCTGCGATCGCGACCACGTCGTGGCCCACGCCGTCGGCGGCGCGACCTGTGACTGCAACCTGGCTCCGCTGTGCCGACGTCATCACCGCCTCAAGACTCGCGCCGGCTGGAGCTACACCACCCTCGAGACCGGTGTCTGGCTCTGGTCCGATCCCCACGGCCAGCAGTTCGTGCGCGACGAGATCGGCACTCGTGACGTCACCGCACCCGGCCGACCCGTGACGCGCCGGTCGGGCTGCCGTCGAGGCCCCCCGCCCTGACCCGCAACCACAACCCTGCCCGTTACGGTGTGCGTCGTGCCGTCCTCCACGCTCCGCCTCCCGGTCGCGCGCCGCGCCGCCAACCGGGTGGTGCGGCTGCTGGCGACCGGCACGGGCGTCGCCCTGGTCCTGCTGGCGCTCTTCCTCGCCCGCCGCGCACCGTTGTCGGGGGCTGTCGTGGGGGTGCTGGCGATCGGCCTGCTGGTCGCGACGTACGTGCCGTTGCGAGTGCCCGAACCCCTGGCGCTGAGCACCGACCCGGGCCGCCCCGGCGTGCTGCTCCCGGGTTCGCGAGCCCACCCCGGGCTGGTGGCGACGCTGGCTGCCGTCCTGATCGTCTGCGTCGGCGTGACCAGCCTGCCGGTGGTGTCATTGCTCGGCGAGCCCACCTGGCCGACCGGCGTGCTCGCCGCCGTCGGGGTGCTCGCCTGCGTGCTGGTCGCCCTCAACCTGCGCGCCCTGGCCCGCCCCCGCCCAGCATTGGTCGTCGGGCCGTCGGGGCTCACGGTTCCCGAGCTCGGGGACGAGCCGGTGGCCTGGGAGCGGGTGAAAGCCGTCGAGGTCACCTCGGCCTACCGCCGCAGCGGCGTGCCGCAGCACGTGCCTGTCGTCAGCCTGCGGGTGAGCCTCCCGGACCGTCGTATGGCGCTGTGCAGCGTCGACCCGGTCGATCTCGGCCCCGACCCGGTGCGTGCCGTCGACGTCCTGCAACGGCTCGCCGCGGGACGTCTCGATCGCGGCCGGCTCGCCGGCCCCGACGCGCTCGCCCTCTTCGGACAGTGACCCCTGGCGGGGATGCCGGTCAGCGGGCCGGCAGCGCCATCGACTGTGTCAGCCGCTCCAGTGAGTACTCCGTGACCCTCACCAGGGCCTGCTTCGCCGACTCGCGGTCCCTCGCGTCTACGTCGATGATCGGCACATGGGCCGGCAGCGCCAGCGCCGCGGCGACCTCGTGCAGCGGGTGGCGCACGCCACCGTCGAACTGGTTGACCGCGACGATGAACGGCAAGCCCTTGGCCTCGAAGTAGTCCAGCGGCGAGAACGCCTCGCCCAGCCGGCCGGTGTCCACCAGGACGATGGCACCGATCGCGCCGAGGCAGAGGTCATCCCACCTGAACCAGAACCGCTGCTGCCCGGGCGTCCCGAACAGGTAGAGCACCAGGTCCTCCGCGAGCGTGATGCGCCCGAAGTCCATCGCCACGGTGGTCGTCGACTTGGTGGGCACGGCGTCGAGGTTGTCGAAGCCCTCCGACTCGTTGGTCACGAGGGCCTCGGTGCGCAGCGGCTCGATCTCCGAGACCGAACCGACCAGGGTGGTCTTGCCGACCCCGAAGCTGCCGGCGATGACGATCTTGGTCGAGGCGGCTGACCGCGCGGCACTAGAGCGTGCGTAGTCCACGGAGGGTCCTTTCGATGAGGTCGCGTCGCTCGTCGAACGACGAGCTGTCGGTCAAGGTCGCCTGCACCCGCACGTAGCCCAGCTCCACCAGGTCGCCGAGAAGCACTCGGACGACCCCGATGGGCATGTGAACCTCGGCGGAGACCTCGGCAACGGATCGGGTGTCGCACATCTCGAGGATGCGGCCGATCAGGCCCTCAGGGAGCGCAGTTGCCGAGGTCGGCTGGCGCCGGAGGGTGGCCTCCAGGGGGAGGTCCACCTTGGACTTCGTGCGACCGGCGGTCAGCGTGTAGGGGCGAACCAAGCGCGCTGCACCGACGCTGGCGTCCGGCCCGTCTGCGCCGAGGTCAGGAAGTGCCACGGCCGGTCACCGCGCGACGCCACTGAGCGGGACGCGGGCCTGGGCCTGGACCATCCGGCCGACGCGGTCGACGAGAAGGGCCATCTCGTAGCCGACCTGGCCGATGTCGGCGGACTCCTGGGTGAGCACCGCGAGGTGTGACCCGTCACCGACGCTCATCAGGAGCAGGAAGCCGTGCTGCATCTCGACGACGGTCTGCATCACCGCACCGCCCTCGAAGAGCCGCGCCGCACCGACCGCGAGGCTGGCCAGCCCGGACGAGACCGCGGCGACCTGCTCGGCCCGGTCGGCCGGGATGCTCGCGCTGGCGGCCATCAGCAGCCCGTCGGCGGAGACCAGGATGGCGTGGGCGGTGTGCGGCACCTCGTCGACGAACTTCGTGACCACCCAGTCGAGGTCGCGGTCGTCGTGCGGGGTGGCGGCGTTCCCGAAAGTGCTCATGCGAGGCCTGCTTCCTTCTGGGAGCTGTCAGCGGGAACGGTTTCGACGGTGGCCGACCGGCCGCGTGAGACGCCCGCAGCGTGAGCGGCCAGCCGGGCGCGGATGGCCTCGGGGTCACGGACGACGGCGGCGGTGGCGGGCGTCACCCCACCCGGCACCAGCCGGTTGCCGGGGCGACGCATCGGCAGACCGGCGTCGTTGAGCTGTGGCGGCGGGTTCGCGGCGACGCGACCGGCGGCCTCCCACCCGGCCTCCACCTCCGACGACGCCCACGGATTCTCGGAGCTGCCGCCGCCGAGCCAGTTGGAGTTCAGCGAGCGGAAGATCGGGGTCTCGTACTGCGATTCGTCTGCCGGGGCGGGCGTCTCGCGGTCGAGTACGCCGTACCCGCCGGCCGCGGCGGCGGCCGCGGGCACCCGGACGGGCATCGAGGTCCCGATCGGGACGACCGGAGCCACGGTGGCGGTCTCAGGGACGGTCTCGAGGACAGGTGCCTCGACCGTCGGCTCGGGGACGACCTCGGCTACCGGCTCGGGCTCAGGAGCTGGCTCGGGCTCGG
The DNA here is from genome assembly GCA_039916425.1 of Nocardioides sp. GTDB lineage: Bacteria > Actinomycetota > Actinomycetes > Propionibacteriales > Nocardioidaceae > Nocardioides. Next base: position 13,170 of record JBDSLK010000060.1, read on the forward strand.
GTTCGGGCTCGGGTTCGGGTTCGGGCTCGACGGCCACGGGCGCCGCGGGGTGGACCTGCTCGAGCGCGGTGGCGGCGCGGTCCTCGCGGGCCGAGAGCCTCTCGAGCAGGGAGCCACCGCCCATCGGCGTGAGGTTGGCGGGCGTTGCGGAGGTGCCCGGGCGACGCTGGGGGAGTCCCCCCAGCGCGGCGTTGATGGCGGCCTCGATGCGGTCCTCAGCCGGCGCGTCCGGCGCGTCCGGCGCGCCCACGAGCACCGGCGACGCGGCGGCGACCGACGCGAGGGCCGCGCCGTCGACGGCGGGGGCCGGGACGGGCACCAGGGGTGTGGGTCGCTCGAACGGGGACTCGTTGCGGTCCACGACCGTGAGCACCAGCGTCGGCAGGATCACCGTGGCGGTGGTGCCGCCGCGCTCGTTGTGGTCGAGGGTGACCGAGATGCCGTGGCGTCGAGCGAGCCGGCTCACCACCAGCAGGCCCATCCGGCGCGCGGTGTCGGGCGTGACCTCGCCTCCGGCGTGCAGGTCGGCGTTCATCCCCGCCAGTGCGTCCGCGGGGATGCCCAGGCCGGCGTCGCTGATCGAGATGATCATGCCGCCGGGCGAGGCGGCCGTGGTGACCAGCACCGGGGCCGTCGGCGGCGAGTAGGCGAGCGCGTTGTCGACGAGCTCGGTGACCAGGTGCACCACGTCGGCGGCGGCGCTGCCGCTGATGCGCTCCGACGGCGAGGTCAGGATCTGCACCCGCTGGTAGTCCTGCACACCGGCCGTGGCCGCGTGCAGCGAGTCGGTGACCGAGAGCCCGTGCTGCTCGCTGGTCTGAGTCGGCGCGTCGGCCAGGATCATCAGGCTCTCCGCCGTGCGACGCATCCGGGACGCGAGGTGGTCCAGCCTGAAGAGGCTCTCGAGGCGCTGGGGGTCCTCCTCGTCCTTCTCCAAGGTGCCGATCAGGCCGAGCTGCTGGTTGATCAGCGAGGTATTGCGCCGGGACAGGGTCACCAGCATCTCACCGACCTGGGACCGCAGCCGGGCCTCACCGGAGGCCAGCTGGACGGCCTGACGGTGCAGGTCGTCGACGGCGCGGGCCAGCTGCCCCATCTCCTCGTGCGTCTTCACGTCGATCGGGACGATCTCGCCGGGGTCGTCGCCGGCACGGATCCGGGCGACAGCCTCGGGCAGGCGCTCGCGGGCCACCTCGAGCGCGCCCTCACGTACCCGGCGGATCGGGGTGAGCAGGAGTCGCGAGATGAGCAGCGCCAAGATGATGGCGGCGAGCAACGCGCCGAGGGTGACCGCGGAGTTGATGATCGCCAGCGTGCGGGACTCGCTCGCGGCCTTGCTGAGCGCGGCGTCGATGCCCGACAGCAGGTCGCCGGACAGCTGGTCGTACGGCGCGTACGCCGTCTCGTCACCCAGGTCGGAGCCGCCATCGCGGACGCTGCCGAAGTGCAGGGCGTTCTGCTGACGCAGCGCGAGCACGGTGGGCTCGGTGGCGCCCAGGGCGACGCCGAGACGCTCGATGGCGGCACCCTCGACGCCGAGCTCGGCGGTCAGCTCGACGGGGTTGGCGGCCTCGCCGTCGGCGTACGCCACCTGGATCTGCTGCATGGAGAGCGACAGGCGGCCGTCCAGCACCTGCGCCAGCAGCTGAAGGCGGGGCTCGGGCTTGATCTGCTCGTCGACGATGGTGTTGATCAGCTGGGTCGTGCCGCGGTGGAGCTCACGCACCTGCGAGACCGACTGGCCGAGGCTGACGTAGCCCATACTGGTGCGGAGCTGGGCGCTCAGGTCGAGTGCGGAGTTGACCTGCTTGAGCTGGGC
>JBDSLK010000061.1:0-11837 GCA_039916425.1 Nocardioides sp.
ACCCCGTGGACGACGCCGTGCTGCGCGCTAGCCTGCGCTGCGAATTCGAGAGAATGCACTACCCGGTCGGACTGGCGCGCCAGTATGCCGCGTCATCGCCAGCGGTGACCGGCGTACCAGGGTCGCAAACCGTGATTGCCCCGACGATGGTGATCCACCGTGCCGACGATCCGCTGGTCAACATCGCTGGCGGTCGTGACACCGCTGCGACGATTCCCGGCGCCAAGCTTCTCGCAGTCCCGGGCATGGGCCACGACCTGCCTGAGCCGCTGATCCTGGGTTCCTCGATGCTTTCGAGGTAGTCGCGCGAGAAGCCGAGGAGACAGGGTGACGTAGGAGCTACGTCCAGCCATGAGCCAGCAGCTGCGCCAGATCATCATCGCTGAGGGGGTCCAACCGGCCCGTGCCGAGACCGATGACCCTGCCGTCAGCGCGGGGCAGGGTCGTGGCAACAGGCGTGAAGACAAGCGCTTCAGGCTGCCTCGTCCGTCGAGACACCTGTGCCACGAAACCAAAGGCGTGCCGCCGAAGGCACTCTGAGCTCACCCGGCGGTAGCCTTACCGACAGGACCTGGAGACACGAGGAGCAGGCCGTTGAGCACCCTGATCCTGTTGCGGCACGGCAAGTCTGATTGGTCGGGCGGCGAACCCGACCAGCTCCGACCGCTAGCGCGACGGGGACGGCGTCAGGTTGCGGAGGTCGGCCGATGGCTCGCGGACAGCGTCGACGTCATCGAGCTTGCTGTCGTCTCGCCCGCCGAACGCACCCGTGAGACCTGGCGACTCGCGGCCGCCGAGCTCGCGGTCCCTCCGCCGGTCCGAGAAGACCATCGCGTGTACGGCGGCTCGGCAGGCTCGCTCCTCAACGTCCTGCGAGAGCTGCCCGGCGAGGTGGCGACTGTCGTCCTGGTCGGCCACAACCCCGGGGTCGAGGACCTGGTGGCGAGCCTGACCGGTGGCTGGGTGCGGATGCCGACGTCCGCGCTCGCCGTCATCGACCTCCTCGGCCCTTGGTCTGCTGCCGGGAACACTGCCGCCGAGATGCGGGCACAGGGACGCCCGCCCGCCGGCTGAGAGCGCGCGAGCCGCTGCCGCACCTCGGCCCGCGCCCGTGACGGCCTCGGGCCCCACTCGCGGCGAGCTGATGCTGTCGACTTCCTCTGGCCGCCGCCAAGGCGAGGGTCCACGGAGCCACAGGTTCCGACACCTCGGACCTCAGGCCTCCACCTCTAGGCTCGGCGCATGAGTCTGAGGTCTGCCGTGGGTCAGTACCTCGTCGCCGCCGTGGTCTTCCTCGTGCTCGACCTGGTGTGGCTGAGCCTCGTCGCGCAGAGCCTCTACGAGCACTTTCTCGGCGACCTGCTGGCCGACTCGCCCAACGCGGCGGCGGCCTTCGTCTTCTACGCCATCTTCGTGGCCGGCCTGGTGTATTTCGTGATCGCGCCCGCTGTGGCTGAGCAGTCGGCGAGGACGGCACTCGTCCGGGGCGCGGCCTTCGGGTTCGTCACCTACGCCACCTGGGACTTGACCAGCCTCGCGGTGATCGAGGGGTTCCCGGTCGGGATCGTGCCGATCGACATGGCCTGGGGCACCTTCCTTGCGGCGACGGTCAGCACGACGACGTGCCAGCTCTGGGCCCGGCTCATAGGACGTCGAGCGGGACGTCGCGGTCGCAATAGCCGCCGCGACGTCTGACGTCTGACGTCTTCCTAGCCTTCCTCTCACGTCGGAAGAGCCGCATTTCCACTAGCCATCCTCGGTGGGCTGGGCGGGTCAAAGGGAGGCCGGCTCGGCTCTCGTCCTCGGTCCGCGTGTGAGTGGGCCGATGAGGTCGCGTGTGGCGGGCACGTGCTGGACTAGACGGTGCGGGTTCCCTGGTCGCCGGGTTGAGCGGGTGGACCTGGGGCACCTGTGCCGGGATCGGCATGGTCTGGGTGCGTGAGGACGCCCGCGGTGGTGGCTGGGGCGCCCGGTTGCTGGCCCGGGCGGAGGCGGTCGCGCACGAACGCGGGTGCCGCCAAGTGCTGGTGTCGTCGTTCACCTTCCAGGCACCCGAGTTCTACCGCCGCCACGGCTACGTCGAGTTCGCCCGCTCCGAGGGGCTGCCCGTCGTGGGCGCTGCCGATGTCCATTTCGTCAAGTTGCTGGCAGTCTGAGCCCAGCCGAGAGGAGCAGTCGATGGAGTACGTCGCTGGTGGGTTCGTGGTGGTGCTCGTCCTGCTCCTGGTCGTCGGCGCGCTGACCAGTCGCGTGCAGGTCACCTCCTGCTGCTCGATGAGCGACCCGGCGCGGGACCTGCGCATGCGCGCGGCCTTCGAGAACGACTCCGCCGCGCCGCACTGATGGCGGTCGGCCGGCTGGTGCCTACCTGGATCGGGGACTACCGGCGCGAGTGGTTGCGCGGCGACGTGCTCGCCGGCGTCACGGTCACGGCGTACCTGGTCCCGCAGGTGATGGCCTACGCCGAGCTCGCCGGGCTGCCGCCCGTCAGCGGGCTCTGGGGCGTGGTCGGTGCCATGCTCGTCTACTCGCTCCTCGGCACCTCCCGGAGCCTGTCGGTCGGCCCCGAGTCGACCACCGCGCTGATGACGGCGGCGACGATCGGCACCATCGCCACCACCCCGGCGGAGTACGCCTCCCTCGCCGTCGCCCTCTGCGTCGTCGTCGCGGCCTTCTGCGTGCTCGCGGCGTTCGCCGGCCTGGCCCGGCTCAGCGACCTGCTCTCCAAGCCCGTCCTCGTCGGCTACATGGCGGGAGTCGCGGGCGTCATGGTCGTCTCCCAGCTCGGCAAGCTCACCCGCCTCGACGTCCAGGGCGACGGCGTCGGCGCCGAGGTCTGGTACGTCGTCACCCAGGCCGCCGACGTACACGTGCCGACCCTGGCGCTCGGGCTCGTCACGGCGGCGGTGATGATCGCGGGTGGGCTGCGTTGGCCCAGGGCGCCGTTCGCCCTGATCGGCATGCTCGGCGCGACAGCCGCCGTCGCGCTGCTCGGCCTCCGCGACGAAGGGGTAGAGCTGATCGGCGCGATCCCGGCCGGCCTGCCCCGCCCGGGGCTGCCCGACCTCAGTGCCGGAGCGGTCGCCGACCTGCTCGTGCCCGCCCTCGGCGTCACCTTCGTCGCCTTCTCCGACAACATCCTCACCGCGCGCGCCTTCGCCGCGGACGACGAGCGGATCGACCCACGCCGCGAGCTGCTCGCGCTCGGCGCGGCCAACCTCGGTGCCGGTGTGATGCAGGCCTTCCCGGTGAGCAGCAGCGGCAGCCGAACCGCGATCGCGAAGGCGGTCGGGGCCCGAAGCCAGCTCACCGCCCTGGTCACGGTCGCCGTCACGATCGCCGCGGTCGTCCTCGCGCGGCCACTGCTCGAGCACTTCCCGAGAGCCGCCCTCGGTGCGGTCGTGGTGTACGCCGCGACCCGACTGGTCGAGATCCCGGAGTTCCGCCGGTTCGGCCGGTTCCGGCGCAGCGAGCTCGTGCTGGCCCTCGGCACCGCCGTCGCCGTGCTCGTCGTCGGCGTCCTCGACGGCATCCTGGTCGCCATCGCACTCTCCGTGGCCGACCTGCTGCGCCGGGTCTCACGGCCGCACGACTCGGTGCTCGGGCTCGTGCCCCAGCTGGCCGGCATGCACGACGTCGACGACTATCCCGACGCCGCCACCATCCCCGGGCTGATGGTCTACCGCTACGACTCGCCCCTCTTCTTCGCCAACGCGGAGGACTTCAAGCACCGCGCCCTCGCGTCGGTCGACCGGGCGGGCACCCCGGTGCGGTGGTTCGTCCTCAACGCCGAGGCCAACATCGAGGTCGACATCACCGGCCTCGACGCCTTGGAGGACCTCCGTCAGTCCCTCACCGACCGCGGCATCGTGTTCGCCATGGCCCGGGTCAAGCAGGAGCTGCGCGACGAGCTACGGGCCTGCGGCATCCTCGACCGGGTCGGCACCGACCGGATCTTCCCGACCCTGCCGACGGCCCTCGCGGCGTACGAGCAGGCCACCGGGCGCGGACCCGCCGTCTGAGCGGGCGCGGCCTATGCTCGCGCGGTGACCCCCTGGTTCTCCTCGCCCGCCGACGCGGCCCGGCGCCTCGGCGAGGCCGGCTACCTCGCCGACGACGCCACCGCCACCACCGTCTACCTCGCGAGCGTGCTGGAGAAGCCGCTGCTGGTCGAGGGGCCGGCGGGGGTCGGCAAGACCGAGCTGGCCAAGGCGGTGGCCCGGGTCTCGGACGCCGAGCTGGTCCGGCTCCAGTGCTACGAGGGGCTCGACGAGGCGAGGGCGCTCTACGAGTGGAACTACAAGAAGCAGCTGCTGCGTATCCAGGCCGGTGCCGCCGACGGGTCCGGCGAGGCCTGGGACGACGCCCACGACGACATCTTCTCCGAGGAGTTCCTGCTCACCCGGCCGCTCCTCACGGCCATCCGTCGCGAGGAGCCGACCGTGCTCCTCGTCGACGAGGTCGACAAGACCGACGTGGAGGTCGAGGGCCTTCTGCTCGAGGTGCTGTCGGACTTCCAGGTCACCATCCCCGAGCTCGGCACGGTGATCGCCGTACGCCGTCCCTTCGTCGTGCTGACCTCCAACGCCACCCGTGAGCTCAGCGAGGCGCTCAAGCGTCGCTGCGTCTACCTCCACCTCGACTACCCCGACGCCGAGCGGGAGCGGGCCATCGTGCTCGCCCAGGTGCCCGAGCTCGACGAGGCGCTCGCCGGGCAGCTCGTCGCGATGGTCGCCCGGCTCCGTGACCTCGAGCTCAAGAAGGCGCCGTCGATCGCGGAGTCCGTCGACTGGGCACGCACCCTGATCGCGCTCGAGACGGGCACCCTCGACGAGCAGCGGGTCCGCCAGACGCTCGGGGTCGTGCTCAAGCACGCTTCGGACCAGCAGCGCGCGATCCGCGAGCTCAGGCTGGCGCGGACCCGAGAGGGCTGAGATGACCGACCAGCGGTCGCTGCTGCTCGACCGGCACCTGGCCTTCGTGCAGGCGCTTCGTGCGGCCGGGTTGTCCGTCTCGCTCGCCGAGGCGCAGGACTCCGTCACCGCGCTCAGCAGCGTCGGCTGGGGCGAGCGGGGAGTCGTCCGTGACGTGTACGCCGCCACGCTGGTCAAGCGGCACTCCCAGCGGCCGACTTTCGAGGCGGTCTTCGACCTGTTCTTCCCACGCCTCGTGGGCGGCGGCACGGCCGCCGACGAGGACCCGGCAACGGCAGACCGGACGGGGGCGGACGCGACGGGGCACCGCGACGGCGCCGACGCGCTCGCGGCGTACCGCGACCGGCTCGGCGAGGCCCTCGAGGGCGGTGACGACGCGGCCGTGCGCGACCTGGCGGTGGAGGCGGTCGGCCGGTTCGGTGCCATGCCTGGCCGTGGGCCGGGGCTCTCGTCCTGGTCGGCCTACACCGCGCTGCGGCGGATCACCGCGCAGGAGCTCACCGCCCGGGTCGTCGAGGCGCTGCTCGCCGAGGGGCGCGCCGACGACGAGGCCGCCCGGGTCGCCGACCAACGCGTCGCCCGCTTCGGCCGGCTCGTCGAGGACGACGCCCGGCGCCGGATCGCGGAGGAGAAGGGGCCCGAGCACGTCGCCGACGTGGCGCTGCGCCCCTCCCTCGACCGGCTGGACTTCGGGGCCGCCCGGGCCGGCGAGATCGAGGAGATGCGCCGGTCGCTGTACCCGCTGTCGCGCCGACTCGCCACGAGGCTGGCCCGCGAACGACGTGCGCGCCGCGGTGGTCCGCTCGACTTCCGCCGCACCGTCCGGGTGTCGTTGTCGACCGGCGGGGTGCCGCTGACCACGCTGCACCGCCCCCGCCGGCCCCACCGCACCGAGCTGGTCGTGCTGTGCGACGTGTCCGGCTCGGTCGCGAGCTTCGCCCGCTTCACCCTGCTGCTCGTCTTCGCACTCCAGGAACAGTTCAGTCGGGTGCGGGCCTTCACGTTCGTCGACGACCTCGTCGAGGTGACCCGGCACTTCAAGTCCGGCGCCGACGTGGCCGACGTGATGGCCGAGCTGGCGGCGAGCTCGGCCCATGCCGCCCGGTTCGGCCGCACCCACTACGGCCGGGCCCTGGGCGCCTTCGAGGAGCGCTACGCCGACGCGGTCGGCCCGAGCACCTCGCTGCTGGTCCTCGGCGACGCCCGATCCAACTACAGCGACCTCAACCTCGAGGCGCTGCGGTCGATGGCCGGCCGGGCGCGGCAAGCCTGGTGGCTCAACCCCGAGCACCCGCGACACTGGGGCACCGGCGACTCGGCCGCCGCGGAGTACGGCGCGATCGTGCCGATGGTGGAGTGCCGCAACCTGGTCCAGCTCGGCGAGTTCGTCCACGACCTCGCCTGAGGTTGGGCCGGTCCGCCCGGCTCAGCCGGCGAGGTAGCCCAGCGCGTGGATGCGGGCCAGCTCGGCCCTGAGGTCGGGGTCGGCGGCATTGTCGGCGGCGCGGCCGCCCACGACGTACGACGAGAGACCGGCCTCGGCGCCCCCGTCGAAGACCACGGTCATCCGGTTGGCGACGCCGACGTTGATCAGCGAGCCCAGCAGGGCGACCGGGTCGGCACGGTCCTCCAGCGAGAGCACCCGGGTGCCCGGAGGGATCACGTGCACGTGGGAGCGCGGTGCCCCGGCGGTCACGACCTGGTCGACAGCGAACAGGGTCGAGGTCATGGTGGCCGCGACCTCGGCCGCGGTGACCCCGCCCTGCGCGGAGCCGACGAGCATCACCCGGGCGGTGCCGGCGTCGCCGACGGCCCGCTCGATCGCGGCGACGACCCGCCCGGCGTAGGAGGAGTGGTCCCCGCCAACCAGCCGGAGGCGACCGCGGCGGGTGCCGACCGGGCCGGGCAGGTAGGCGATGTAACGGTCCTCGCCCACCTGGCGGACGCTGACGCTCCGGGTGATGGCGGCGAGCTCGCTCATGAGCTCCTCGACGTTGCGGGGAGCCCGCGTGATGCTCCCGTCGGCGCTCTCCGCGGTCGCGTCGGGCTCGGCGGCCACGGGAGGGCCGGTGAAGTCACCGGCGATGTCGCGCAGGGCCGACGCCCCGTCACCGGCCAGCGGGGCGATCCCCGCGGCCCTCAGGCCACCACGCCCGGCGTCGGTGCCGGCCGCACCCGCGAGCACGCCCGCGGTGAGCAGTGAGCGCATCTGGAGGCTGTCGAGGAGGCCACCCCCACCACTGGACACGTGGTCGAGGAGCTGGGGGTTGTTGAGGGCGAGCTCGTTGAGGTAGGCCGCGACGCCGTCCCGGTCGAGGGCGTCGGTCTCGATCAGGCCGGCCGACACGATCGCCCCGCCGAGGGCGACCTCGGGGGCGAGGTAGCCGATCGCCCGCCCGGCGATCGAGCCGAGCGTCTTGTAGGCCGCCTCCTGGAGGTCGTCGATCCAGCGGTAGGTCAGCACGGTCGCGCGGATGACGAGGGCGTCGGCGTCGAGCTCGATCGAGCGGGCCAGCAGGCCGCGCTTGCCGGTGGTGGCCGCGCGGACGTCCTCCTCGGCCTCGGCGTAGGTCTTGGGGGAGAGCTCCTCGGAGGAGGTGACGTCCTCGTCGGCGAGCACCGCGTCACCGAGCTTGGCGCGGTTGCGCATCTCCTCGCCGGAGGAGTCGAAGAGGTCGGCGAGCCGCATCAGCCGGGCGTGCTTGTCGGCTCGGGAGTCGAAAGGGGGCACCTGCTGCTCCTCGGTCATCGGGTCACCTCGGCCAGCACCGGCGCGAGCTCGGTGGCGAGGTCGGCCGGCTCGACGAGGCGCACCTCGACGCGGGGCTCGTCACCGTGGTGGTGGGGTCGCAGCGCCCGCCAGCCGTCGGCCAGCAGCACCCAGGAGACGACGCCGACCACGGTGGCCTCGCCGGAGGACACGTCGGTCACCAGGGCGCGCATCCGCCCCTGCGCTTCGGCGTAGAGAGCGGTGAGCAGGGTCTGCACCCCGCTGTCGGGGACGACGTCGCCGTCGGCGTCCACCACCCGCCTGTGGTGCTGGCCCACCAGCACCGAGAGCAGGTCGGCGCGACCGGTACGGACCGCCTCGGCCGCAGCGCTGGCGAGGTCGAAGGGCAGGTCGACGGCGGGGACGGCGGAGGTGGTGAGCTCGACGTCCTCGGGGACTACCGTCACCCGGCCCAGCTCGGTCGGCCACTGCGGCGCGTCGAACCACGCGAGCTCGAAGACGATCCCGTCGACCGTGGCCAGGGTGGCCACCGCTCCGGCGGCCTCCCGGTGCCAGGCCTTGGCCTGGACGTCGCCGACCCGGATGTCGACGTCGAGGGCGACCGCGGGGGTCGCGAGCAGGCCTACCGCCCCGGCCAGCCCCGCGTCGAGCGCGCCGTCCTCGATCAGACCACGGCGGGTGAGGGAGTCGACCGGGTCGTGGAGCGAGGCCAGCGCGGCGAGGTAGGCGCCGTCCTCGACCGAGCCGCGGCTCTGTCCCATCCGGTCGTCGAGCGTGCCCGGGCGCGGCTCGGTGACCTCGAAGGGAAGGGGGGCGCCCCCGGCGCGGGCGGCGACCTCGCGCAGCTCGGGCAGGGTCAGCGCGACCCGACGGGGCAGCCCGTCGAGCAGGCTCTCGGGCGCAGGGTGGGGTGTGCTGAGGTCGACGGTGGCCATCGTTCCTTCTCAGAGTCCGGGGAGGGTCACGCTCAGCCAGTCCCGGTGTCCGGGCGGCGGTGGGCTGAACGAGACCAGGGCCTGGTCCTCGTCGGTGGGGCTGCGGCGGACGCCGTCGGGGTCCTGATGGGCCTCGCTCAGGGCGACCCGGGTGGCGGCGTCGGTGACCAGGGAGCTGACGCGATGCTCGACGCCGTCGATGGCTTCCTTGAGCAGCTCGACCGCGGTGAGGTGGCGGCCGAGGGAGTCCGCGGCGGTCTCGTGGCCGGCGGCCGCGTCGCGGAGCTGGGCAGCCCGGTCGTGGATCCGGGCGCGCATCGCGTCGGCGGCTCGTCCGGTCCAGTCCATCGAGTCGACCTGGGCCGCGAGCTGGTCGGCCAGCATCTTGATGTCGGTGCCTTGCTCTCGCAACTGGCCGGCACGCTTGCGCATCACCGTGGTGTCGCCGTACATGATCACTTCCTCAGGGGTTCATCGACGCCTTCCCCCGATCGTGCGACTCTAAACTTCCTCGAGCGGGGATGATCCCCCACCCCTCGCGGTCAGTCCTGTCGCCGGGTGATCTGGAAGACCTGGCTGCGGGTGTCACCGTCGCCGCCGAGGAAGCCCGCGTCGGTGAGCCGGGCCAGCTCCGCCAGCAGTGAGGGGTCGTCAGAGGCGTCCACCGCGGCGGCCCCGCGGACGTAGTGAGCGAGGTCGTGGTTGCCGGCGACGTCGTCCTCGTGGTCGTCGAAGGTGACCGTGACATGGTTGGCCGCGTCGGCGTTGGGCTCCCCCTCCACGAGCGGCACCACGTCACCTCGGTGCTCCAGCGACAGCACGTGGGTGCCCTCGGGGTACGGCCCCTGCCCGGCCACCGGAGACCCGGCCGTCACCACACCGGCGACCTGGAAGCCCTCCGGGTGGGCGGCCAGCTGGCTGGCCACGATCCCGCCCTGGGAGTGCCCGACCAGCAGCACCGGCTCGCCGGGCCGGATCCCGGCCAGCCGCATCGACTCGAGGATGCCGTCGGCGTACGACGTGCTCGTCCCGCTGACCGCCAGCAGGTTGGTCGGCTGGTCCCGCACGTCGCCGTCGGCGCTCCACGGGGTGGTTGCCAGGTCGTCGGCGCCGGGTAGGTAGACGACGTGGACGGGCGGCTCGCCCGGCAGCGTCTGGATCTCCACGGTCCCGTTGCGCGGCGAGTCCGGGGTGTCCGACAGTGCGGAGACGTCCTGCAGGGTGGCGAGCAGGTCGGCCAGCGAGGCCGGCGCCCCCCGCGCCGGCGGCGCCAGGTCGCCGCGGGCGGTGACCTCGGGCCCGCCGTCCCCGGGGTAGAACCCGGCCAGCAGCCCGGCGGCGCTCTCCGTGGTCGGGTGGAAGAGCGGCTCCCCGTCCGGTCCCACGAGGGGCCCCGAGACCCCCGTCCAGAAGCCGTCGACGAGCCCGCCCCCGCCATTGGCGAGGTGCTCGACGACCTCAGGGTGCTCGGTGAGCCAGCGCGACAGGGCGTCCGATCCGCGGCCGGCGGCGTCGGCGGCCCCGCGCCGCAGGGGTGGTGGCAGCACCGAGGTGAGACCCCAGACGAGCAGACCGCTGGTAGCCAGGGCAGGCAGCGTGAGGGCCACCGTGAGACCCAGCGCGCGACCCGCGGTGTAGTCGACGACCTCGAAGGTCGCGGCGACCAGGAGGTCGGTGCGCTCGAAGGCCCAGACGGTCGACCGGATCAGCAGCGCGTCGGTCTCCCAGCCCACCGACTCCACCAGGATGCCGTCGGGGCCGGTGGTCGCCTCGAGCACCGCGACCTCGGCGTTGGCGAACGAGACCGGCGAGAGGAGCGCCGACGCGAGCAGGTCGCCGTCGCGGAGCACCCGGCCGCCGGCGCCGGCCCAGCCGCGCATCCGGTTGCCGGCCGTGTCGAACGTGGCGGCGAGGGCCCGGGCCCGCTCGTAGCCCACCGCAAGGCCGCCCACGCCACCCCGGACGTCGGTGATCGGCACCGGGGTCTCGCTCATGCCCCGACCCCTGCCACCAGCCGGGCCACGGCGACCCCGAGCATCGGGGGAGTCGCCGTCGCGAGGCGGACGACCGGCACCCCGTCGACGGTGGCGGGCACCAGGGAGCGCCACCCGTCGGCGAAGAGCACCCAGGTGACGACGCCGAGCCTGCGGTGGCCGTCCCCCGCGGTGCCAGCCACCGTGACCTGCACCCGGCCCTGTCCGGCGGTGTGCAGCAGCCCCACCTGCTCGGCCGCCGCGGCGCGGTCGAGCTCGGCCCCGTCGGGTCCGACGACCCGGTGGCGGGCCAGCAGCTCGGCGAGCACCTCCGGCCGGCGCTCGCGCAGGGCCGCTCCGGCGGCGACGAGCAGCTCGAACGGGAGGGTGAGCGCGTGGGGAGGGACAGAGGCCGGGACCGCGGTCGGGACAGGGGAGGTCACGGGGGCGTCTGGCCGGGTGGGCACCGTGACCAGGTGCGCCAGCTCGCGTGGCCAGTGCTCGTCGGCGAACCAGGCCAGCTCGACCTCGGGCGCCCCGACCGTGACGAGGGCGGTGACCCGGCCGGCGCGGAGGTGGTGCCAGGCCACGAGCCTGGAAGACCCCTGCGGTGCGGCGGCGCGGCGTACGCCGAGATCGACCCGGACAGCGACCTCGGGTCTGCCCAGCACTTCGAGCGCGGCCGCGACCTCGGCCAGCGGCACCCCCGCCGCGTCCACCAGCCCCCTTGCTTCGAGCGCGCCCGGGTCGTGTGGGCCGCGCGGGTCGGTCGGGGCGTCCGGAAGGTCCCCGAGCGCCCGGGCCAGCCGGGAGGAGGTGGCCGCCGCGCGCCAGGGCAGCGTGGTGCCCGTGCGGGCGGCGAGGGACTCCAGCGCCGTCCTCGGCAGCGCCACCCGGCGCGGCAGCCGCGCCGGTGTCAGGGCGGGGGCGGGAGCGGCGGTCATCGGTGCAGCCCGGGCAGGTCCACGTCGAGCCAGTCGCGATGTCCCGACGGGGGCGGGACGAAACGGGCCAGCAGGTCGTCGGCCCGCCCGACGACCAGGTCACGGGCGCCCTCGACGAGGTCGCCGAGCCGGTCCCGGGCGGCACCGACAAGGTCGAGTGCCGTGCGCTCCAGGCCGGCGATCAGGTCCTTGACCCGGTCGATCTCGGCGGCGTGCCGCTCCAGGGCCTCCGCCGCGTCATGGTGCCGGGCGGCCGCCCGGCGGAGCGCGGCTGCCCGCTCGCGGCTGCGTCGGCGCATGGCGTCGGCGGCCCTCCCCGA
>JBDSLK010000062.1:0-6599 GCA_039916425.1 Nocardioides sp.
CTACGACTACCTGCGCTTGCTTTTCGCGCGCGCCGGTCGACCGCACTGCCCCACCTGCGGGGCCCCGATCGAGCGGCAGACGCCGCAGCAGATCGTCGACAAGATCCTCTCGCTCGAGGACGGACGCAAGTTTCAGGTGCTGGCGCCGGTGATCCGCGGCCGCAAGGGGGAGTACGTCGAGCTGTTCAAGCAGCTCCAGACCCAGGGCTTCTCGCGGGCCCGGGTCAACGGCGAGACCTACGGCCTCGACGAGCCGCCCACGCTCGACAAGCAGAAGAAGCACACCATCGAGGTGGTCGTCGACCGGCTCGCGGTGAAGGCGTCCTCCAAGCGACGGCTGACAGACTCGGTCGAGACCGCGCTCAACCTCGCCGGCGGCCTGGTCGTCTTCGACTTCGTCGACCTGCCGGCGAAGGACCCCGCGCGCGAGCTGAAGTTCTCCGAGAAGATGGCCTGCCCCAACGACCACCCGATCGAGACCGACGACCTCGAGCCGCGGTCGTTCTCCTTCAACTCGCCCTTCGGGGCGTGCCCGACCTGCCACGGGCTCGGCACCCGGATGGAGGTCGACCCCGAGCTGGTCGTCCCCGACCCGGGGGCGACGCTCGGGGAGGGCGCCATCTCGCCGTGGAGCAACGCCCACGTCGCCGACTACTTCCTCAAGCTCCTCAACGCCCTCGGCGAGGAGCTCGGCTTCGACCTCAACACCCCGTGGGAGGAGCTCTCCCCGAAGGCGCAGCGCTCCATCCTGGGGGGTCACTCCACCAAGGTCCACGTCGTCACCACCAACCGCTACGGGCGCAAGCGGGCCTACTTCGCCGAGTTCGAGGGCGTGCAGGGCTACATCGAGCGCCGGCACCGGGAGGCGGAGTCCGACACCAGCCGGGACCGGTTCGAGGGCTTCATGCGCCAGGTCCCGTGCCCGGTCTGCCAGGGCAGCCGCCTGCGGCCCGTGTCCCGCGCGGTGACGCTGCCTGGTCCGGGGGGCGAGCGCAACATCGCCGAGGTCTGCGCACTGCCGATCAACCAGGCCGCCGACTTCCTGCGCGGCCTCGACCTCAGCACCCGTGAGCGCCAGATCGGTGAGCGCGTGCTCAAGGAGATCCAGGAGCGGCTCAACTTCCTGCTCGACGTGGGCCTCGACTACCTCTCTCTCGACCGGCCCTCGGGGTCGCTCTCGGGCGGCGAGGCGCAGCGCATCCGGCTGGCCACCCAGATCGGCGCCGGGCTGGTCGGCGTCCTCTACGTGCTCGACGAGCCCTCGATCGGGCTGCACCAGCGCGACAACCAGCGGCTGATCGAGACGCTGCTCCGCCTCAAGGAGCTCGGCAACACGCTGATCGTCGTCGAGCACGACGAGGACACGATCCGCAACGCCGACTGGGTCGTCGACATCGGCCCGGGGGCCGGCGAGCACGGTGGCCAGGTGGTGCACAGCGGGTCGGTCCAGGGTCTGCTCGACCACCCCGACTCGCTCACCGGTCAGTACCTCTCCGGCCGGCGCGAGATCCCGACCCCCGACGTACGCCGCCCGCGCACCAAGGGCCGCCAGCTCGTCGTCCACGGCGCCCGCGAGCACAACCTCCAGGACGTCACCGTGGCCTTCCCGCTCGGACTGTTCGTGGCCGTGACCGGGGTCTCGGGCTCGGGCAAGTCGACGCTGGTCAACGACATCCTCTACACCTCGCTGGCCAAGCAGATCTACAACGCCCGGGCGGTGCCCGGTCGGCACACCAAGATCGCCGGGATCGACGAGGTCGACAAGGTGATCCACGTCGACCAGTCGCCGATCGGGCGCACCCCACGCTCCAACCCCGCGACCTACACCGGCGTCTTCGACCACGTGCGCAAGCTGTTCGCCTCGACCCCCGAGGCCAAGATGCGCGGCTACCTCCAGGGCCGGTTCTCCTTCAACGTCAAGGGTGGGCGCTGCGAGGCGTGCTCCGGCGACGGGACGATCAAGATCGAGATGAACTTCCTGCCCGACGTCTACGTCCCGTGCGAGGTCTGCCACGGGGCCCGCTACAACCGCGAGACGCTGGAGGTGCACTACAAGGGCAAGACCATCGCCGAGGTGCTCGACATGCCGATCGAGGAGGCCGCCGACTTCTTCGCCGCGGTGCCGGCCATCTCGCGGCACATGAAGACCCTGTGCGAGGTCGGGCTCGGCTACGTGCGGCTCGGCCAGCCGGCGACGACGCTCTCCGGGGGCGAGGCCCAGCGCGTCAAGCTGTCCAGCGAGCTGCAGAAGCGCTCCACCGGCCGCACCGTCTACGTGCTGGACGAGCCCACCACGGGCCTGCACTTCGAAGACATCCGCAAGCTGCTGCTGGTGCTCGGCAAGCTGGTCGACCAGGGCAACACGGTCCTGGTCATCGAGCACAACCTCGATGTCATCAAGACCGCCGACTGGCTGGTCGACATGGGCCCCGAGGGTGGGTCCCGCGGTGGCCTGGTGGTGGCGGAGGGCACCCCCGAGGAGGTGGCCGCCAACCCCGACAGCCACACCGGACGATTCCTGGCCCCCATGCTCGAGGGTCGGGCGGCGACGAAGACGGCCGCGAAGAAGCCGGCGGCCAGGAGGACGACGGCCAAGAAGACCGCGACGAAGAAGGCGGCCGTCAGGCGGGCTGGCTAGGCTTCGAGGATCGGAGACGATCCCCATCTGAGGAGCACCAGCGTGGCAGCTGACGACGTCGTGGCAGGCAACGATCCGGGGCTGAGCCGTCGGCTCGCCCTACGCGGGGCGGCGGTCGCGGGAGTGGGGATTCCGTTCCTGGCGGCCTGCGGCAGCGATGCCGGGCCATCCGGGTCGACCGCCACCCCGGAGGCGACGGCAGGCTCGGACACCAGCATGTCCGGCGAGCCGTCGGCCGGCGGCGGTGGCTTAGCCACCGCTGCTGACATTCCCGAGGGTGGTGGAGCGATCTTTGCCGACGAGAGCGTGGTGGTGACCCAGCCCGCCGCCGGTGAGTTCAGGGGTTTCACCAACATCTGCCCCCACCAGGGGTGCCCGGTGTCCGACGTCACGGACACCATCAACTGCACCTGTCATGGGAGCAGGTTCTCGATCGAGGACGGCTCGCCCCAGGGTGGGCCGGCGACCTCGGCGCTGACCGAGGTGGCGCTCGCCGTGGCCGGCGACTCGATCTCCCTGGCGTAACTCGGCGTGACTCGGCGCCGCCGCGTGCCGCGACGTCAGGTCGTCGGGCCTTGTCCCCAGCGGCCGGTCAGCATCGACTGGTTGCCAGGAGCCGGCACGTTGCACGGGTTGCTGCCGAAGTCGCGCAGCTGGGCGGTCATCTCCAGCGTGGTCGCGCCCACCCCGGTAGCGGTGTCGATCGCGAAGACGATCGCCGTGCAGGCGCCGCTCGACAACGGCGTGGCCACCGTGACCACGTAGGTCTGGGCCTTCGTCGGACCATCCGGGTTGAGCGACACGGCCGTCTCGGGTGAGACCGAGAGACCGGCGTGCCGGCCTACGGCGACGAGGATGTTCTGGTCGCCCTTCGGGCTGCCAGGGGCCTTGAGCGCGTCGAGCTTGACGGAGTACGACGCCCCGGCCGGGATGGTGGTCGACCCGTTGTTGCAGATGGTGAGCGTGAACGTGCCCTTGGTGTGGCCGTTCGCGTCCTTGGTGCCGACGGTCGAGTCGATCGCCAGGTCCGCCGAGTAGGCGATGTTGCTGGCTGGCGAGCAGGCGAAGGCCGGGGCCGCGACGCCGACGATGCTGACGACCGGGACGGACCAGGCCGCCGACCGGATGATCGTGCGACGGTTGACCCGCGCCGAGTGCGCGCGCGAAAGAGTTGACACCGTATCCCCCATGAATGGTGTGTTGCGTGGACCTCTGCCCCCACGGCAGTTGTTCCGCGCCCCCCGGAGATCCGCCCCCACGGCAGATCCTCCAGACCGAACGTTAGCGAGCAGCGCTCCTGCGGATCCGGCACTTGGCGAATCCTTTACTCGGGGGATCTCGTGGCGACAGGACCTCCTCGCGACGGATCGATGGGTAGGGGGTGGCGGCCCGTAGGGTTGAGGGGTGCCCGTCCGCCCCACCCGCTCACCCCTCGGCTACCGACCCGAGCCGGGGTCGATCCCCACCCAGCCGGGCGTCTACCGCTTCCGGGACGCCACCGGCCGGGTCGTCTACGTCGGCAAGGCCAAGAACCTCCGGGCCCGGCTGTCGTCGTACTTCCAAGACATCGGCGGGCTGCACCAGCGCACCGCCACGATGGTGACCAGCGCCGCGAGCGTCGACTGGACCACGGTCAACACCGAGGTCGAGGCCCTCCAGCTGGAGTACTCCTGGATCAAGGAGTTCGACCCCCGCTTCAACGTGAAGTACCGCGACGACAAGTCCTACCCCTGGCTGGCCGTCACGGTGGGTGAGGAGTTCCCGCGGGTGATGGTGGGCCGCGGGGCCAAGCGCAAGGGGACCCGCTACTTCGGGCCGTACAGCCACGCCTGGGCGATCCGGGAGACCATGGACCTGCTGCTGCGGGTGTTCCCGATGCGGTCCTGCTCCAACGGCGTCTTCAAGCGCTCGGGCCAGATCGGCCGCCCCTGCCTGCTCGGCTACATCGGCAAGTGCGCGGCGCCCTGCGTCGGCGAGGTCAGCGCCGAGGAGCACCGCGAGATCGTCGACGACTTCTGCGACTTCATGGCCGGCAACACCAGCGGCTTCACCCGCCGCATCGAGCAGCAGATGTACGCCGCGTCCGAGGCCGAGGACTTCGAGCGCGCGGCTCGCCTGCGCGACGACCTCGGCGCCCTCACCAAGGCGCTGGAGAAGCAGGCGGTGGTGCTGACCGACGGCACCGACGCCGACGTGATCGCGCTCGCCGAGGACCCGCTCGAGGTGGCGGTGCAGGTCTTCTACGTGCGGGGCGGCCGCATCCGCGGCCAGCGAGGCTGGGTCGCCGACCGGGTCGACGAAGGCGACACCGCCGACCTGGTCGAGGGGTTCCTGCTCCAGCTCTACGGCGGCGAGCACGAGTCGATCCCGCGCGAGGTGCTCGTGCCCGCGCTGCCGCCGGACGTCCCCACGCTCGAGCGGCTGCTGGGCGACCTGCGGGGAAGCAAGGTCGGCATCCGGGTGCCGCAGCGAGGCGCCAAGCTGACCCTCCAGGAGACGGTGGCCCGCAACGCCGGCCAGGCGCTGATCCTCCACAAGACCAAGCGCGCGTCCGACCTCACCACCCGCAACCTCGCCCTGGAGGAGATCCAGGAGGCGCTCGGTCTCGCCGAGGTGCCGCTGCGCATCGAGTGCTACGACATCTCCAACCTCCAGGGCACCGAGGTGGTCGCGTCGATGGTCGTCTTCGAGGACGGCCTGTCCCGCAAGAGCGAGTACCGCCGCTTCGTCATCAGGGGCGACACCGCCGAGGGCGTGGTCGGGCAGAACGACGTGGCCCACATGCACCAGGTGATCACCCGGCGGTTCCGCCGGCTCCTCGACGAGCAGGCCCGCAGCACCGAGGTGGCCACGGACAACGGCCCGATGCTGGTCGACCCGGAGACCGGACGGCCGCGCAAGTTCGCCTACGCGCCCGGCCTGGTCGTCGTCGACGGCGGCCCGCCACAGGTGGCCGCGGCCCAGCGTGCCCTCGAGGAGCTCGGCCTCGCCGACATCCCGGTCTGTGGCCTGGCCAAGCGTCTGGAGGAGGTCTGGCTGCCCAGCCAGGAGGACCCGGTCATCCTGGCCCGGTCGAGCGAGGGCCTCTACCTGCTGCAGCGGGTGCGCGACGAGGCGCACCGCTTCGCGATCACCCACCACCGCTCCCGGCGCTCCAAGTCGATGGTCGAGAGCCTGCTCGACGACGTGCCCGGGCTGGGGGAGGTGCGGCGCAAGACGCTGCTGAAGCACTTCGGCTCCCTCAAGAAGCTCCGGCTCGCCAGCGTCGAGGAGCTGGCGATGGTGCCGGGGATCGGCGAGCGCACCGCGACGGCGATCAAGGACGCCGTTGCCCAGCGCCCCGGCGCCGGTGGCAGGGGCGACACTGGTGCCGTCAACACCGCGACCGGCGAGATCGAGGAGTAGGTCATGACCGAGCAGGCCACCGACCCGAGCGCGGGCGAGCTGGTGATCGTGACCGGCATGACCGGCGCGGGTCGCAGCACCGCGGCGAAGGAGCTCGAGGACCTGGGCTTCTACGTGGTCGACAACATGCCGCCGAGCCTGGTGCGCGACGTCGTGCGCCTGGTCGACGAGAGCCGCGGCGTCCAGCAGCCGATCGCCGTCGTCGTCGACGTGCGCTCCGGCTCGTTCTTCGACTCCCTGGAGGCGGCCCGCGTCCCGGGCGCGATCGGACGCCGCACCACGCTGCTCTTCCTCGAGGCCTCCGACGACGTGCTAGTCCGCCGGCAGGAGGCCGCCCGTCGACCGCACCCCCTCCAGGGCGGGGGCCGGCTGCTGGACGGTCTGGCCCGCGAGCGCACGGTGCTCGAGGGGCTGCGCGGCGACGCGGACCTCGTCATCGACACCACCGACCTCAATGTCCACCAGCTGACCCAGCGGGTGGCCGAGGCGTTCGGCAGCCCGGAGGCCACCCGGCTCAAGGTGACGGTCGTCAGCTTCGGCTTCAAGTACGGCATCC
>JBDSLK010000063.1:0-14410 GCA_039916425.1 Nocardioides sp.
CGGCGCCCGCTCCGCCTCGAGGACGCGCTGCGGCTTCTGGATCCAGTCCACCAGGCCGGCCTGCTCACCCCAGAAGCCCTCGGGATCGGCGAGGGATCGGTCGTACGTCGCTCGGTAGTCGCCCATGACGACACCCTGCCCGTCTGCGGTCCCCGGCGTCCATCGTGCGTCCGGCGAACCGTGGCTGTTTCGTTGCCGACCGGTCATGCCCGCACGGCGCGAAATGGGCTACGTTGCCGAACGGGGACCCGCCTCGGTTCGTGCGAGCCCCGACCAGAGCACGCCCGCCGTCTGAGAGGTACCCGTGATGAACCGTTCTCGCCGTCTGGCAGCCAGCCTGGCTGCCACCTCCCTGGTGGTGCTCGCAGCCTGCGCGCCACCGGAGGACAACAGCAACGACACCACGACCGAGTCGGGCGTCTCCGCCGGCGAGGCGACCTCGGCCGACGACTTCGGCGGCATGGACAAGCTCATCGCGGCCGCCAAGGCCGAGGGCGAGCTCAACGTGATCGCACTGCCGCCCGACTGGGCCAACTACGCAGAGATCATCTCGACGTTCGAGGACAAGTACGACATCAAGGTCAACTCCGCCCAGCCCACCGCGGCCAGCCAGGACGAGATCAACGCGGCCAACGACCTCGCCGGCACCGACCGGGCGCCCGACGTCTTCGACCTCGGCCAGTCCGTCGCGCTCGCCAACACCGACAAATACGCGCCGTACCAGGTCGCGACCTTCGAGGAGATCCCCGCCGAGTTCAAGGACCCGGACGGTGCCTGGGTCAACGACTACGGGGGCTTCATGTCGATCGGCTACGACTCGGCGCAGGTCCCCGACGTGACCTCCGTCGAGGATCTCCTGGGCCCGGAGTTCAAGGGCAAGGTCGCCCTCAACGGCAACCCGACCGAGGCCGGCGCCGCGTTCAGCGGCGTGATGATGGTCGCGATCGCCAACGGCGGCTCCGCCGACGACATCGCACCGGGGGTGGA
The DNA here is from genome assembly GCA_039916425.1 of Nocardioides sp. Lineage (GTDB taxonomy): Bacteria > Actinomycetota > Actinomycetes > Propionibacteriales > Nocardioidaceae > Nocardioides. The sequence goes on from JBDSLK010000063.1 coordinate 988, forward strand.
CTTCTTCAGCAAGCTCAAGCAGGCCGGCAACTTCATCCCCGTCGACCCTGACTCGGCCACCATCGAGTCCGGCCAGACCCCCGTCGTCATCGACTGGGACTACCTGGGTGCGGCCGCAGCGGCCAACGTGTCCACGTGGAAGACCGTCGTGCCCGCGGAGTCGGTCGTCGCGGGGTACTACTACCAGGCCATCAACGCCGACGCGCCGAACCCGGCCGCCGCGCGGCTGTGGCAGGAGTTCCTCTACAGCGACGAGGGCCAGAACCTCTGGCTCAAGGGTGGTGCCCGTCCGGTCCGCGGTGACGCGATGGCCGAGGCCGGCACGGTCGACGCCGACCTGTGGGGCGCGCTGCCCGAGGTGTCGGGGACGACGGTGATCCCGACCAACGAGCAGACCGAGACGGCCGGGGCCTACCTGGCCGAGAACTGGTCCAAGGTCATCAGCTGACCGTGGCCGACGACGTGGTCAGGGGTACGGGCCGGCGGTTCGCCGTGGGCCCGTACCTCGCTCTCCTGCCGTTCCTGGGCTTCCTGCTGATCTTCTTGGTGGTGCCCACCGTTACCGTGGTCGTGGGCGCCTTCCAGAGTGGTGACGGCGGCTTCACGCTCGGCAACGTGCGTGCCCTCGGGTCCGATGCGGCCGTCCAAGCCCTCTGGAAGAGCGTGCTGCTCTCCCTGAGCACCGCCGTCATCGGCGCGTTCCTGGGGGCGCTGTTGTCCTACCTGATCCTCACGCTCGGCCCGCGCAGCATCCTGCGCCGCGCCACCTTGTCGGTGTGCGGCGTCCTCGCGCAGTTCGGCGGGGTCACCCTCGCGTTCGCGTTCATCTCGCTGCTCGCCGTCAACGGCGTGCTGACGCTGGCCCTCGACTCCTGGATCGGCCTCGACATCTACGGCTCGGGATGGCTCTTCGGCCTCAACGGCCTCATCGTGGTCTACGTCTACTTCCAGATCCCGCTGATGGTCATCGTCTTCACCCCGGCACTGGAGGGACTCCGCCCGCAGTGGCGCGAGGCAGCCGTCAACCTCGGTGCGACCACGGCGCAGTACTGGCGCCAGGTCGCCTTCCCGCTTCTCACCCCCGCCTTCCTCGGGTCGCTGCTGCTGCTCTTCGCCAACGCGTTCGCCGCCTACGCGACCGCGGCCGTGCTCGTCAGCCAGGGCAACCCCATCACTCCCCTGTTCATCCGGTCCGCACTGACCAGCGAGATCCTGCTCGGCCAGGCCAACCTCGGCTTCGCGCTGGCCCTGGAGATGATCGTGGTGGTGGCCGTCGTGATGGCGCTCTACGCCCTGCTGCTGCGGCGGACGGCCCGGTGGATGCGATGAACCCGTCCAGGGGCTTCCGAGTCCTCCGCGGCGTGCTGCTGACGCTCTTCGCGGTCTACTTCGTGCTTCCCCTGCTGTCGATGCTGGACTTCAGCACCAGGGGCCGTCGCGGGGAGACCGGCCGCAACTGGGACGCCTGGCGCGCCCTGGTCGAGAACGAGGACCTCCGCCAGGCGATCATCTCCTCGCTGCTGCTCGCCCTGTTCACCGTGGTGCTGATGGTGGTGCTCCTGGTCCCGACCATGATCTGGGTGCGCCTGCGGGTGCCGCGGATGTCGCGGGTCATCGAGTTCCTCTGCCTGCTGCCGCTGACCATTCCCGCCCTGGTGATCGTGGTCGGCATCGCCGGCGTCTACGCATGGGTGACGTACTTCTTCGGCAGCTCTCCCCTGACCCTCACGTTCGCCTACACCGTGCTCGTGCTGCCCTACTCCTACCGCGCCGTCGACTCCGCGCTCGCCGCGATCGACGTGACCACCCTCGCCGAGGCAGCGCGGTCGCTGGGCGCCGGTTGGCTCATCGTGATCACCAGGATCGTGTTCCCCAACATCGTCACCGGCGTGCTGAGCGCCGCCTTCATCTCCGTGGCGCTGGTGCTCGGTGAGTTCACCTTCGCCTCCCTGCTGCACTTCGACACCATGCCGGTCGCCCTGACCGCCATCTCCAAGTCCGACGCTGCGACGGCCATCGCCGGCGCCCTCGCGTCGATCATCGTCATCTCCGCGCTGCTGCTGGGGCTCTCCTTCTTCGGCGGCAACACCCGAACCAGAAACGAGAACGGCTGATGACGACCCGGCCCGACCAGAGCGCCGGCCTCGCCGTCGAGCTCACCGACCTCACCCGCGTCTACGGCTCCATGCGCGCCCTGGACGGGCTGACCCTGCACCTCGAGCCGGGTGAGCTCGTGGCACTGCTCGGCCCGTCGGGCTGCGGCAAGACCACCGCGCTGCGGATCCTCGCCGGACTCGACCACCCGACGTCGGGCACGGTGACCGTGGGCGGCACGGACCTGACCCGGGTCCCCGCCAACAAGCGCGACATGGGGATGGTCTTCCAGGCCTACAGCCTCTTCCCCCACCTCACCGTGATCGACAACGTCGCGTTCGGTCTGAAGCTCCGCGGCGAGGACCGCTCGACCCGGACCCGCAAGGCGGCCGAGAAGCTCGAGCTGGTCGGACTCAGCGAGCACAGCACCAAGTACGCCGCGCAGCTCTCCGGTGGCCAGCAGCAGCGCGTCGCGCTTGCCCGGGCGCTGGCCATAGAGCCGTCGGTGCTGCTGCTCGACGAGCCGCTGTCGGCCCTCGACGCCAAGGTGCGCACCCAGCTCCGCGACGAGATCCGCCGGGTCCAGCTCGAGGTCGGCACCACCACCTTGTTCGTGACCCACGACCAGGAGGAGGCTCTCGCGGTCGCCGACCAGGTCGGGGTGATGAACAAGGGACGCCTCGAGCAGCTCGCCCCGCCCGCCGAGCTGTACGCCACTCCCGCCTCGACGTTCGTGGCCGAGTTCGTCGGACTCAACAACAAGGTGGCCGCGACCGTGAGCGGCCGGCGGGCCGAGGTGTTCGGGTCTCGGGTGCCGGTCATCGAGGGCTCTGTCGACGACGGCCCGGGGATGGCCCTGGTCCGACCGGAGTCCCTCCTCCTCGAGGCCGGTGGCACCGGTCCCAACGCCACCGTCACGTCCGTCAACTTCCTGGGTCCCATCTCGCGGGTCTACGTCGACGTCGACGGCGCCGAGTCGGTGATGGCGGCGGTCCCCAGCCCGATCGCGGTCCGGCTCAGCCCCGGTGAGCGGGTTACGGTCGGGGTGGAGCAGACTCCGCTTCTGGTGATCGCGTCACCCGGCGCCTGAAAGGAACACGACCATGCCACTTGAGTCCCCTGCCGCCACCGGCGGCCCTTCACTGCCCCAGGAGCGGCGGCTGGCCACCGAGATCCCCGGACCCGAGTCGCAGCTGCGGCTCGAGCGCAAGAAGGCGCACGTCGCCGACGGGGTCGGCACCGGCCTGCCGGTCTTCGTCGCCGCGGCCGGCGGCGGCGTCATCATCGACGTCGACGGCAACTCCCTGATCGACCTCGGCTCCGGCATCGCTGTGGTCTCGGTCGGCAACGCGGCGCCGCGGGTGGTCCAGCGCGTCCAGGAGCAGGTCGCCGCGTTCACGCACACCTGCTTCATGGTCACGCCGTACGACGGCTACGTCGACGTGTGCGCGGCCCTGGGCGAGCTCACCCCCGGCGACCATGCCAAGAAGTCGGCGCTCTTCAACTCCGGGGCCGAGGCGGTCGAGAACGCCGTCAAGGTCGCCCGCACCTTCACCGGTCGCAACGGTGTCGCGGTCTTCGACCACGCCTACCACGGGCGGACCAACCTGACGATGGCGATGACCGCCAAGAACATGCCCTACAAGCACGGCTTCGGCCCGTTCGCCGGGGAGGTCTACCGCGCCCCGATGTCGTACCCCTTCCGCGACCGGCTGTCCGGCCCCGACGCGGCGGCGCTGGCGATCGACGTGCTGGAGAAGCAGGCGGGCGCCGACAACCTGGCCTGCCTGGTGATCGAGCCGATCCTGGGCGAGGGTGGCTTCGTCGTCCCGGCCCGGGGCTTCCTGCCGGCGCTGCGCGAGTGGACCGAGGCGCACGGCATCGTCCTGGTGGCCGACGAGGTCCAGTCCGGCTTCTGCCGCACCGGCGACTGGTTCGCCTGCGACCACGAGGGAGTCGTCCCCGACCTGGTCACCACGGCCAAGGGCATCGCGGGCGGGCTTCCCCTCGCGGCGGTGACCGGTCGCGCGGAGATGATGGACTCGGTCCACGTCGGTGGACTCGGCGGGACGTACGGCGGCAACCCGGTCTCCTGCGCGGCCGCGCTGGGCTCGATGGAGGAGATGCGCGAGCACGACCTGATCGGCCGCGCCCGGGCGCTCGAGGTACTGATGCGGGGGCGGCTCGAGACGCTGGCAGCGGCTCACCCCGTGGTCGCCGACATCCGCGGCCGCGGCGCGATGATGGCCATCGAGCTCTGCGAGCCCGGCACCACGAAGCCCGACGCCGCCCGCGCCGCCGCCGTCAACGCCGCCTGCCACCGCGCCGGCGTCGTCACCCTCACCGCCGGCACCTGGGGCAATGTCTTCCGCTTCCTGCCCCCGCTGGCGATCTCCGACGCGCTGCTGGAGGAGGCCTTCGACGTGGTCGCGGAGTCGTTCGCCGCCACCGCCACCGCCTGACTCCGACCCGGCGTGCCGCTGCGCCGGGTCGCGGAATAAGGGGGTCGCGAGGGACCGTTCCCCTGTCGTGACCTCTCCCGCCCTGTCCGTGCTCGACCTCGTCCCCGTCCGCTCCGACCAGACCACCGGTGACGCGATCGCCGCGACCCGCGGACTCGCCCGCGCCGCCGATGACCTCGGCTACACACGCTACTGGCTCGCCGAGCACCACAACATGCCCGCGGTCGCGGCGACCAACCCGCCCGTCCTGATCGCGATGATCGCCGGTGCCACCGAGCGGATCATCGTCGGGTCCGGTGGCGTGATGCTGCCCAACCACGCCCCCCTCGTGGTCGCCGAGCAGTTCGCGCTCCTCGAGGCGGCGTACCCGGGCCGGATCGACCTCGGCATCGGCCGGGCCCCGGGCACCGACCCGGTGACCTCCTATGCGCTGCGGCACGGAGCCGGCGGCGTGGTCGACGACGCGGTCGAGCACTTCCCGGCCTACGTCGACAACGTGCTCACGATGATGGCGCCCGAGGGTTCCGCGGTCCGCGTCGGCGGCACCGTGCACGCCCTGCACGCCACCCCGCGCGCCGTCTCGACGCCGACGGTCTGGCTGCTGGGGTCCTCGGACTACTCCGCCCGGCTGGCCGCTCGGAAGGGGCTGCCCTACGTCTTCGCCCACCACTTCTCCGGGCAGGGCACGGCCGAGGCGCTGGCGCTCTACCGGTCGACGTTCGTCCCCTCCGAGGAGTGCCCGGAGCCGCGCACGCTCCTGACCGTCAACGCCGTCGTCGCCGACAGTGTGGAGGAGGCGGACCGGCTGGTGCTGCCCAACCTGCTCTCGATGGTGGCGCTCCGCACCGGTGGTCGGCTGGCACCGCAGGTGCTGGTCGAGGAGGCCGAGGAGCGTGGCCTGGCCGAGCAGCACCAGGGCCTCGCGTCGTCGATGCTCGGTCGCTGGGTCGTCGGCACGCCGGAGCACGCGGCCAAGCAGGTGCGCGCGCTGGCGGAGTCCCAGGGCGTCGACGAGGTGATGGTCCACCCTGTCGCCGGCGCCCACGTCGGCACGGCAAGCGACCGGTCCCCGGCCCGCGAGGACACGCTCAGGCTGCTCGCCGCCGCCCTGAGCTGACGGCCGGCCCTTCTGCTCGGAGCCGGGCTACTGCTCGCGCTGACCCCACGGGCTGCCGTACTCCGTCAGCAGATCGAGGAACGGCACCGCGTCGAAGGCCTCGGGGCCGAGCACCCCGGCGCCCGACCAGGTGCCTCGCGCCAGCAGCTCGAGGGCGATGACGGGGTTGACGGCGGTCTGCCAGACCACGCACTGGTGGCCGTACTCCCGCATCGACCACTCGTTGTCGACCACGTGGTAGAGGTAGGTGGACCGAGGCTTGCCGTCCGTGCCGGTCCCGGTCACCCACAAGCCGGCGCAGGTCTTGCCCCGCATCCGCGGACCGAGGTCGGCCGGGTTCGGCAGGCAGGCCGCGACCACGTCGCGCGGCGACACCTCGGCGCCGCCGACGCTGACCTTGTCGGTCCGGTCGAGGCCGAGCTTGTGCAGCACCTTGAGGACCTCGATGAACTCGTCCCCGAGGCCGTACTTGAAGGTCGCCCGACGACACTCCACCCAGCGCGGCATCAGGAGCACCTCCTCGTGCTCGACGTTGACGCACTCGACCGGACCGATCCCCTCGGGGAAGTCGAAGACCTCGGGCTCGCTGAAGGGCGGCGTGGTGTACCAGCCGCCGTCGACGTCGGCGCGCGCCTTCTCGTAGATCACCGGCGGGTTCAAGCACTCCTCGATGGTCGTCCAGATCGAGAACGACGGAGCGAAGTCGTAGCCCTCGACGGTCAGGTTGGCCCCGTCGCGCACCCCCAGCTCGTCGATCTCGCTGAACAGGTGGTCGGCGGCGTAGCGGGCGAACACGTCGGACAGTCCGGGCTCGACCCCGATGCCGACCAGGGCCAGCCGCCCGGCTGCCTCCCACTCCGATGCTGCCGCGAACTGCTCGTCCCCGAGCTTGACGCCCGTCTTGGCGTACGGCGCATCCGGGTGCGGGCGGGAGAGCGACATCGCCATGTCGAGGTAGTCGGCGCCGGCCGCCGCGGCCCCCGCGAAGATCGGCATCACGAACCGGGGGTCCACGGCGTTCATGACGTGCGTGATCCGGTGCTCCCGGCACAGCGCGGCGACCGCGTCGGCCGAGGACGCGTCGAGCTGCGCACCGACGTACCGCTGGTCGGCCTCGGCCGCCCGCAGCGCGCTGGCCTCGGCGTAGTCGGCGATCACGATCGCGTCGAAGAAGTCGCGCCGGGCGGCGATCGCCGCGAAGGCGGAACCGACACCGCCGGCGCCGACCAGAAGGATGCGCATGAGCTGCCTTTCGGTGGAGCGGGACCCGGGATGGACTTTCGCGGGCCGACTCACGGGGATTTCCTGGGTGAACCGGACACTTCCGGGCTGTTGCCTCGGCCGAGAAGTGCTGGGACCCCCGCGTCAGCGGGTGTCCCGACGACGACGCTCACTCGCCGATGTAGCTCATCACGTGCTTGATCCGCGTGTAGTCCTCGAGGCTGTACATCGACAGGTCCTTGCCGTAGCCGGAGTGCTTGTAGCCCCCGTGCGGCATCTCGGAGACGAAGGGGATGTGGGTGTTGATCCACACGACGCCGAAGTCGAGGTGCTTCGACATCCGCATCGCCCGGCCGTGGTCCCCGGTCCACACCGACGAGGCCAGGCCGTACTCCACACCGTTGGCCCAGCTCAGCGCCTCGGCCTCGTCGGCGAACCGCTGGACGGTGATCACCGGGCCGAAGATCTCGCTCTGGATCTGCTCGTCGTCCTGCTTCAGCCCGGAGAGCACCGTGGGGGTGTAGAAGTAGCCGGCGTCGCCCTGCCGCGCTCCGCCCGTCGCGAGCGTCGCGTGATCGGGAAGCCGGTCGACCATGCCGGCCACCCGCTCCAGCTGGCTGGCGTTGTTGAGAGGTCCGTAGAACACGTCCTCATCGTCGGGCATCCCGGTCCTGACCCCGTCCGCGGCCTCGGTCAGCGCCGCGACGAAGTCGTCGTGCACGCCGGGTCCGGCGAGCACCCGGGTCGCGGCGGTGCAGTCCTGGCCGGCGTTGAAGTAGCCCGCCTCGGCGATCGCCTGCGCGGCGGCCGCCACGTCAGCGTCGTCGAAGACGATGACCGGGGCCTTGCCACCGAGCTCGAGATGGACCCGCTTGAGGTCCTTGGCGGCGGCGCCCGCGACCTCCATCCCGGCCCGCACCGAGCCGGTGATCGACACCATCTGGGGCGTCTTGTGCTCGATCAGGGCGCGACCGGTGTCGCGGTCGCCGCACACGACGTTGAGCACCCCGGGCGGCAGGAACTCCTGGGCGAGCTCGGCGAGCAGCGTCGACGAGGCGGGGGTGGTGTCGCTCGGCTTGAGGACCACCGTGTTGCCGGCCGCGAGGGCCGGCGCGATCTTCCAGATCATCATCATCAGCGGGTAGTTCCACGGTGTGACCTGCCCGATGACGCCGATCGGCTCTCGGCGCACCCAGGAGGTGTGTCCGGCCATGTACTCACCGGCCGACCGACCCTCCAGCACCCGGGCGGCCCCGGCGAAGAAGCGGAAGTGGTCGGAGGCATAGGGCATCTCCTCCGACATCGTCAGGCCGAGCGGCTTGCCGGTGTCCTTCGACTCCACGGCGTTGATCTCCTCGACCCGGGCCTCGATCGCGTCGGCGATCTTGAGGAGCGCCAGGGAGCGGTCCTGCGGTGTGGCGTCGCCCCAGCCCTCGAACGCCGCAGCGGCCGCGCCATAGGCCCGGTCGACGTCCTCGGCCCCCGACATGGGCGCCTGGGCGTAGACCTCGCCGGTCGTCGGGTCGATGACGTCGTAGGCCTCTCCCGAGGCGGATTCGACGAGCTCACCGTTGATGACGTTGCGGAACGTGGTGTCAACCATGGGGGGACTCTACTGAGGAGACAACGGAATCTGTAGAGGTTGTCGGCCCTCACGACGGAATCCGTCGTCGTAGGCGCGCGAAACCGGGAGGACGACGGACGCTGGATGGGAGATCATGGCGCCCGTGTCGTCGACGCCGCCAACCCCAGCAGCGCTGTGGCCGCTCTTCGGTCTCCGCCTGCACACCCCGCGGCTGACGCTGCGCTACGTCGACGACGACCTCGGTGCCGCTCTGATGGGCGTGGTCGCCGCCGACGGCGTCCATGATCCTGCCGAGATGCCGTTCTCGGTCCCCTGGACTCGCACCCCGTCGCCGGAACTCGAGCGGGAGGGTCTCCAGCGGTACTGGCGGGGCCGGGCCCGGACGAGCCCAGCGGCGTGGACGCTGGCCTTCGGCGTGTTCGAGGGAGATCGTCTCGTCGGCGAGCAGAACCTGCGTGCCACCGGGTTCCCGGGACTGCGCACGGTGAGTTCGGCGTCGTGGGTGGCGCGGTCCGAGCAGGGCCGCGGCATCGGCCAGGAGATGCGAGCCGCCGTCTTGCACCTGGCCTTCGAGGGGCTCGGCGCGCAGCGGGCCACCTCCGGGGCGTTCGAGGACAACCCCGCGTCACTGGCGGTCAGCCGGGCCTTGGGCTACGTGGACAACGGCTGGGACCTGACCGCGCGCGACGGTCAGTCGGTCCGGGATCTGCGGATGCTGCTCGACCGGGCCACCTGGGAGCGCACGGGCCGGGTGCACGTCCGCATCGAGGGGCTGGCGCCCTGCCTGCCGTTGCTCGGCCTGGACGACCTGGACGACCTGGAAGACCCGGACGACCCGGACGACCCGCAGCCGACCGCTCGCCGGTAGGCAGCACCGAGCGGTGGTCCGTCAGGCGTGGAAGACCGGCACCCCGGCCACCCACGTGGAGACCACCCGCGCGGCCCCGATCTCGGCGGGAGGGCCGACGAACGGGTCGCGGTCGAGCACCACCAGGTCGGCGGCGTGGCCGGGCGCCAGCACACCGGCACCATCGAGGAGGTCGCGCCCGTTGGTCCGGGCGGATCCGGAGGTGTACGCCGCGAACGCCGTCGTCAGGTCGAGCGCCTGCGCGGGCAGGAACGGGTCGGTGCCCGCCCGGCCCTCCTCGCCGTACGACGTGCGGGTGACGGCCGTATGGATCGCGGCCAGCGGATCGGGGGTGGAGACCGGCCAGTCGCTGCCCGCGCACAGCGAGGCACCGGCGCGGTGCAGGTCGCCGAAGGGGTACTGCCAGCCCGCGCGCTCCTCGCCCAGGAAGGGCAGGGTCAGGTCCACCATCTGATCGTCGAGGCACGCCCACAGCGCCTGCATGTTGGCCGCCACCCCGAGGCCGGCGAAACGCGGCACGTCGTCGGGGTGGACCACCTGGAGGTGGGCGACGTGGTGGCGCCGCGCCGGGTCGGTGCCCTCGAACGCGTCGAGCGCCTCCCGCACGCCCCGGTCGCCGATCGCGTGCACGTGGACCTGGAAGCCGGCTGCGTCGAGGGCGCCGACCGCCTCGCGCAGCGCCCCGGCCTCCACGAAGGAGTGGCCCCGGTTGCCGGTCGGGTGCCCGCACCGGTCGAGGTAGGGCTCGCTGAGCGCCGCCGTGCCGTTCTCGGCGACGCCGTCCTGCATGATCTTCACGGTGGTGGCCCGGAACCGCCCCCCGGTGAGCGCGTCCCGGCGGCCCACGAGGTCGGCGACCTGCTCGACGCCGAGCCGCCGCTCCCACCACAGCGCCCCGACCACGTCGGAGACGAGGTCCCCGTTGGCGGCCGCCCGTATGTACGTCGACGCCGCGTCGTCCATGCCGGAGTAGGCGCCGACGATCGCGTCCTGCCAGGAGGTGACCCCGAGCGAGTGGAGGTAGGCCTGCCCGGCCATCAGGGCCGCCAAGTAGTCCTCCCCCGACGTGCGCGGGAGGTGCCGGGAGACCAGCGCCGTAGCACCCTCGTGGAGGGTGCCCGTGGGGTGGCCGTCGGCGTCGCGCTCGATCCGGCCGTCGGGCGGGTCGGGGGTGTCGCGGTCGACCCCGGCGATCGCCAGTGCGCGGCTGTTGACCCAGGCACCGTGGTGGTCGCGGTTGGGCAGGAAGACCGGCCGGTCCGGCACGACCGCGTCGAGGTCGGCCGCGGTGGGGTTGCCGCCCGGGAAGGCGGGCATCGCCCAGCCGCCACCGAGGATCCACTCGGCGCGCGGGTGCGTCGCGGCGTATGCCGCGACCGCGGCCAGGTAGTCCTGTCGGGTCGAGTGGCCCGAGAGGTCGCAGCGCAGCCGCTCCAGCCCGCCCTGGATCGGGTGCACGTGGGCGTCGACGAAGCCGGGCGCCACGAGCCCACCGCCGAGGTCGACCACCTGGTGGCCGTCGCCGTCGACCCCGAGCGCGACGACCCGGCCGCCCTCGACGAGCACGGAGCCGGCCCCGAGGTAGCGATGCCCGTCGAAGACCGCGCCGTTGACGAAGAGCGTGCCCACCACCGGACTACCGACCCTCGAGCAGCGGGCCGGCCGGGTCGTGGGTGATGCCGACGGTGCGGGCGGCCAGCCCGGACAGCGCCTCGAGGCAGACCCGGTTGGCCAGCGAGGCGGTGATCTCCGCATGGTCGTAGGGCGGGGACACCTCCACTACGTCGATCCCGACGACGGGCAGCTCACGGCAGATGCGGCGGACGGCGTCGAGCAACTCGCGCGCGGTCAGGCCGCCCGGCTCCGGGGTGCCCGTGCCCGGCGCGTGACCGGGGTCGCAGACGTCGATGTCGACGGAGAGGAAGACCGCGTCGCAATCGTCGAGGGCGATCCCGAAGGCCTCATCGAGGCAGGCGGTCAGCCCGCGGGCGCCGATCTCGGTCATCTCATAGGACCGCATCTGCTGCCCGGCCATCCACGCCAGCGTCTCCGGGCCGGGCCAGTAGCCGCGCAGCCCCAGCTGCAGGAACCGGTCCCCGCGCAGGGCCCCGGACTCGATCAGCCGCCGCATCGGCTGGCCGTGCCCGTAGAGCGAGCCGAACTCGACGTCGCCGGTGTCGGCGTGGGCGTCGAAGTGGATCATCGACACCCGGCCGAAGCCGTGGTGCCGGGCCACCCCGGTCGCGTCCGGGCGCGTGATGGAGTGGTCGCCGCCGAGCACCAACGGGATCTTGCCCGCCGCCGCCACCGTGTGCACGGCCTCCTCCAGCGCCGCGTGGGCGTGCTCGATCTCCCCCGGCGGCATCTCCACGTCACCCGCGTCGACGACCCTCAGGTCACGCAGCGCGTCGACACGCAGCGCGAGGTGCGGGCGGGAGCCGTCGTGGGGGAGGTAGTCGGTCGACCGGATCGCCTGCGGCCCGAAGCGGGTCCCCGGTCGGTGGGAGGTGCCCGAGTCGAAGGGGGCACCGAGCACCACCACGTCCGCGTCGGCGTACGTCGCCGGGTCGGCCAGGTCGGCCGGAGGCACGCCGAGGAAGGTGATGTCGGGTCCGAACATCGCGCCGTACCGTGTCATGGGGACTGTCTACCAGCGTCGGGTCCGGCGCGGTAGCCTACGGATTCCGCCGTGTAATACGTCGGATTCAACGGATCCGCTTGCTCTGACCCCGGAGAGGCGCGACGATGGTGGCCATGTGCCCAGGAGACGACTACTGATGAACACGGCTCTCGAACGCGAGCACCTGCAGGCGGCCGCACGCGACCACCTCTGGCTCCACTTCTCCCGCCACTCCGTCTACGAGACCGGCGAGATGCCCGTCATCGTGCGGGGCGAGGGGGTCTACATCTACGACGACCAGGGCCGCCGCTACCTCGACGGTCTGGCAGGGCTCTTCGTCAACCAGCTCGGCCACGGTCGGCGTGAGCTCGCCGAGGCCGCCGCCAAGCAGGCCGAGCAGCTCGCCTTCATGCCGCTGTGGTCCTACGCGCACCCCAACGCCATCCAGCTCGCCGAGCGGGTGGCCCACTACGCACCCGGCGACCTCAACCGGGTCTTCTTCACCACCGGTGGTGGCGAGGCGGTCGAGTCGGCCTGGAAGCTGGCCAAGGCGTACTTCAAGCTGGTCGGCAAGCCCACCAAGCACAAGGTGATCAGCCGCGCGATCGCCTACCACGGCACCCCCCAGGGCGCGCTGTCGATCACCGGCATCCCGGGCATGAAGGCGCCGTTCGAGCCGCTGGTCCCCTCGACCTTCCGGGTGCCCAACACCAACTTCTACCGCGCCCCCGACCAGTTCTCCGCCCCCGGCGACCTGGAGGCGTTCGGCCGATGGGCCGCCGACCGGATCGCCGAGGCGATCGAGTTCGAGGGCCCCGACACCGTGGCGGCGGTCTTCCTCGAGCCGGTGCAGAACTCCGGCGGCTGCTTCCCGCCGCCGCCGGGATACTTCGAGCGGGTCCGCGAGATCTGCGACGAGTACGACGTGCTCCTGGTCTCCGACGAGGTGATCTGCGCCTTCGGCCGTCTGGGCCACATGTTCGGTGCGGATCGCTTCGGCTACCAGCCCGACATCATCACCTGTGCGAAGGGGCTCACCTCGGGCTACTCCCCGCTGGGCGCGATGATCGCCAGCGACCGGCTGATGGAGCCCTTTCTGAAGGGCACCGAGACCTTCCTGCACGGCTACACCTTCGGCGGCCACCCGGTCTCGACCGCGGTGGCGCTCGCCAACCTCGACATCTTCGAGAAGGAGAAGCTCAACGAGCACGTCCGCGACAACGAGGGCGCGTTCCGGGCCACCCTGGAGAAGCTGCACGACCTGCCGATCGTGGGCGACGTCCGCGGCGACGGGTACTTCTACGGCATCGAGCTGGTCAAGGACAAGGCCACCAAGGAGACGTTCACGGCCGAGGAGTCCGAGCGGTTGCTGCGGGGGTTCCTGTCACGGGCCCTGTTCGATGCCGGGCTCTACTGCCGAGCCGACGATCGGGGCGACCCCGTCATCCAACTCGCC
>JBDSLK010000064.1:0-30458 GCA_039916425.1 Nocardioides sp.
TCTGCTCCAGGACGCTGCGCACGCAGGCGCGCAGCAGCGCGGGGTCGCCCCAGAAGGGGACGAGGATGTCGAGGGTCATGCGCTGTCGGTGCCCCGGTCGGGCTCTCTGCGCGGCTGCGCGGCCGCCCCCCCAGGGACGTGGGGGGAGGAGCCGTCGAGCCCGTACTTCTCGACGGCCTCCACGATCGCGATCCGACGGGCGAGCCGGTTCAGCTGGGCGCGCGACTCCTGCGCCCGGAGGTACTGGTTGACGACGTAGAAGCCGAAGGCGAGGGAGACCGTGTAGAGCACCAGGTCGGTTCCGCGACCGACCCCGACGCCCTGCGCCATCTTGTTGATGAGGCCGGGGGAGAGCACGGCCACGATCACCGACACCATCAGCAGCGAGAAGAGCATCTTCTTCCACGCGTTGACGCTGTGGGCGCCATGGCTGCGGAGCCCGAGGACGCCCACGACGACGACGACCGCGATCATGATCACCTGCACGAGGATCATCAGCGGCTCACCCGCCGCAGCAGGGTGTCGACGGCGATGTTGACAGCGTTGAGGACCGGCTGCCCCTTGGCCACGGAGTACTCCGTGTAGTCGATCGTCACGGGGACCTCGAGGTAGCGGTACCTGTTGCGGGAGATCAGCTCGATGATCTCACTCGCATGGGTCATGTCGGGGGCGGTGATGTCGATGGTGTCGGCGACGTGCTGGTTGAACACCCGCAGGCCGTTGTGGGCGTCGGTGAGCTTGATGCCCGAGGTAGCGTTGGTGAAGCGGACGGCCAGCTTGAGCACGACCTTCTTGACCCGCGACATCTGGGCGTTGCGACCCAGGAAGCGCGAGCCCAGGACGACGTCGACCCCGGACTCATCGAGGATGTGCAGCATCCGCACGGCGTCCTCGGTGCGGTGCTGTCCGTCGGCGTCGAAGGTGACGTAGCGGCGGACGCCGGGGATGAGCCGGGCGAACTCGATGCCGGTCTGGAGCGCGGCCCCCTGGCCCATGTTGATCGGATGGTCGACCAGGTAGCCGCCGGCCGCGACGATCTCCGCGGCCGAGCCGTCGGTGCTGCCGTCGTTGACGCAGACGACGTGCGGGCAGTGGACGAGGACGTCCTTGATGACGCCGCCGATCACCTGCTGCTCGTTGAAGACGGGCACCACGAACGCGACGTCTTCCACGCGGTCAAGATACATGAGGCGATCGGGGCTCTCCGGGCCGCCTGAGCCACCCGCGAGGTCGGGATCACCCACCGTCTGGCACCGCTGGGCGGAGCACCACGTCGTAGGGGAAGGTGGGGTCGCAGACCTTGCCGAGCTGCCGCTCGAGCTTGGGGTCGCGGGTCCACACCGTCGCGTCGCCCTGCCAGGCCGCGATGGCCTGGCAGACGGCGCCGGGGTCGGCGGAGTTCATCGTGTAGGCGCTGTCGCGGATCGGGTCCTGCATCGACGTCGCCGTCATCTGCAGCATCCAGAAGTTCACGAAGCTGTCGTGCGTCACTCCCCCGGGCGGTGGGAAGTAGCGCGACACGATGCTGCGGGGGTTGGCCTCCAGGAACCCGATCATGTCGTCGACGGGTGCGTCGACGGAGGTGTCGTCGTGGAGCCGCACCGGCGCGGCGACCCCGGAGACGGTGAGCGGCGGGAACGGTCCAGCCACCTGGAGCATGACGAGGACGATCACTCCGGCCACCAGGCCCGCGCCGTTGCCGCGCCAGGACCTGGCCACGCGGCGTGCGGGGTGCTGCACCGAGGAGACCACCACGAGGAACAGCACGCACAGCACGATCCAGCTGAACTTGACGGGGTAGTAGCCCCACCACTCCAGAGCCCCGACCGCGGTGCGCTGCCGGACCAGGTAGTAGGCGCCGAGCGCCGCCGCCGGCACCGCCAGCCAGACGCCGAGGCGCACCGCCGGCGAGATCCACCGGAAGCACAGCAGGCTCACGGCGAGCACGGCCACCGCCGTCCCGATCGTCCAGTAGCGGTCGACAGGGGGGATCGCGCCGTCGAAGGCCAGGGCGCCGCTGAGGGCCGAGACGTCGCGCAGCGTCACGAAGTAGGCGTAGGCCACCGCTGACACCAGGGAGAGGCTCGGCCACAGCAGCCGCCAGCCGGCCCGTCGCAGCGCCCGGCGCTCCACCACCGCGGTCGCGACCAGCCAGACCGCCGGGACGATGGCGACCGGTCCCCACGCCATGCCCGCGACCCAGGTGGCGAGCACCTGTCCGGTCAGCGAGGCCACCGGCTGTCGGCGGTGCTCCATCCAGCACATCCAGCCCAGCACCAGCGAGAGCATGCCCGGCAGCGCGTTCTGGTAGCCGTAGAGGAGGGCATAACCGACCACGAACCACGTCCAGGGCAAGGCCCCGGCCGCGATCGCCCACATCAGCCGGGAACCGCGGTCGCCCCGGGCGCTCGCCAGCGTGAGGACTGCCGCGAGGAAGCTCAGCAGCAGACCGAGCACCAGGCTGAACTGCGCGCCGGACAGGATCAGGTGCCGCACCTGCTCGGCGTAGGACAGGTCCTCGAAGCCCGCCGCTCCCCAGGCGGAGTTGAGCACCGTCGCCAGCGGGGCGGCGTTGCCCTGGGAGCGCAGCAGACCGCCCTCGTCGAGGAACTCGCGGTTCAAGATGATGTTGTTGGCGGAGTCCTGGGCCATCGCCCAGCCGATCCAGGGCGGTCCGTCGCGGCGGTTGGTCCACCAGAAGTACGCCGTGAGCGCGAAAGGCACGGCCAGGGCGCACGCCAGGTCGGCGGTCCTGGTCCGGTCCCACCGGGCCGGGCGATCGACGTGACCGCGACGCGCGGTGAGCACCGCGAGCGCCAGCGCGTAGACGCAGCCCACCACCGTCCACGCGACCAGCATGTCGGCGCCGTAGGTGCCACCGGTGTGAGGTGCGACGTAGGAGAAGAGCACCTGGGCGACCAGCACGGTCAGCAGGGTGAGGGCGGTTGCGATGCGCCAGCCGAGACGCTGGGCGTGAACGACCACCATCAGGCACACGACCGTGACGGCGACGGGGGTCACCGCGCCCGTGGACGCAGCGAGGAGGGCGAGGGCTCCGACGAGGACGGCGAGTCCGGCCGCGGAGGCCCAGCGGACAGCGGCGTTCAACGGGTGGCCACCTCGGTTGCCGCAACGGGAGCGGGCCGCTGGGCGACGCGGCGGCGTCGGAAGACGGAGTCCTTGAGTCGCATGGACGGACCTTCCACGACGTGCCAGCTCACGAAGGCGAGCCCGGCCGTGATGAGGAGCACCAGGGGCAGGTTGACGGCCATCCGCTGCACCCCGAGGACGTGGACGACGAGCTGTTGGACGGGGAACCCCCACAAGTAGATGCCATAGGACAGGTCGCCGAACCGCGCGGCCCGGCGGACGTAGGGCGTGCTCGCCCGGCCGACCACCAGCACGACGTACGGCAGCGTCAGGCCGGCGACGTAGGGCAGGGACGCCGGACGCAGCGACAGGGCGAGCAGGAAGACGGCGAAGACCGCGGTCGCCGCGTCCACCCGGAACATCGTCGGCCAGCGGCTCTCGGCCGTGGCCAACAGCGCGCCGGCGGCGAAGAAGACCCACATCGAGGCGGCGTCGGAGATGCGCGTGCCCCAGACCACCGGCGAGTCCAGCGGCGGGACCAGGCTCAACCACATCGACAGGCCGAGCAGGAACACCAGCGCCACCGTCCGCACCGAGCGTGCCCGGACACACACCACCGGGACCACGAGGTAGCAGAAGAACTCCGCCGGCAGCGTCCACAGGGAGCCGTTGACGGCAACAGGGTAGGGAAGGTCGAGGAAGACCCCGGGCAGGGCGTAGCGCGCCCGCATGACCAGGTTGGACAGGTAGTCCAGCGTCAGTGGGTCGCGCAGGTAGTCCGCGGTCGACAACACGGTGACCAGCGGGCCGATCACGAACGTGCAGGCCAGCACCACGACGACCAGCGCGGGCATGATCCGCAGCAGACGCGCGGAGAAGTACGCCACCGGGTCCCGCTTGCGGGTCCAGCTGAGCGTGATCAGGTAG
Source organism: Nocardioides sp. (assembly GCA_039916425.1). GTDB lineage: Bacteria > Actinomycetota > Actinomycetes > Propionibacteriales > Nocardioidaceae > Nocardioides. Next base: position 4,018 of record JBDSLK010000064.1, read on the forward strand.
CCGCTGATGGAGAAGAAGATGACCACGCCGAACGTGGAGATGGGGTACCCCAGCAGGAGCGGCACCTCGAACGGCCGGCCGAGCAGGTGGAAGGCGTGCCCGACGATGACCATCGCTGCGCCGAGCAGCCGAAGGGCGTCGTAGTTGTTGCTGCGGGTCACCGGGCCTCGTTCCACAGGGCTTTCGTCGGGCTCGACTATAAGGGCCGGGGGCCGTGCCGCCCGATTCCGCCGCTCGTTCCAGGGTCGGATCACGGTGGGAGCGGGGTCGGCGTACGGCGATGACGGGGCCGGCCGCCGGGTTGGCTAGGGTTTCGCCCCGTGCGTGAGCAGCCCGAGCAGCAGGCGCCGCCGGTGCAGCGGCTGCGGATCCGCTACGCCAAGCGCGGCCGGCTGCGGTTCACCTCGCACCGCGACTTCAGCCGCGCCTTCGAGCGAGCCGTCTTCCGGGCTCGGGTCCCGATGGCCTACTCCTCGGGCTTCAACCCCCACCCACGCATCTCCTACGCCGGCGCGGCGCCGACCGGGTCGGCCAGCGAGGCGGAGTACCTCGAGATCGGCCTCGCCGAGGTGGTCGACCCGGCACACATCCACGCCGCCCTGGCCGAGGCCCTGCCCGACGGCCTCGACGTGCTCGAGGTCGTCGAGTCGCCGGGCGGGTCGCTCGCCGACCTGCTGACCGCCAGCCACTGGACGATCGCGGTGCCCACCGGCGACGAGCGGGCCGGTGCCGTGCTCGCGGCCGCCGTGGACGAGTTCCTCGCCACCGACGAGATCCTGGTCGAGCGGATGACCAAGAAGGGGCTGCGGGAGTTCGACTGCCGCCTCGCGGTGGTGTTCCTCACCGTCCGCGAGGACGCCGCCGTGCCGACCCTGGACCTGGTCCTGCGGCAGCTGGTCCCCGCCGTCCGGCCCGACGACGTGCTGACCGGACTGTCCCGGATCGCGGGGGAGGAGGCCCACCTCACCGCCGGGGCGCCGCTGATGACCCGTCTCGCCCAGGGGCCGCTCGACGAGGCGACCGGCACCGTCGGCGACCCGCTGGCGACATCACCCGCGTAGGTGATCCCTGCGGGGTGTGCGATACTCGGCCTCGGTCGACGACAATGGCTTCACCTGAGTCCGAGGACTCGACCCGACGACGTTCTCGCCGGTGCCTCCACTGGGCCGGCACAGTGAGCACGGGTCGTCGCCAGACCGCGACGCGGCCTTCCGGAACCGGTGACAGCGGTTCCGCAGCAGGAAGGCCCGGCGACCGCGGCAGGTGTCGGATCCGTGGGCATTGACGCACTCGCGGAGGGTGTCGCCGCCACACGAAGGCTTTGTGCCGACGGCCCTGTTGCCTCGGGTCGACGGTGCCGACACCGCCTGGGAGCCTCGGCCCCCGGGCAGAGGAGCACACATGCTCGACGACGAACTCGTCCCCACCACCTCGACCGGCTCCGAGCCGGGCACCCCGAGCACCGAGATCGAGACGCCTCCGCCGCCGGTGGTGAAGAAGCGGACCCGCAAGGCGCCCATTAAGAAGGTCGCCGCCACCGAGCCGGCCCCGCAGCCGGCGGCCGAGCCGGCCCCAGAGGACGCTCCCGTCGACGCCGTTCCCGCTGCGGACGACGAGCCGGTCAAGCCCGCCAAGAAGGCGGCCGCCAAGCGCGCGCCGCGCTCCCGCGCCAAGAAGGCCGCCGAGCCGGCGCCTGCTGAGCTGGCGCCCGACGAGACCGCCGCAGCGAGCCTGCCGGTGACGGAGCAGGACGACGAGGCAGAGCAGGACGAGGCGGAGCAGGCCGTCGTCGAGCCGCCGGTCACGCCGGCCCGCAAGCGCAGCCGTGCGAAGAAGAAGGCCGTCGAGGAGCCCACTGAGCAGGCCGCCGACGAGCCCGTCGAGGACACCGTCGAGGAGACTGCGAACGAGCCGCAGGCTGCCCTGGGCGGACTGATCTTCCAGGCCCCCGAGCCCACCACCGCTCCGCGCCGCTCCCGCCGCAAGCCGCGCCAGGAGGAGCCAGCCGACGAGATCGCCGCCCTGGACGGTGCGACCGAGACGGTCGCCGCCGACGACACCGGTCGCCAGTCCGGTCCGTCCGACGAGTCCGAGGAGGGCGACGAGGGCGAGGGTGGTGCCCGCCGCCGTCGTCGTCGCGGTGGCCGCCGCCGACGCAAGTCCGGTGAGGGCAACGACGGGACAGAGGCCTCGGAGGACACCGACGACACCGACGAGCCCGGCGAGACCGCTGAGCCCGGCGAGACCGCTTCCGACACCGACGCGGGCGAGTCGCCAACCTCGCGCCGCCGTCGCCGTCGCCGGCGTGCCGGTGAGGACGGCGACGACTCCGGCAGCGACGACGCCAAGACCGTGACGCGGGTCCGCCGCGGACGCAACGCCGAGGACGAGATCACCTCGATCCAGGGGTCGACCCGCCTGGAGGCCAAGAAGCAGCGCCGCCGCGAGGGCCGCGAGGCCGGCCGCCGCCGCGCCCCGATCGTCAGCGAGGCGGAGTTCCTGGCCCGCCGCGAGTCGGTCGACCGCGTGATGGCCATCCGCCAGCGCGACGACATCACCCAGATCGCCGTCCTGGAGGACAAGGTGCTCGTCGAGCACTACGTCGCCCGGGAGTCGCAGACGTCGCTGATCGGCAACGTCTACCTCGGCCGCGTGCAGAACGTGCTGCCCTCGATGGAGGCGGCGTTCGTCGACATCGGCAAGGGCCGCAACGCGGTGCTCTACGCCGGCGAGGTCAACTGGTCAGCCCTCGGCCACAAGGAGGGTCAGGCCCGCAAGATCGAGTCGGTCCTCTCCTCCGGCCAGCCGGTGCTGGTCCAGGTGACCAAGGATCCGATCGGCCACAAGGGCGCCCGCCTGACCAGTCAGATCAGCCTGGCCGGCCGCTTCCTGGTCTACGTGCCCGATGGGACCACCAGCGGCATCTCCCGCAAGCTTCCCGACACCGAGCGCAACCGGCTCAAGACGCTCCTCAAGGACATCGTCCCCGACACCGCGGGCGTCATCGTGCGAACCGCGGCCGAGGGCGCGGCCGAGGACGAGCTCATCCGCGACGTCGAGCGGCTCAAGGCCCGTTGGGAGGACATCGAGCGCAAGGCCAAGGGTCAGGCGCCGCAGCTGCTCTACGGCGAGCCCGACCTGACCCTCAAGGTGGTCCGCGACCTCTTCACCGAGGACTTCGCGCGCCTCGTCATCGAGGGGGACGACGCCTGGGAGACCGTGCAGCAGTATGTCGCCCACGTCGCCCCGGACCTCGAGGAGCGGCTGGAGCGCTACGACTCCTCCTCCGACCAGCAGGGTCGTGACCTCTTCGGCTCCCTGCGCATCGGGGAGCAGATCCACAAGGGCCTGGACCGCAAGGTCTGGCTGCCGTCGGGCGGCTCGCTCGTGATCGACCGCACCGAGGCGATGACCGTCGTCGACGTCAACACCGGCAAGTTCACCGGCTCCGGGGGCAACCTCGAGGAGACGGTCACCAAGAACAACCTCGAGGCCGCCGAGGAGATCGTCCGCCAGCTCCGGCTGCGTGACATCGGCGGCATCATCGTCATGGACTTCATCGACATGGTGCTGGAGTCCAACCGCGATCTCGTGCTGCGCAGGCTGGTCGAGTGCCTCGGCCGCGACCGCACCCGCCACCAGGTCGCCGAGGTGACCTCGCTGGGCCTGGTGCAGATGACGCGCAAGCGGATCGGCACCGGCCTCCTCGAGGCCTTCTCCGAGAACTGCGAGCACTGCCACGGCCGCGGTGTGGTCGTGCAGGACGCGCCCGTCGAGCCGAAGCAACAGGACGACACCGCCCGGGGCTCGACCGGCGGTCGCGCTCGTGGTCGTGGTGGCCGGGGCCGCGACAACGCGCCCACGGGCAACGGCAGCGCGGCGAAGTCCGCCGTGCCCTCGCCGCGCGACATCGCCGCGGTGGCCCGCCCCGACAACGCCGAGCGTGCCCACGTGGACGACGACGCTCCCGAGACGACCGACGAGGCTGCGGCCCGGCCGACCAGCGAGCCGACGGGCGTCGCCGCGAGCGCCGTGGTGACCGCGCCGATCGACACCGTCGCCGACGTGCCGCCTGCGATCGACACGGCAGTCGACGTCCCGGTCGACGCCCCCGTCGCGTCGCCGGTCGAGTCGCCCCAGCCGTCGGGTGAGTCGCCCCAGCTGTCGGGTGAGCCGACGGCCACGGGCACCTCGCGGGTCGTCACCCGGACCCGCCGTCGGGCGGCCAGCCGCCCCGCTGGACCGCCGGTGGTCACCCCCGTCGTCGAGCCTGCGGCTCCTGCCGTCGGCGACGCCCCCATCGGGAGTGAGTCCGAGCAGGACGCACCCCACGTGGAGCACGTCCCGGTCAAGAGGAAGGGCACCCGCAAGCGCTGATGGCTCGCCTGGTCCACCTCAACGGGGCACCCGGGGTCGGGAAGTCCACCCTGGCCCGTCGGTGGGCCGCCGACCGCCCGGGCACGCTCGTGCTCGACGTGGACGTGCTCCGCACCTTCGTGAGCGGCTGGACCGACGACTACTCCGGTGCGGGCGCCCTGGTCCGCCCGGTCGCCCTGGCCGCGATCACGGCGTACCTCGCCCAGGGGCGGGATGTGGTGCTCCCGCAGCTCGTCGCCCGGCCCGAGGAGCTGGCGCGATTCTCGGCGGCCGCCGACGGCGCCGGCTACCGGCACCTGGTGCTGAGCGCCCCCGTCGAGGTGCTGATCGCGAGGCACCGGACCAGGGCGGACTCCAGGGACCTCGACGACCCGGCCACGGCCGCGGCCCGACAGATCGCGGCGCACGGCAGAGACGACCTGATCGACGGCTACCGTGAGGACCTGGCGGCACTGGTGGCCGCAGATCCGGCGACCACCGTCGTCGAGACGGTCGACGGGGACGTCGACGCGACGTACGCCGCGCTGCTCGCGGCCCTCGGTCGGGGTGACGTTTTGCGGTGACCGACCGTGATCCGTACTATTGATCTTCGGCGTGTTCCGCACGTCGTCCCTGTGTGCATGCCACGCGATCCCGTCCCTCAACCGACGTGATCCGTCGTGCGCGCCGCAGGCCCGGAGAGTTCCACGCAGAGGAGAGTGAGTCGCGGTGTACGCCATCGTGCGCAGTGGCAGCAAGCAGCAGAAGGTGTCCGTCGGAGACGTCATCGAGATCGACAAGCTCGAGACGACGATCGTCGGCGATTCGCTGAGCCTGCCCGTGGTCATGGTCGTCGACGGCGAGAAGGTCACCGCGACCGGTCTCGACAAGGCCGCCGTGACCGTCGAGGTCCTCGGCGCGACCAAGGGCCCCAAGATCGTCATCCAGAAGTACAAGAACAAGACCGGCTACAAGAAGCGCCAGGGTCACCGTCAGAAGTACACCCAGGTCAAGGTCACCGACATCTCCCTCTGAGCACCCGGTGGTCCGCTGACCACCACCGGCTCCGGCACGAAGGACTGAACTCATGGCTCACAAGAAGGGCGCCGCGTCCACCAAGAACGGCCGCGACTCCAACTCCCAGCGCCTCGGCGTGAAGCGCTACGGCGGCCAGCTCGTCAACGCGGGCGAGATCATCGTCCGCCAGCGTGGCACCCACTTCCACCCGGGCACCGGGGTCGGGCGTGGCGGGGACGACACCCTGTTCGCGCTCGTCGAGGGCGCTGTCGAGTTCGGCACCCGCCGCGGGCGGCGCGTCATCAACATCGTCCCGGGCGGATGAGCTGACGCTCACCCCCTGAGCGCCCCGCACCACCGCGGGCACGCTCATCGAGACCCAACAGGGCGTCCCTAGGATCTGGGGGCGCCATTGGGCATTTGGCAGGAGAACCATGGCTGTACCGACGTTCGTGGACCAGGTCACGCTGCAGATCAGCGCCGGCCGGGGCGGCAACGGCGTCGCGTCGGTGCACCGCGAGAAGTTCAAGCCGCTCGGCGGCCCCGACGGCGGCAACGGTGGTCCCGGCGGCTCGGTGTTCCTGCGGGTCGACCCCGACGTCACCACCCTCATCGACTACCACCACAGCCCGAAGCGGCGGGCCGACAACGGCGGCCACGGTGCCGGCGCTCACAAGAACGGCGCCCACGGTGGCGACCTGGTGCTCTCGGTCCCCGACGGCACGGTCGTCTCGACGCGCGACGGCGAGGTGCTGGCCGACATGGTCGGCGCGGGCACCGAGCTGGTGATCGCCCAGGGCGGTCGGGGTGGCCTCGGCAACGCGGCGCTGGCCAGCGCCAAGCGCAAGGCTCCGGGCTTCGCCCTGCTTGGCGAGCCCGGCGAAGAGCTCGACGTCGTCCTGGAGCTCAAGGTCGTCGCCGACATCGGGCTGGTGGGCTTCCCCAGTGCCGGCAAGTCCAGCCTGATCGCGGCGATCTCGCGGGCCCGGCCCAAGATCGCCGACTACCCGTTCACCACCCTGGTGCCCAACCTCGGGGTGGTCCGCGCGGGCGACACCACCTACACCGTGGCCGACGTCCCCGGCCTCATCGAGGGTGCCGCCGACGGCCGCGGCCTCGGCCACGACTTCCTGCGCCACATCGAGCGCTGCGCGGCGATCGTGCACGTCATCGACACCGCCACCATCGAGCCGGGGCGCAACCCCGTCGACGACCTCGACGTGATCGAGCGCGAGCTGAGCCGGTACGGCGGGCTCGAGGACCGGCCGCGGCTGGTCGCGCTCAACAAGATCGACGTGCCCGACGGCAGCGACATCGCCGACATGGTCGTGTCGGACCTCCAGGCCCGCGACCTCGACGTGTTCGCGATCTCGGCCGCCTCCGGCCAGGGGCTGCGCGAGCTGACCTTCGCGATGGCCGAGATCGTGCAGTCGGCTCGCCGCGAACGGCCGGTCGTGGCAGCGGAGCGCATCGTGATCCGGCCCCGGTCCGTGGACGGCTCCGACGACTTCTCCGTCACCCACGTCACCGAGCAGGGCGTGGCGGGCTGGCGGATCCGCGGCGACAAGCCCGAGCGCTGGGTGCGCCAGACGGACTTCTCCAACGACGAGGCCGTCGGCTACCTCGCCGACCGGCTCGAGCGGCTCGGGGTTGAGGCGCGGCTGGTCGGCCTGGGTGCCGTCGAGGGCGACACGGTGCTCATCGGGCACCCGGACAACGCCGTGGTCTTCGACTTCAAGCCCGGGCTCGACGCCGGTGCCGAGAACCTCGCCCGCCGCGGGGAGGACCACCGCTTCGAGGAGGAGCGGCCGGCCGCCCGCCGCCGACGTGAGATCGACGAGGCGATGGAGGAGAGGGCCGAGAACGAGACCCGGGCCGACGTGGCCCGCCGACTGGACCGTCCCCGTCGTGGCCCCACGGGCTACGAGATCGGGTCCGCCCAGGACCCCGACCGGGTCGAGGCGGACCGCGACTGATGGCCGGCTGATGACGGGGGTCGACCAGCGGTCGGAGGTCACGTCCGCGCAGCGGGTCGTGGTCAAGGTCGGCTCGTCGTCCCTCACCACCACCGCCGGGGGCATCGACCCCGCCCTGGTGCGGCGGCTGGTCGACGTGCTGGCCGGCGTACGCCGTCGCGGGGCCGAGGTCGTGCTCGTCTCGAGCGGGGCGATCGCGGCCGGGCTGGCCCCGCTCGGCCTGCCGCGGCGGCCCTCCGCGTTGCCCGCCCAGCAGGCGGCCGCGTCGGTAGGGCAGGGGCTGCTGGTGCACCGCTACACCGAGGAGTTCGCCCGGCACGACCTGGTCGTCGGCCAGGTGCTGCTCACTGCCGACGACGTCACTCGGCGCGCCCACTACCGCAACGCCTACCAGACCTTCGCCAAGCTGCTCGAGCTCGGCGTCGTCCCGGTGGTCAACGAGAACGACACGGTCGCCACGTCCGAGATCCGCTTCGGCGACAACGACCGGCTGGCCGCCCTCGTGGCCCACCTGGTGCAGGCCGACCTGCTGGTGCTGCTCTCCGACGTCGACGGCCTCTTCGACGGCCCCCCATCGGCCGCCGGCTCCACCCGGATCGCGGAGGTCGCCACCGAGGCCGACCTGGTCGGAGTCAGGATCGGTCGGGCCGGCGGTGCGGGCCTCGGCACCGGCGGCATGCAGACCAAGGTCGAGGCGGCCCGGATCGCGACCGGGGCCGGCATCCCGGTCGTGCTCGCGTCTGCCGCCCGGGCTGGTGAGGCGCTCGCCGGCGACCCCGTCGGCACGATCTTCCGCGCCACCGGTCGACGGCGCCCGACCCGCCTGCTCTGGCTGGCCCACGCCACCGAGCCCAAGGGCACGCTGGTCCTCGACGACGGCGCCGTGCGTGCCGTCACCGAGCGGCGCGCCTCGCTCCTCGCGGCCGGGGTGACCGGGCTGACCGGAGCCTTCGTGGCCGGTGACCCCGTCGACCTGGTCACCACCGAGGGGCGCCCCGTCGCGCGCGGGCTAGTCAACTTCGACGCCGAGGAGCTGCCCGGCCTGCTGGGACGCTCCTCCCACGACCTCAAGCGGGAGCTCGGGGCGGGCTACGAGCGCGAGGTCGTCCACCGCGACGACCTGGTCCTGCTGTGAGCCGGGTCCGCCGGTGAGATTCGTCCGGTCGGTCCTGGTGGCCGGGCTCGTGGTCGTCGGGCTGGTGGTCACCGGGCTGCGACTGGCGGAGCCCGACTCCGGCCCGGGGCTGCTGGTCACCTCGTTCACGCCCATCGGGCTGGTGGTCTGGCTCCTCGTCGCGGCGCACGCCTGGTTCCGCACAGTCCTGGGCCCGCGCCGACGAAGGTGGGGGGTCGCCGCCGTGGCCTTGGCGCTCCCGGTCGGGCTGCACGCGTGGTGGCTCTCCCCGGCGTACGTCGGGCCGCAGCCGCCGCCGGCCGCCGGGGCGACGCCGTTCCGGGTGATGACCGCCAACCTGCTCGCGAACGGCGGGGACGGCATCGACCTGGTCCGGGTGGCGGTCAAGGCAGACGCCGACCTGCTCGTCGTCGAGGAGGTCACCGCCGACCAGCTCGCCGACATGGAGTCCGCGGGTCTGGGCGACCTGTTCCCCCACCGGGTCGGGGAGCCGGGCGCCGGGCTGGAGGGCACGATGGTCCTCTCGGCGTACCCGCTCTCCGACACCGTCGAGGTGCCGCTGCCGCTGGGTGGCTGGCTGACCACGGCAGCGACCCCCGACGGACCGGTGCGGGTGCTGGGCGCACACCCGCACCCGCCCACGCTGGACGGGGAAGACTGGCGCTCCGACCAGGCCCTGCTGCGCGCCGCGGCGGCCGGGGCGGACGTGGTCGCCGGCGACCTCAACTCCACCCCCGACCACGTCTCGCTGCTGCGGTTGGCCGACGACGGCCTGCACTCGGCCGCCGAGGTCGCCCACGAGGGCTGGCAGCCGACCTGGCCCGCCTGGGGCAGCCGCCGGGTGCTCGGGGTGCCGCTGCCGCCGCTGGTCCCGATCGACCACGTGCTGGTCGGCCGCCGGGTCGCCGTCCTCGACGTGGGGACCCGCTCCGTGGCGGGGTCGGACCACCGCGCCGTCGTCGCGACGCTGGCCCTGACGTGACCGGGCCAGGCAACGATGGACCCTGGAACGATGGACCCATGACCGAACGTGAGCCGCTGGACCGGACTCCCGAGGAGATCGAGGACGACGCGCGCTGGGACCGCTGGTACGGCCGTTGGGAGCCCCTCGACCCGGCCGGTCTCGCGGTGTTCATGGCCGGCTTCTCGCGGCCCTGGTGGATCGTCGGTGGCTGGTCGATCGAGGCCTTCACCGGCGTCCCGCGCGAGCACGAGGACGTCGACCTGTCGATCCTGGCCTGCGACGTCGCAGCCCTGCGCGCACACGTCGGTGACGCGTGGAACCTCTGGAGCAACCACGGGGGCACACTGCGACCGCTCGACGACCGGCACCCCGAGGTGCTGAGCGTGGAGAGCCAGATCTGGGTGCGGCGCAGTGCCCTCGACCCATGGATCATCGACCTGCCGATCACCCCGGACCGCGACGGCCTCTGGACCAACAAGCGCGACCCCGCCCACGTCGTCCCCGTGGCGGAGGCCACCTGGGTGCACAGTGACGGGTTGCGCTACCTGCGCCCGGAGATCGCGCTGCTCTACAAGGCGGCGCTCCACCGGCCCAAGGACGACCGGGACCTCGCGGTCACCTGGCCCCTGCTCGCCGACGACCCTCGGCGGTGGCTCCGCGAGGCTGTCGCGCGGCTCTATCCCGACCACCCCTGGCTCGGCCGGTGGTGAACCGGGCACGCCGTAGGCTGGGCGGGACATGACCGACCAGGCGACCATCCAGACGACCGACCAGCGGACCGTCTACCTCGACCACGCCGCCACCACGCCGATGCTGCCGGTGGCGATCGAGGCGATGACCGCCCACCTGACCGACGTCGGCAACCCCAACTCGTTGCACGCCTCCGGACGGTACTCCCGTCGGGTCGTCGAGGAGTCACGCGAGACGATCGCCCAGGCCCTCGACTGCCGCCCTGGCGAGGTCGTCTTCACCAGCGGCGGCACCGAGTCGGACAACCTGGCCCTGAAGGGCATCTACTGGGCACGCCGGGCCGCCGACCCCGGCCGCACCCGGATCCTGACCACGGCGGTCGAGCACCACGCCGTCCTCGACCCGCTGCTGTGGCTGGCGGAGGCCGACGGCGTCGAGGTCGAGCTCCTGCCGGTCGACCGGCAGGGTCGGCTCGACCTGGCCGCGATGCGCGCCGCCGTCGAGCGCGACCCCGCCTCGGTCGCGCTGATCTCGGTGATGTGGGCCAATAACGAGGTCGGCACCCTCCAGCCGGTCGAGGAGGTCGTCGCCCTGGCGGCACCCCACACCATCCCCGTCCACACCGACGCCGTGCAGGCGGTCGGGACGGTCCCGGTCGCCTTCGCGGCCTCCGGCGTCGACGCCCTCACCTTCACCGGCCACAAGCTCGGCGGCCCCTACGGGGTCGGCGCGCTGGTCGTACGCCGCGAGGTCGAGGTGAGCGCGCTGGCCCACGGCGGCGGCCAGGAGCGCGACATCCGCAGCGGCACCCTCGACGCGCCCGCGATCGCCGGCCTCGCCGCTGCCGTCGAGCTGTCGGTCAAGCACCAGGCCGACCACGCCACCCGGGTCGCGGCGCTCCGCGACGACCTGGTCCGGCGGGTGAGCGAGGTCGTCCCCGACGCCCACGTGCACGGCGCCCCGCCGGTGGGTGGGCAGTCCGTGCGCCTCCCCGGCAACGCCCACCTCGGGTTCCCCGGCTGCGAGGGTGACTCGCTGCTCATGCTGCTCGACGCCCGCGGCATCGAGTGCTCCACCGGCTCGGCCTGCTCCGCAGGCGTCCCGCAGCCCTCGCACGTGCTCCTCGCCATGGGCTGCACCGACGAGGCGGCCCGGCACTCGCTGCGCTTCTCGCTCGGGCACACCTCCACCCGGGCCGACGTCGACGCGCTCGTCGCCGCCATCGGTCCGGTCGTGGAGCGCGCTCGCACGGCGGGCCGGAGGTCTCGGTGATGCGCGTGGTCGCCGCGATGTCGGGCGGTGTCGACTCCGCCGTCGCGGCCGCCCGCGCCGTCGAGGCCGGCCACGACGTCACCGGCATCCACCTGGCCCTCTCGCGCAACCCCGCGTCGTACCGCTCCGGCGCCCGCGGCTGCTGCACCATCGAGGACGCCAACGACGCCCGGCGTGCGGCCGACGTCATCGGCATCCCGTTCTACGTCTGGGACCTGTCCGAGCGCTTCCACGAGGACGTCGTCGAGGACTTCATGGACGAGTACGCCGCCGGCCGGACTCCCAACCCGTGCCTGCGCTGCAACGAGAAGATCAAGTTCGCCGCCGTGCTCGACCGGGCCCTCGACCTCGGCTTCGACGCGGTCGCCACCGGTCACTACGCCCGGCTCCGGCGCGGCCCTGCCTCCCGGGGCGGGCTCGTGGAGATGCACCGCGGGCTCGACCACGGCAAGGACCAGTCCTACGTGCTGGGGGTCCTGGACCAGGACCAGCTCGCGCACTCGCTCTTCCCGCTCGGTGGCACCAGCAAGCCCGACGTCCGCCGCGAGGCGTCCGAGCGGGGCCTGCTGGTCGCCGACAAGCCCGACTCCCACGACATCTGCTTCGTCGCCGACGGCGACAACGCCGGCTGGCTCCGGGAGAAGCTCGGCGACCGGGCGCCCAACCATGGTGGGGCGATCCTCGACGAGGTGGGCGAGATGCTCGGGGAGCACGACGGCACCTACGGGTTCACCATCGGCCAACGCAAGGGACTGCGGATCGGGAGGCCCGCGCCCGACGGCAGGCCGCGGTTCGTGCTCGACATCGAGCCGGTCTCCGGCACCGTCACGGTCGGCCCGCACGAGCGGCTCGCCGTCGACGGGCTCACCGGTATCCGGCCGCGCTGGTGCGGCTACGTCCCGACCCGGCTCGCGGGTGACGGTGTCACCGTGCAGCTGCGTGCCCACGGCGCCGAGCACCGCGCCGTCGTCGAGGTCGAGGCGGACGGCGCGGGGGTGCGGATCGACCTCCTCGACCCGGCGTACGGCATCGCCCCCGGGCAGGCGGCCGTGATCTACGACGGCACCCGGGTGGTCGGCTCGGCGACCATCGCCGCCACCCAGCGCGTGCACGAGCCGGTCAACCGATGACCCGCGCGACCGGCATCGGCTCGCTGCCCGGCGAGGATGCCACCGACTACACCGAGGCCGTGCGGGTCGTGCTCGGCGAGCTCGGCCCGCCCGAGGGCCTGCCCCATCTGCCCGAGCTGCCGGGCCGCGGCGCGACCGCATCGATGACCGGGCGCGCGCTCGCGGTGGTCTCCACGCTCGGCGCGGACCTGCAGCCCGCGGGCTGGCGCCTTACCGACGCCTCCGGGGTCGACCACCGGCGCGCCCGTTCCCTGCTGGCCCAGGACCTCGACGCCCTGGAGGAGAAGGCGCAGGATCTCACCGGCGGCCTCAAGATCCAGGTCGCCGGCCCGTGGACGCTCGCCGCGACCGTCGAGAAGCCACGTGGGGACAAGATCCTCGCCGACCACGGTGCCCGCCGTGAGCTGGCCCAGGCACTCGCCGAGGGCGTGCGCGACCACGTCGCCGACGTACGCCGCCGGGTGCCCCGGGTGGACCGCGTGGTCGTCCAGGTCGACGAGCCGGCGCTCGGCGCCGTGCTCCAGGCCCGCGTGCCGACCGCGTCCGGCTTCGGTCGGCACCGGGTCGTACACCCGCCCGAGGCCTCCGAGGCGCTCGGCTGGGTGCTCGACGCCGTCACCGCGGCCGGGGGAGAGCCGTGGGTCCACACCTGCGCGCCCGGGACGCCGCTGGGCCTGCTGCGGGGTGCCGGCGCCCGCGGGCTCTCCGTCGACCTGTCGATGATGGTGGCCGGCGACCTCGACGAGCTCGCCGAGGCCTGGGACGCGGGGGAGACGGTGGTGCTGGGTGTGGTCCCCACCCAGGAGGGCGTGGCCCTGCCGTCGGCCACCGAGGCGACCGAGCGCGTGCAGCGGCTGCTCGACATGCTCGGTCTCGACCTCGAGGAGGTCTCCCCGCGACTGGTGCTCAGCCCCGCGTGCGGGCTGGCCGGTGCCTCGCCGGCCTGGGTGCGCGACACGCTCCGGACGTGCCGCGAGGCGGCCGCCAACCTCTCGGGCTGACGACCGCCTCAGCCGACCTCAGCCGACCTCAGCCGACCTCAGCCGGCATGGACGCCCTCGGGGCCGTCGGTCGCCAGCTCCTCGTGCTTGACGTCGAGGAAGATCCAGATCACCACGGAGGCCGCGAGCATCAGGATCGACCCGGTGAGGAACGCCTGGGTGGAGCCCTCGGTGAAGATCTGCTGCAGGGCGACCGGGTCGCGCGGGTCTCCGCCGGACCGGGCCAGCTCGGCGGTCCGGTCGGTGAAGATCTGCGTGGCCACAGTGGCCAGCACGGCGAGGCCCAGGGCGCCGCCGACCTGCTGGGCGGTGTTGAGAACGCCCGAGCCGATGCCCGACTCCGCGGCGCGGAGGTGGTGGACGGCCGTCAGCGTGACCGGCACGAACGTGAGGCCCATGCCGACCGCCATCAGCACGATGAACGGCAGGATGTCGGTGACGTAGGTGCCCGTGACGTCGGTCGCCGGGAAGGTCGTGTCGTAGGGCAGCGTCGAGAACCCGAACAGCGCGCCCGCGGCGAGGAGGGTGCCCACGCCCGAGATGAACCGCGGGTCGATGCGGTTGACCAGGTTGGAGGCCAGGCCCGCGCCGACGACGATGCCGACGGTGAACGGCAGGAACGCTACGCCGGCCTTGAGCGGGCTGTAGCCCATGACGTTCTGGATGTACTGGCTCAGGAAGTAGAACATCGCGAACATCGCCGCCGGCGCCAGGAACATCGCCACGAAGCTCGAGGCGCGGGTCCGGTTGGTGAAGATCCGGAAGGGCAGCAGCGGGTGCTCGACGCGGCTCTCGATGAGACCGAAGACCACCAGCATCACCACCCCCGCGACCAGGCTGGCGAGGGTCAGGGTGTCGCCCCAGCCCTCGGTGCCGGCGCGCGACAGCCCGTAGACGACGCCCAGCAGGCCCAGGGTGCCGGTGACGGCGCCGGGCAGGTCGAGCTCGCCCGGGTGCGACTCGGACTCGTTGAGGAAGCGCGGCGCGAGGAGCGCGGCGCCGATGCCGATCGGCACGTTGATCAGGAAGGTGAAGCGCCAGCCGTCGACCACGACACCGAAGATCTCCGGCGACGTGCCGGTCAGCCAGCCACCGAGGATCAGGCCGACGGCCGCACCGGCGCCGGACATGGCGGCGTACACCGCGAACGCGCGGTTGCGAGCGGGACCGGCCGGGAAGGTCGTGGTGATCAGCGCAAGGGCGGCGGGGGAGGCCAGTGCGGCGCCGAGACCCTGGAGGCCACGGGCGCCCAGCAGCAGCGCCTCGGTCTGGGCGAACCCGCCCAGCAGGGACGCGACGGCGAAGATGACCAGGCCCATCATGAAGACCTTGCGCCGGCCGTAGAGGTCGCCGAGCCGACCGCCGAGCAGCAGCAGGCTGCCGAAGGCCAGGGCGTAGCCGGTGACGATCCAGGTGAGGTTGGCCTGGCTGATGTCGAGGTCGACCTGGATGTAGGGCAGGGCGATGTTGGCGATGGTGGCGTCGAGCACGACCATCAGCTGGGCGATCGAGATGAGGACCAGCGCCCAGCCGAGGTGGAGCTCGCGCTGGGGTGGGGCGTCGGCCGCGTCGGGCGGCGGGGTGGTGCTATCGATGTCGGTCACGACGTTTCCTTGTCTTCGTGGGGCTCGGCCGCCTGCGGGCGACAGGCGGGGATGATGATCTGGTCGATGAGAGCCGTGATGGTCGCGGGTGAGGTCTCCTCGCCGAGCAGGAACACCCGGTGCAGGACCATCGCGGCGAGGGCGGGCGCGAGCAGGTGCAGGTCGAGGTCCGCGCGGATCTCGCCGCGGGCCTGGGCACGCTCGTAGACGGCCATGCTGGCGGCCACCTTGGGACCGATGAAGTCACGGCGGTAGGCCTCCGCGAACTCCGGGTCGAGGTTGAGAGCGGTGATGATGCTGGCCAGCACCCCGAGGGACTTGGGCTCGGTGAGACCGCCGGCACCGCAGCTCATCTCGATGAGGTCCTGGCGGAAGCTGCCGGTGTCAGGCGCGACGATCGGGCCCTTGTGGAGCATCACGGCCTCGATCACGAGCGCGGCCTTGGAGCTCCACCGGCGGTAGAGGGTCGCCTTGGAGGCCTTCGCGCGGGCGGCGACGGCGTCCATGGTCAGGCGGTCATAGCCCACGTCGGCCAGCACCTCGAGGGTGGCCAGCAGGAGCTCCTGCTCGCGGTCACCCTCGACGCGAGGTCGGGCGGCGGACTCCAACGGGGTCATGCGGTGCTTGCTCCTCGTTCACCTGGATGAAACGAAACAGTTTCGTTTCATCCCTGAGCGTAGCGAGGACCAGGGTTATTCCGTCAAGCGAGATATTTTCTGCCGGAGACCGCTGTGCTCACGGGAGCAGCGCGAGCGACGAGGTCAGCGCGACCTCGTTCCAGGCCGCCACCCGCCGTAGCAGGTAGTGCCCGATCGGCCCCATGTCGTGCATCTCGACCGACGTGGCGACATCGCGGGCTCGCTCGACGAAGCGGCCGGTCGCGCGGTACGACGTGATCTTGTCGCGGCGCCCGTGCGCGGCGACGAGACGCTTGCCGGCCAGGGCCTCCACCGGCTCGTCGGTGGGCCACCACGGCGCCAGGCCGACCACGCCGGTCACCGACGGGTCGTCCGCGACGTGGACGGCCGTCCGGCCGCCCATCGAGTGCCCCAGCAGCGCGACGGGCACCCCGCCCAGCTCGCGGCGTACCTGCTCCAAGGCCCAGCGGGCGTCGGCTACCGGGCCGCTCCCTCCGTTCCAGCCCCGCACCCGGTAGCTGAGCAGCCAGGTGCTCAGGCCGGCCTCGGCTGCTGCCGGGGCGATCGCGGCCTGCATCGCCAGCGAGCGCCGGCGCGAGAGGCTGCGGTCGTCGACCGCGACCTGCGAGGCCTCCTTGCCTCCGTGCAGCATCACGATGACCCCGCGGGGCGCGGCCGTCCCCGCGACGTCGTAGCGGGTCAGAGAGGGCTGGCTAGCGCGGGTGTCCTGGTCGGTGCTCACGACAGGTGTTCGTCGCCGGGCGGCGATCGGATGGCGTGTCCCCACGACCGGGCAGGATGGTCGCATGGATGACCAGATCAGGCCGGTGACTGCGCAGGCGCGGGAGCGGCACGCCCAGATCGCCCAGGTGATCGAGGACGCCCGCTGGCGCTACTTCGTGCTCGACGACCCGACGCTCGCCGACGCCGACTACGACGTCCGGCTGCGCGACCTCCAGGCGTTGGAGGAGGAGTTCCCGGAGCTGCGCACGCCCGACTCACCGACCCAGAAGGTCGGGGGAGCGGTCTCGACGGAGTTCACCCCCGTCGACCACCTGCAGCGGATGGAGTCCCTCGACAACGCGTTCTCCGACGAGGAGCTCGACGCGTGGCACGCCCGGCTCGGGCGCGAGGGCGTCGACGCTCCCGCGCTGCTGTGCGAGCTCAAGGTCGACGGGCTGGCCATCAACCTGCTCTACGAGGACGGCCGGCTGGTGAGGGCGCTCACCCGCGGCGACGGCCGCACCGGTGAGGACGTCACGCCCAACGTGAAGACGATCGGCTCCGTGCCGCACCGGCTCACCGGCACCGACGTCCTGCCGGTCCCGGGGCTGGTCGAGGTGCGCGGCGAGGTCTTCTTGCCTACCGAGGCGTTCGAGCGGCTCAACGAGTCGATGACCGAGGTCGGCAAGCCGGTCTTCGCCAACCCCCGCAACGCCGCCGCCGGCTCCCTGCGGCAGAAGGACCCCCGGGTCACCGCCACCCGTGCCCTCGGGATGGTCTGCCACGGCATCGGAGAGCGCCGAGGCTTCGAGCCGACCTCGCAGTCGACGGCGTACGACGCACTGAAGACGTGGGGACTGCCCACCAGCGACCGGGTCAAGGTGATGTCGTCGCAGGCCGGACTCCAGGGAGTGCGTGAGTTCATCGCCTACTACGGCGAGCACCGCCACGACGTCGAGCACGAGATCGACGGGGTGGTGGTCAAGGTCGACGAGGTGAGCCTGCAGCGGCGGCTGGGCTCGACGTCGCGGGCGCCCCGGTGGGCGATCGCGTTCAAGTACCCCCCTGAGGAGGTCAACGCCAGGCTGCTGTCGATCGAGGTCAACACCGGTCGCACCGGCCGGGTGACGCCGTTCGGGGTGATGGAGCCGACGCGGGTGGCCGGGTCCACCGTCGAGCGGGCGACGCTCCACAACGCCCACGAGGTCACCCGCAAGGACGTGCGCCCGGGCGACACGGTGATCCTGCGCAAGGCCGGCGACGTGATCCCCGAGATCGTCGGGCCGGTGCTCGGGCTGCGACCCGAGGGCCTCGAGCCCTGGGTGATGCCGACCGAGTGCCCCTCGTGCGGGACGACGCTGGTGCAGGAGAAGGAGGGCGACAAGGACCTGCGCTGCCCCAACCACCGCACCTGCCCGTCCCAGCTGTGGGACCGGGTCTTCCACGTCGCCGGGCGCGGTGCCTTCGACATCGAGGGACTGGGCTCCGAGGCGGCGGTCGCCCTGCTCGACGCCCAGGTGATCGAGGACGAGGGCGACATCTTCGACCTCGACGACGCCAAGCTGCTGACTACCGAGCTCTTCACCCGCGCAGCGAAGAGGACCGAGGTCGACGGCGCCGTCAATGGGCGGGTGCTCTCGGCCAACGGCCGCCGGCTCCTCGACAACCTCGACCACGCCAAGACGGTCCCGCTCTGGCGCGTGCTCGTGGCGCTCTCGATCCGCCACGTCGGCCCGACGGCGGCGCGGGCCCTCGCCACCGAGTTCGGCTCCATGGAGGCGGTGCGCGAGGCCGACGAGGCCCGCTTGGCCGACACCGAGGGAGTCGGGCCGACGATCGCGGCGTCCGTGCGGGCGTGGTTCGACGGCACCGGCGACCAGGGGGGCGACGCCGACTGGCACCGCGCGATCGTGGACAAGTGGGCCGCGGCCGGGGTCACCATGGCCGACGCGCGTGACGAGTCGGTGGCCCGCACTCTCGAAGGGCTCACGCTGGTCGTGACCGGGTCGCTGGAGCGACACACCCGCGACTCCGCCAAGGAGGCGATCATCGCCCGCGGCGGCAAGGCGGCGGGCTCGGTGTCGAAGAAGACCGACTACGTGGTCGTGGGCGACAATGCCGGCTCCAAGGCCGACAAGGCCGAGTCGCTCGGCGTGACCGTCCTCGACGAGGACGGCTTCGAGGCCCTGCTCGCGGGCGGTCCCGCGTCTCTCTGAGGGCGCCCGGGTCAGCCCAGCTGGTCGAGGATGAGCGCGGCCACGGCGGCCTGCTCGTTGGCGAACGGGTGGTAGTTCAGGGCGCGGGTCGGATCCGTCACCTGGCCGTTGATCCACGGGTCGGCCGAGCAGACGTCGTGGCCCTGGCTGGCCTGCCAGACGTCGACGTAGTCCACGTGGGTCCGCGCCGCAGCGTGCCGGACGGCCGTCGTCAGGCGCTTGTTGACCTGGTTGGCGTAGTGGTAGTCGCCATCCGCGAGCGGCAGCAGCCCGGGGCAGGTGCCCTGGCTCGGCGCGATCTGCGGGTAGCCCACCAGCATGACGCGGGCCCGCGGGGCGCGCTCCTCGATGGCGGCGACGACCTCCACGATCCGGTCCTCGGTGCGGGCCACGGCCGCGAGCAGCCGGTCCTGACCGTCGGAGCGCATCAGGTCGCGACAAGGCGCCCCGGTCGGGTCGCTGGCGCGAAGCGAGGGGCACAGACCGACGAGGGTGCCGAAGACCGACTCGTCGTTGCCGCCGATGCCCAGGGTCACCAGGTCGGTGTCGGCGGTGACGGCGCTCAGCTGGGCCGGCGTGCCCGGCAGCTGCGAGGCCGTCAGGTCGGCGGTGTCGGCACCGCTGCAGGTGCGGTCCACGAAGGTGTCGCCCGGCAGGGCCCGGGACACGACGTTGGCGTAGTTGTTGGTGGAGCGGAAGCAGCCGCCCGCGATCTGGAGTGTCGGCACCAGCGGTGCCGCACTGTAGGAGTCGCCGAGCGCCACGTAGCGCGAGACTGTCGCGATCGTCTCCCCGGGCGCCCGGGGCGCGCCCTGCGCGGTCGGGGCCGCAACGAGCGCCGTGGCGACGGCGGTGAGCAGGGCGACCGCGCCGAGGCGGTGCTGGCGGATGTTCATGCTGG
Source organism: Nocardioides sp. (assembly GCA_039916425.1). Lineage (GTDB taxonomy): Bacteria > Actinomycetota > Actinomycetes > Propionibacteriales > Nocardioidaceae > Nocardioides. The sequence continues at coordinate 23,641 of JBDSLK010000064.1, forward strand.
CTCCTTCACGGGGGTTCCCTGGGCGGGCCCTCCGCAGTGCACGCTACGACGACGGTGTGACCGACGCCACCTCCGGCTGCTCCTCCAGGCAGCCTGGACCGGGTCCGGGAAGTGCCCCTCGGACGGTGGTCGCCCCGGGTGTCCGTCCGTGAGGTTCACCCTCACCGATGCGGCGCGGACCCGCGCGGTGGGGCCGCGGCTGCCCCCTTAGGATTCAGGACATGCCCGAGATAACGCGTGACGAGGTTGCGCACCTGGCCGACCTGGCCCGGATCGACCTCTCCGACGCCGAGCTCGACCACCTGGCGCCCCAGCTCAACGTGATCTTGGAGTCGGTCGCCTCCATCAGCAGGGTGGCGGGCGACGACGTCCCGCCGACGTCGCACGCGATCCCGCTGACCAACGTGTTCCGCGACGACGTCGTGGTGCCCGGCCTGACCGCCGAGCAGGCACTCTCCGGCGCTCCGGCGCACGAGCAGCAGCGCTTCGCGGTGCCGCGGATCCTGGGGGACGAGCAGTGAGCGCACCGGACTGGACCCGCCGGACCGCCGCCGACCTCGCCGGCGCCCTCGCCGCCGGCGAGGTCACCAGCGTCGAGCTGACCCAGGCCCATCTCGACCGGATCGGCGCCGTCGACGGCGCCGTGCACGCGTTCCTCCACGTCGACCCCGAGGGTGCGCTGGCCCAGGCCGACGACGCCGACGAGTACCGCCGCGCGGGCACCCCGCGGAGCGCGCTCGACGGCGTGCCGATCGCGGTCAAGGACGTGCTCGCCACCCGGGGCCTGCCGACCACCTGCGGGTCGAAGATCCTGGAGGGCTGGGTCCCGCCGTACGACGCGACGGTGGTGGCCCGACTGCGGGCCGCCGGACTTCCGATCCTCGGCAAGACCAACATGGACGAGTTCGCGATGGGCTCCTCCACCGAGCACTCCGCCTACGGCCCGACCCACAACCCGTGGGACCTGACCCGGATCCCGGGCGGCTCCGGCGGCGGGTCCGCGGCCGCCGTGGCGGCTTTCGAGGCCCCGCTGGCCATCGGTACCGACACCGGCGGCTCGATCCGCCAGCCCGCAGCCGTCACGGGCACGATCGGCGTCAAGCCGACGTACGGCGGGGTCTCGCGCTACGGGCTGGTCGCCCTGGCCAGCTCTCTCGACCAGGCCGGCCCGGTGACCCGCACGGTGCTCGACGCCGCCTTGCTGCACGAGGTGATCGGCGGTCACGATCCGCTCGACTCGACCAGCGTCGACCAGCCGCTGCCCGGCCTCGCCGAGGCCGCCCGCCTCGGCGCCACCGGCGACCTCTCCGGGGTCACCATCGGCGTCGTCACCGAGCTCGGCGGCGATGGCCCACAAGACGGAGGATGGCAGGCGGGGGTGCTGGCGCGCTTCCAGGAGTCGGTCGAGCTGATGGTCGCGGCGGGCGCCGAGGTGGTCGAGGTCTCCTGCCCGCACTTCGTGCACGCCCTGGCGGCCTACTACCTGATCCTCCCGGCAGAGGCGTCGAGCAACCTCGCGAAGTTCGACGCCATGCGCTACGGCCTCCGGGTCCTGCCCCCGGGCGTCGAGTCGCCGTCCGCCGAGGAGGTCATGCGCGCGACCCGCGACGCCGGCTTCGGAGACGAGGTGAAGCGCCGGATCATCCTGGGCACCTACGCCCTGTCCAGCGGCTACTACGACGCCTACTACGGGCAGGCCCAGAAGGTGCGCACGCTGATCACCCGCGACTTCGAGGCGGCCTTCACGAAGGCCGACGTGCTGGTCTCGCCGACGGCACCGACCACGGCGTTCAAGCTGGGCGAGAAGCTCGACGACCCGCTGGCGATGTACCTCAACGACCTCGCCACCATCCCCGCCAACCTCGCCGGCGTCCCGGGCATCTCGGTGCCGAGCGGACTCGCCGTCGAGGACGGCCTGCCCACCGGCGTCCAGATCCTCGCGCCGGCACTCGCCGACGACCGGGTCTACCGGGTCGGCGCCGCGCTCGAGGCGCTGCTGGCGAACAAGTGGGGTGGTGCGCTCATCGCGCAGGCCCCCGAGCTGGACGGAGCACCCGCATGACCGAGCTGTTGTCGCTGGAGGAGGCGCTGGAGAAGTTCGACCCGGCCCTCGGCCTCGAGGTGCACGTCGAGCTCAACACGGCCTCGAAGATGTTCTGCGGCTGCCGGACCGAGTTCGGCGCGGAGCCCAACACCCAGGTATGCCCCACCTGCCTGGGCCTGCCCGGCGCGATGCCGGTGGTCAACCGGGTAGCGGTCGAGTCCGCGATGCGGATCGGTCTCGCACTCAACTGCGAGATCGCCGAGTGGTGCCGCTTCGCCCGGAAGAACTACTTCTACCCGGACATGCCGAAGAACTTCCAGACCTCGCAGTACGACGAGCCGATCGCCTTCGAGGGCTACCTCGACGTCATGGTCGAGAACGGCGACGGCGAGCCCGAGGTGTTCCGGGTCGAGATCGAGCGTGCCCACATGGAGGAGGACACCGGCAAGTCGCTGCACGTCCAAAGGTCCGGCCGCAGCGGTCGAATTCAGGGGGCCGACTACTCCCTGGTCGACTACAACCGGGCCGGCATCCCGCTCATCGAGATCGTCACCAAGCCGATCCGGGGAGCGCGGGAGCGCGCACCGGAGATCGCCAAGGCCTACGTCTCCCAGCTGCGCGAGATGATCGTGGCCCTCGCGGTCTCCGACGCGCGCATGGACCAGGGGTCGATCCGCGCCGACGTCAACCTGTCGCTGTCGCCCGCCGGCGACGGGGCGCTGGGCACCCGCACCGAGACCAAGAACGTCAACTCCCTGCGCTCGGTCGAGCGGGCGGTCGTCTACGAGATGCGACGGCACGCCGCGATCCTCGACGGCGGTGGCTCGATCCTCCAGGAGACCCGTCACTGGCACGAGGACACCGGCGTCACGACCAGCGGCCGCGAGAAGTCCGACGCGGAGGACTACCGCTACTTCCCCGAGCCGGACCTGGTCCCCGTAGCCCCGTCCCGCGCCTGGGTCGAGGAGCTGCGGGCCACGCTGCCCGAGCCGCCGCGCGTACGGCGCTCACGGTTGCAGGCCGACTGGGGCTTCTCCGACCTCGAGATGCGCGACACCGTCGGTGCCGGCGCGGTCGGCCTGGTCGAGGAGACCGTCGCGGCCGGTGCCTCCGCCCAGGCCGCGCGCAAGTGGTGGCTCTCCGACCTGGCCCGTCGCGCCAATGACGCCGGGGTCGAGATCACCGCCCTCGGCGTCACCCCGGCCCAGGTCGCCCAGGTGCAGCGGCTCGTCGACGACGGCAGCCTCAACGACAAGCTCGCCCGACAGGTCTTCGACGGCGTGCTGGCCGGCGAGGGCTCACCGGCGGAGGTGGTGGCCGCGCGCAACCTGGCGATCGTGTCCGACGACGGCGCCCTCGGCGCCGCCGTCGACAACGCCATCGCGGCCAACCCCGATGTCGCCGACAAGATCCGCGACGGCAAGCTGGCCGCCGCGGGCGCGCTCATCGGCGCGGTGATGAAGGAGATGCGCGGCCAGGCCGACGCCGGCCGCGTCCGCGAGCTGATCCTGGAGAAGCTCGGCTAGGAGGCGTCGGCCAGTCGCACCTTGGCGGTGACGAGCTTGTGGTCGCTGGCGCGCCACACGACGCGGCCGCCCAGCTGGCGGTACCTGAAGAAGTCCAGGCGCGGGTTGGCCATGACGTAGTCGAAGACCGGGTTGGCGGCGGCGCGGCAGGCGGGGTAGAGCCGGCCTCCGGACGCGGAGTGCATCTCGGCACCGCGACCCATCTTGCAGAAGAACTCGACCCACTCGTTGGTGTCGCCGCCGATGACGACGGGGACACCGGTACGGCGCAGCCTGTTGACCAGGGCGATCTCGGCCTGGGTAGCGCGGTCGCGCTCGGCCTCCATCGCCTTGGGGGAGTTGTGGAACGTCATGAACCAGAACTCCTGACCGCTGGCCCGATCGCGCAGACGGACGTAGGGGATCGGGCGCCGGTTGCCGTCGAAGCGGGTGTAGATCTTCTTGGCCTCGACGAGGTCGAAGGCGTCGCGCTTGTAGGCGATCTGGAGGCGTAGGCCCTGCGCCGTCCCCAGCCGCTTGTAGGGCCAGATCCAGTACTTGTCGAGGTCGCGGCCCAGGACCCGGAGCTGGTCCTGCTGGACCTCTTGGAGCCCGATGACGTCGATCTTCTTCATCGAGATCAGGTCGGCGGTGTAGCCCGCCCGCACGTGGCCGGGCGCGAAGCCGCCGGGCCGGGCGGTGTGCTGGGAGCCGAGGATGTTGAAGGTGCCCACCTTGAGCTGGAACGGCGAGGTGCCGAGGGGCACCGGGCCGTCGCCGCGGGATCCCGAGGCGCCGCTGGTCGGGCTCAGGAGCCCGACCGCGAGCACCGTCACGAGAGCGGTGAGGGCCACGACGAGAAGACCACGTCGCGGCTCCCGGGGCTGTCGGGACTGGCGGGACTGTCCGGGCGCGCGCGAGCTCGTACCGTGCTGAAGCATCTGGCGACCGTAGCCGAATCGTTACCGAGTCCACCAATCGTGGTCCGGGATGTCGGGACGAGCCCACCCGGGGGTAGGTTGACGCCCACACATCAATCCAACGCCCGTCGTGGGGAAAGCCGGTCCGAGTCCGGCGCTGACCCGCAACCGTAGGCCGACCCGGGGCACCATGCCCGGGGCAGCAAGCCGGAGTGCCCGTGACGGGACGTCCTGAACACACGCTGTCGAGGAACAACGGCGGGTTCGCTCCGGCTGGTCCGGGCCGTCCCGCCGTGCGCAGCGGGAAGGAAATCATGTCGTTGCACCTTCGTCGTGCGGCCGTGCTGGCCGCCGGCCTCTCCGTGGCAGTCTCCGCCACGATCGGCACCCCGGTCCGGGCCGCCGAGGCCGCCCCAGCCGCCCCAGCCGGCAAATCCGACCGGGCGCCCGCCCGCGTCAGCGCCTCCTGGCTTTCCGGCGAGCTCACGCGCGGACTCATCCACAACACCGAGTTCGACTTCGACGACTACGGTCTCAGCATCGACACGGCCCTCGGCCTCGATGCGGTAGGCAAGGCGGGCAAGGTCGACCGGATCGCCAAGGCCGTCGCGGCCCAGGTCGCGAGCTACACCACCGGCGCCGACTTCGACAGCACCGACGTGTACGCCGGTGCGACCGCGAAGGCCGCGGTGCTCGCACTGGTGGCCGACCGCAAGCCCAGCGACTTCGGCGGGGTCGACCTCATCGCCCAGCTCGAGAGCCTGGTCGGGACCTCGGGGCGGATCGCTGACAAGTCGGAGTTCGGGGACTTCTCCAACGTCGTGGGCCAGTCCTACGCCGCGTGGTCCCTGAGCGAAGCGTCGTCCCCGCGCGCCAAGGCCGTCGTGTCCTACCTGCTCGAGCAGCAGTGCGGCCCCGGCTACTTCCGCCTCGGCTTCAACACCGACCCCGACGCCTCCGACCAGAGCTGCGTCGGCGCCCCGGCGTCCGACCGCGCCGCGGACACCGACGCCACCGCCATCGCCACCCTGGCGCTGCGCGAGATCAAGCCGACCACGAGGATCACCAGGGCCATCAAGCGCTCGACACGCTGGCTGGTCGAGACGCAGCGCGACAACGGCGGCTTCGGCGGCGGCACCACCACCTCCAAGCCCAACACCAACAGCACCGGCCTCGCCGGGTGGGTGCTGGCCGAGGCCGGCCGCAAGGACCCGGCGGCCAGGGCCGCGGCGTTCGTCCGACGCCACCAGGCGGTGTCGGCGGGATCGTGCGCCGGCAAGCTCGCGGGCGAGGCCGGCGCCATCGCCTACGACGCCAAGGCCTTCCGCGCCGGCGTGTCGAAGGGCATCACCAAGGCCAGCAGCGACCAGTGGCGCCGAGCGAGTGCCCAGGCGCTGCCCGTGCTCCTCGCCGCTCCCGCGGCGTCGGGTCGGCTCGTGGTGACCGGTCGGGCTGCCTCCGGCAAGGTCCGTCTCGGGCTGGCCGGCGTCGCCCCCGGTGAGCGGGTCTGCGTGACCGGCCCCGGGGTCGAGAAGGCGGTCGTCGGCGGCGGGGAGGCGACCCGCGTCGCCTTCGACCTCCCGAGGACTCGCGCGGCGTCGGCGACGTACACCGTCGTCAACGCCGCGGGCGAGACGGCCAAGGTCGTCGTCGGCCTTCCGTGACACCTCGGCTGCTCCGGCTCGCCGTCGCCACCCTCGCGGTGGCGGCGGCGTCCCTGACGGTCGTCGGGGCGTCACCGGCCGAGGCGGCCCCCTGCACCGCCGCGGGCGGTGTGAGCGTGGTCGTGGACTTCCGCGAGCTCGGGTCCGGCGCGCAGGCGACCTGCGACCTGGAGGGCAGCGGTAGGACGGCGACGTCGCTGTTCACCGGGAACGGCTTCCCGCTCACCTACGCCCAGCGCCAGCCCGGCTTCGTCTGTCGCGTCTCGGGCGCCCCGGCGTCGGACCCGTGCGTCAACACCTCACCGGCCGATGCCTACTGGGGCCTCTACTGGTCCAACGGCACGTCCGGCTCGTGGACCTACTCGACACTCGGCGCCGGCTCGTTGGAGATCCCCGCCGGTGGCTCGGTGGCCTTCGCCTGGCAGGGAGCGAGCGAGGGACCACCGGCCGTGGCGCCGCCGGCCCTCGGCGGCTCCTCGCCGTCGCCCACGAAGCAGCCGACCGCGACCCCCACCAAGGCGCCCACCCAGTCGCCCACGAAGGCGCCCACGACTGCGCCCGCGCCGCCGACCGCGACCCCCACCGAAGCGCCCGCGCCGTCGCCGACCGCGACCCCCACCGAGGCGCCCGCGCCGTTGCCGACCGCGACCCCCACCGAGGCGCCCGCCACCACGCGGTCCACGAC
>JBDSLK010000065.1:0-13748 GCA_039916425.1 Nocardioides sp.
CTGCTGCTCGGCACGATCGCGAGCACCCACGGCCCGGCCGGGCGGTGGTGGTTCGGGGCCGGCGCCTGCGTGGCGAGCGTGGCGTGGTTCGTCGGGCTGGGGTACGGCGCCCGACGCGCGCACGGCCTGCTCTCCTCGCCGCGGGCCTGGCAGGTCCTCGACGTGCTGATCGGCCTCACGATGCTGGCCATCGCCGTGTCGCTCGCACTCCCCTGACCCGGCGCCACTTCACCGCCCACCCGGCGCCACTTCACCGCCCACCCGGCGCCACTGTCCTCGTCAGGGATATTGGCGCCGGCTCGGGTGTGAAGTGGGGCCTGCTCGCCGGGTTGTCAGCGATGCCAGGTGTTGGCGGCCGAGCGGCTGCGCTGGCCACCGCCCTGGCCTCCCTGGCCTCCCTGGCCTCCCTGGCCTCCCTGGCCTCCCTGGCCTCCCTGGCCTCCCTGGCCGCGGTACGGCGGTCGGCCGCCGCTACTGGGCCGGCTGCCGGTGGTGGTGCGGGCCGGGGACCTGGGCGGGGTGCGGTCGCCGTGCTCGGCGAGCGCCTCGGCGGTCATCGGGCGGGGGACGCTGCGCAGGTCATGGTGCAGGACCTCGACGCCGGCACCCTGCTGGAGGCGGACCACCTGGGAGACGAACTTCGGCGTCGAGATGGTGACGACGCAGCCGTCCTTGCCGGCACGCGCCGTGCGGCCCGAGCGGTGCAGGTAGGCCTTGGGATCGTTGGCGGCGTCGAAGTGGACGACGAGGTCGACGTCGTCGACGTGAATGCCGCGGGCCGCGACGTCGGTGGCGACGACGACCTGGGCCCTGCCGGACGAGAAGCGCTGCAGGTTGCGCTCACGGACCCGCTGGCTCAGGTCGCCGTGCAGGTCGACGGCCTCGAGGCTCTGGTCACCGAGGGCGTGGGCGAGCTCGACGGCACCGTCGCGGGTCCGGGTGAAGATGATGGTCCGGCCGTTGGCGCGGACCAGGTCGGCCGCAGCCTCGACCTTGTCGCGGAAGCCACCGACGACGAGGGTGTGGTGGGTCATCGTGGTGACCGCACCGGCGTTGGGGTCGAGCTGGTGGGTGCGCGGGTTGCGCAGGTGCGTACGGACCAGCCGGTCGACGTCGCCGTCGAGGGTGGCCGAGAGCAGCATCCGCTGGCTGCCGGCAGGGGTCAGCCCGACCAGCTTGTCGACGGCCGGGTAGAAGCCGAGGTCGCACAGGTGGTCGGCCTCGTCGAGGACGGTGACCTGGATGTCCTCGAACGAGCAGTCGCCCTTCTCCAGCAGGTCGTCGAGCCGACCCGGCGTGGCAACGACGATGTCGGCGCCCTGGCGCAGGCGCCGGATCTGGCGGTCGTACGGCGTGCCGCCGTAGACGGTGACCAGCTTGAGCCGGACGGCGTCGGCCAGCGGCTGGATGGACCGGCTGACCTGGTTGGCCAGCTCGCGGGTCGGGACCACGATGACGGCGCGGGGCCGGCCGGGACGCGACCGGGAGCCGGCCAGCTTGGCCAGGATCGGCAGCCCGAAGGCGAGAGTCTTGCCCGAGCCGGTCCGGGCCCGGCCAAGGACATCGTGGCCGGCGATGGCATCGGGGATGACGGCGGCCTGGACCGGGGTGGGCTCGGTGATGCCCTGCTTGGCGAGGGCGGCCACGACGTCGGGCGACATGAGATCGGCGAACGCGGTGCTGACGGGGTCGACGGTGAGGGTCACAGGGCTTCTTCCGGTGGTGCTCGTCGCGCAGGCACGCACGGGTGCTCGTGGGCGCGACGGGGCATGGGTGCGTCAGCGCACGGTTCCGCGGGAGCGGAGCCGGTGAGCCGGCGAGACGCGATCTCTCCCCCACGGCATCTGGGGCAACCCGATCGCTGGTCTCTGCACGCGCATCCGCGCCTGCACCACACCGGGCCTTGAAGAGAAGCGGCCGTCACACACACGGCCGCTGGCTGCCTCCGACCCTAGTGGCCGTGAGGGTCCGGCCCCGATTCGACGGCGACGTGCCCCGGGTCACGTGCGGCGCGGCAGGATCACGATCGGCAGCACCACCAGCAGCGCCACGACCACGAGCGCCACACCCGCACCGACCGCCAGCGCCACCGTCGTCCCGATCACCACCTGGAAGATGAACACGATGATGGCGGTGATGAGCACGCCGACCAGGGTCAGGGCCACGACCATCAGTCGGTGGGCGGCGGACACGAGGCGGTCCTTGACCCTCTCGCCGAACAGCCGGCGGTGGATGCTGATCGGCGCCAGGATCACGGCCAGCGTGAGGCCGGACAGCAGCACCAGACCGAGGTACGTCGCCTCCTCCAAGCCAGTGAGCTCGGCGAACCGGTCGGTGAAGGGCAGCGTCAGCAGGAAGCCGGCGATCAGCTGGGTCCCGGTCTGCATGACCCGCAGCTCCTGGAGCATGTCGTTCCAGTTGCGGTCGAGCTTCTCCGCCTCGGTCTCGTCGCGGTTCCTCGTCGGGCTCGGCCATGGCCGGAGGCTAATGGGTCGGGAACCGTCGCGTCGCCCCCTGCTCCTAGGCTGCGCCTATGAGCGATCGCGAACGGCTGGCGGAGTACGTCGAGGTCTGGTGGCAGGCGATCGAGGACTTCACCACGCTGCTCGAGGAGATCCCCGACGCCGAGTGGTCGACACCGACCGACCTGCCGGGCTGGGACGTGCGCGCGGTCGCCGCCCACATCGCCCACCTCGAGGGCGTGCTGGCCGGCCACCCCGAGGAGACAGTGGAGGTGGGGGAGCCCGACCACGCCACGGGCCTGATGGGGCTCTACACCGAGCAGGGCGTGGTGTCGCGCCGGGACCGTTCCGCCGACGAGCTCATCAACGAGATCCGCGAGTCCGCGACCACCCGCAAGACGGCGCTGCTGGCCGATCCGCCCACCGACGGCTCCGCCAAGCCGCCGCAGATCTTGGGCGGGGTCGGCTGGGACTGGCAGACGCTGCTGCGCAACCGGCCGCTCGACGTCTGGATGCATGAGCAGGACGTGCGCCGGGCCGTCGGCCGGCCGGGCGGACTGGACAGCCCGGCCGCCGAGCACACTGCGGTCTACCTCGCCGAGAGCATGGGCTACGTGCTGGCCAAGCGCGCCGGCGCCCCGACGGGCACCACCCTGGTCATCGACGTGACCGGCCAGCCCCCCACCGCCTTCGAGGTCGACGAGCGTGGTCGCGGCCAGCGCCTGCCCGAGCGGCCCTCGACCCCCACGGTGTCGCTGTCCCTGGACCGTGAGGCCTTCATCCTGCTCGCGGGCGGTCGCACCAGCCCGGCACCCGGCTCGGTCCGCGTGGACGGCGACCAGGAGCTCGGCCAGCGGCTCGTCGACCTGATCGCGGTGACCCCGTGACGACCGGCGCGTGGACGCTTGACGACATGCCCGACCAGTCCGGCCGCACGGTCGTCGTGACCGGCGTGTCCGTCGGCGGCCTGGGCCACCACACCGCGCTCGAGCTGGCGCGACGCGGAGCCCGGGTCGTGCTCGCCGGGCGGACCGAGTCCAGGCTCGCCGCGACCGGTGCCGCGATCCGCGAGGCGGTGCCGAGCGCCCGGCTCGAGACGCTCACCGTCGACCTGGCCGACCTCTCCTCCGTGCGCAGCGCGGCCGCCCGGGCAACTGCCCTCGGTGCCGTGGACGTGCTGGTCAACAACGCCGGCGTGATGGCCCCGGCGTACTCCCGGACCGTCGACGGCCTGGAGTCCCAGCTGGCCACCAACCACTTCGGGCCCTTCCTGCTCACCGGCCTGCTGCTGCCCCAGCTGGTCGCGTCGGGTGACGGCCGCGTGGTGGCCGTGTCGTCCAACGCCCACCGGATGGCGGCGCGGGCGCCGCTCGGTGACCCTCTGCATGAGGTCGGTCGCTACCGGCGGTGGCGGGTGTACGGCGAGACCAAGCTGGCCAACCTGCTCGTCACCTACGAGCTGGACCGTCGGGCCCGGCGGGGCGGGCTCCCGGTCCGAGCCCTGGCCGCACACCCGGGCTTCGCCGGCACCCACCTGGTGGTCAACGGCCAGCTCGGCAGCGCCGGCGGGGCTCGCGCGTCGATCCTGCAGGCCGCGACCAACGCCGTGTCGCAGTCACCGGTCGACGGCGCCCTGCCGACCCTGATGGCCGCGACCGACGACCTGCCGGGCGCGACGTACGTGGGGCCGTCGAGCTTCCACCAGTGGCGCGGGCTGCCGCAGGTGGTCAGCTCGAGCGCACCCTCGCACGATCTGGAGTCCCAGCGCCGCTTGTGGGGGATCTCCGAGGAGGTCGTGGGCCTCGTCTGGCCCTGACAGCCCCCACCTCCACGCCTGGGACCGAATCTCGTTGGCCTGCACTCGACCACGCCACCTAGGCTCAACGAGCGATGCGCGACTTCCCACCCACCACCACGGCCTTCGAGTCCGGGAACGAGGCCCCTGCGGGGTCCGGGCCCGACGCCGCCACCCCCGGAGACCCAGACACAGCCAGCCCGGGCGCGTTCCTGCGCTGGCACCTGCGCCAGCAGCGCGGCGTCATCCTGGCCTCGGTGCTGGTCGGCATCTTGTGGCAGCTGCCGCTCACCGTCGGCCCGTGGCTGGTCGGCAAGGCGGTCGATCAGGGCATCCTGGGCGGGTCACGCGAGGCCACCCTCGGCTGGTCCGGGCTGCTCCTGCTGGTGACGGTGGTCGGCGCCGTCTTCGGCATCGCCATGCACACCCTGATCGTGCGCAGCTGGCTCATCGCGCTCTACGGCACCACCCAGATGGTGGCCCGCAAGGCGGTGCAGATGGGCCACGTGCTGCCGCGCCGGGCCCCGACCGGCGAGGTGCTCAGCGTCGCCTCGAGCGACTCCGACGAGTTCGGCGCACTGACCGAGATCACTGCCCGTGCCTCGGCCCAACTGGTGGCCTACCTGATCGTCGCGGCGATCGTGCTCTCGACCTCGACCACGCTGGGCATCCTGGTGCTCGTCGCCGCCCCGGTCCTGGTCGGGGTCGCTCTCCCGCTGCTGCGGCCACTGCACCGCCGCCAGGCGGTGGAGCGGTCCCGCAGCTCCGAGCTGACCTCGATGGCGACCGACATCGTCGCCGGCCTCCGGATCCTCCGCGGCATCGGCGGCGAGCGCACCTTCGGCCGCAACTACGCCGGGCAGTCTCAGCGCACCAAGCGGGCCGGCATCTCGGCCGGCCTGTGGCAGGCCGCCATCGAGGCGATCGGCGTCCTCTTCTCGGGCTGCTTCCTGGTGCTCCTGATGGTCGTCGGCACCCGGCAGGTCATCGACGGCACCCTCTCGATCGGTCAGCTCATCAGCTTCCTGGGCTACGGCCTCTTCATGGTCGGACCGATCCAGACCTTCTTCGAGTTCGCCCAGAAGGTCACCCGTGGTCTGGTGTCGGCTCGCAAGGCCATCGGCATCTTCGAGCAGGCGCCCCCGTGGCGGGAGACGGCGAGCCCCGTCGACCTGCCCCTCGACGGTGACCTCGTCGACGAGGCCAGCGGTTTCGTGGCCGTCCCCGGCGCCCTGACCGTCGTGGTCAGCGCCACCCCCGAGGACACCGCCGCCCTCGCCGACCGACTCGGCCGCTACCTCCCCTCCGACGCCGAGCCGGTAGCCCTCGAGACCGAGGACCACCTCAAGGGCCGCGCCGCGCGCCGCTCCCGGGCCGAGCGGCTGGCCGAGCGCGAGCGCATCGCCGCCCTCGACGAGGAGCGCGCCAGCCGACCCTGGGGCGTGCGGCTCGGCGGCGTCGACCTCGGCCGGGTCCGACTCGACGAGGTGCGCCGCCGGATCGTGGTCAGCGACACCGGCAGCCAGCTCTTCGCCGGCACGCTCCAGGACGCGATCGACCCGCACGGCGTGCTCAGCCGTGAGCAGGCCGAGGAGACCATCCGCGTCGCCAACGCCGAGGACGTGTACGACGCGCTCCCGGGCGGCTGGCAGGGCGTGCTCGACGAACGGGGCCGCGGGCTGTCGGGCGGCCAGCGGCAGCGGGTCGTCCTGGCCCGGGTGCTGGGCACCGACGCTCCGGTCCTGGTGCTGGTCGAGCCGACCTCCGCGGTCGACGCGCACACCGAGGCCAGGATCGCCGAGCGGGTAGCCGGGCACCGACAGGGCCGGACCACTGTGGTGGCCAGCGTGTCACCGCTGTGGCTGCACCACGCCGACCACGTCGTCCTCCTCGAGGGCGGCCGGGTCGTCGCGTCCGGCACCCACGTCGGTCTGCTCGACTCCAGCCCCGACTACCGCCGCGTGGTCGCCCGCGCCCTCGACGAGGAGCCGAGCAATGCCTGACCTCCTCGCCTCCTCCCCCGACACCTGGCGCGACCGCGCCCTGGACCCGCCTGTCATCCCTCCCGCCCTGGTGCCACCGGTCGACGCCGACGTGCCGGCGCGACTGCGCGCGCTGAAGGCGCGACACCTGCTCCGTGAGGAGCGCGCCGAACGCGTCTTCGCCGAGTCACGCAGCCCCGAGCGTGGGTGGCCGGTCGCCGGCAACGATGCCGTCGTCGCGTTCGTCCGTGACCTGGTCCGGCGGCGGCGTGGCGCCTTCGCGGCGATGGTGGTGCTCAACGCGCTCGCCGCGGCGAGCGGTCTCCTGGTCCCCCGACTGCTGGGCAACCTGATCGACCGCACCGTCGACGGCCTCCAGTCCACGGCCGCCGTCACCTCGCTGGCCCTGGTGATCCTGGCCGTCGTCGCCGCGCAGGCCCTCTTCACGTTCCTGGGCCAACGCACGTCGACGTACTTCGGTCAGGACCTGCTCTCCTCGGCCCGCGAGTACATCATCGACACCATCCTCCGGCTGCCGCTCGGCCGCGTCGAGGGTGCCAGCACCGGAGACCTGGTCACCCGGGTCACCCGCGACGTCGGCACGATGAGCCGCTCGGTGCAGTACGGCGTGCCGATGGCGATCATCTCCCTGCTCACGGTGACGCTCTCGATCGTGGCGATGCTGCTCAACTCGGTGGTGCTGGCGGTGCCGGCGCTGGTGCTGATCGGGTCGTCGATGTTCCAGGTACGGCGCTACCTCCAGCGCGCCCAGAAGTGCTACATCGCCGAGGGTGCGACGTACTCCCAGATCAACACGACGCTCACCGAGACCGTCGAGGGCGCCCGCACGGTCGAGGCGCTCGGGCTGGGGCGCCGACGGATCCGGGCGGGCGACGACGACATCGCGGTGTCGTCGCAGGTCGAGCGCTACGGCATGACGTTGCGCAACCTGCTCTTCGCGGTGATCGACGTGGCGTTCAACGCCCCCCGGGTGCTGACCCTGCTCGTCGGCGCCTACGGCTACAGCCGGGGTTGGGTGAGCCTGGGTCAGATCACCACCGCCGTGCTCTACGTCGAGGCCCTCAGCGGTCCGCTGGACCGGCTGGTGGGCGAGGTGGACCGGCTCCAGGTGGGCGCGGCCTCGACCAGCCGGCTGCTCGGCATCGCCCAGGTGCCGCCGGACCGGGAGCCCGGCGACGACGTCCCGGCGGGGCCGGACCTGGTCGGCGAGGACCTCCGTTTCGCCTACCGCGAGGGACACGACGTGCTCCACGGCGTCGACCTGACCCTGCGCCCCGGTGAGCGCCTCGCGATCGTCGGTCCGTCGGGTTCCGGCAAGTCGACCCTCGGCCGGCTGTTGTCGGGCATCAACGGGCCGCGCACCGGCTCGGTCCGCATCGGCGGGGTCGAGCTCACCCGGCTCCCGCTGGAGCGGCTGCGCACCGAGGTCGCGCTGGTGACCCAGGAGCACCACGTGTTCGTGGGCTCGGTGCGCGACAACATCCTCCTCGCCCGCGAGGAGTCGACCGACGACCAGGTATGGGCCGCGCTCGCCGCGGTCGGTGCCGCCGACTGGGTGCGCCGCCTCCCCGACGGGCTCGACACCCTGGTCGGCTCGGGCAACCAGGCGCTGACGCCCGCGCAGGCCCAGGAGGTCGCGCTGGCCCGGCTGATCATCGCAAACCCGCACACGCTCGTGCTCGACGAGGCCACCTCGCTGATCGACCCGCGGACCGCCCGCACGGTGGAGGGCTCGATGAACGCGCTGCTCTCCAACCGCACCGTGGTCGCGATCGCTCACCGGCTGCACACCGCCCACGACGCCGACCGGATCGCGGTCGTCATCGACGGCCGGGTGGCCGAGCTCGGCTCGCACGACGAGCTGGTCGAGCGCGACGGTGAGTACGCCGCGCTCTGGCGTGCCTGGACGAGCTGACCCGCGTCGAGTCGAGTGCTCAGGTGGTCCCTCCCGCGGAGGGGCTGAGCACTCGACCCGGACGGACTAGCGCGCGTCCCGCCGCATCACGGCCGCGAGTGTGCGTGCCCGCTCGCTGCGGACGACGTCCTCGAGCGGCATCGGCTCCCCGTCGGGGCCGGCGAGCGGCAGCCGCCAGTTGGGGTACTCGTTGTTGGTGCCGGGCTGGTTGATGATCCGCGGATCCCCGACGAGGTCGGCGAGGGCGACGCCCAGCATCTTGGACGGGGTGAGCCCGAGGTAGCGGTGCAGCGCCACGACCTGGTCGTCGACCGAGGCGTCCGTCGCGAGCAGACCGCGCTCGGCGAGCGCGCTGCGCACCCGGTCGAGGGCGGCGCGCTCGTTGGCCCGCTCCTCCTCGACCGTGAGGGTGAGCAGGCCGAGGCGCTCCCGGAGCTCGACGTGGGCGAGCGCCAGGTAGCCCGCGGTCGGCGGCAGGTCGTGGGTGGTCACGGTGGCCAGGCAGAGCTCACGGTAGGACTCGGGCGCCAGGAGCCGGCCGTCGTGACCCCACTCGAACCACAGGATCGAGGTGCCGAGGAGGCCGCGCTCGCTCATGTAGTCGCGGGCGAACGGCTCGACCACGCCGAGGTCCTCGCCGATCACGACGGCGCCGGCGCGGGAGGCCTCCAGCACCAGGATCCCGATCAGCGCCTCGTGGTCGTAGCGGACGTACGCACCCGCGCGGGCACCCATCCCGTCGGGCACCCACCAGAGCCGGAACAGCCCGATCACGTGGTCGATCCGCAGGCCGCCCGCGTCCTCGAGCAGCGCGCGAACCATGTCACGGAACGGCGCGTAGCCCAGCTCCGCGAGCCGTTCGGGGTGCCACGGCGGCTGCGACCAGTCCTGGCCGAGCTGGTTGAACTGGTCGGGCGGCGCACCCACCGTCACCCCGCGGACCAGGGAGTCACGCAGGCCCCAGGCGTCGGCGCCCTCGGGGTGGACGCCCACCGCGAGGTCGTGCACCACCCCCAGCGACATCCCGGCCTCGCGGGCGGTGCGCTGGACTTCGCCGAGCTGGCGCACCAGCAGCCACTGGAGCCAGCAGTGGAAGGTGATCTGCTCGTCGTGCTCCGCCGCGAACGCCGCCAGCGCCGCCGGCTCGGCCGCCTCGAGATCCGCAGGCCAGCCCGCGCCGGCCACGCCATGGACCTCCGCGGCCGTGCACCAGGTGGCGAACCGGACCAGGCCGGCGCCCTGCCCGGTCCGCCATGCGGCGAACGCCTCGGTCCGGTCGGTGGCGTCGAAGAGCAGGGCCAGCGCGGACCGCTTCGCCAACCACGCCGTGTCGCGGTCGAGGGTGTCGTCGTCGTTGAGGGCCCGGGCGGTGTCGCCGACGGTGTCGACCGCCGCACGGACGACGGTCGGCGCCGCGGCGTACTCCTCGGTGTCCTCGACGCGCAGGTAGGCCGGGTTGGCGAAGCGGCGCGTCGTCGGGAGGTACGGCGAGGGCTCGATCGGGGCGGTCGGCTCGGCGGCGTGCAGCGGGTTGACCAGGACGAAGTCGGCGGCGAGGTCACGCCCCGCCCAGGTCGCCAGGGTGGCGAGGTCGCCAAGGTCGCCGATCCCCCAGGAGGCGGCCGAGCGCACCTGGTAGAGCTGCGTCATCACCCCCCAGACCCGGTCGTGCTGGAGGGCCGCCGGGAGCGGCAGCCGCTCCGGTGAGACGATCAGGGTGGCCGTGGCCCGGGTGCCGTCGGCGACGTGGGCGTGCAACAGGTGCCACCCCGGCGGCAGGTCGCCCGGCAGCTCGACGGTGGCCCGGCCGACGACCCTGCCGTCGACCTCGCGCGGCTCGACGTACTGGTCGACCTGCCGGACGGTCCGCGACGAGCCGTCCTCGAGCTCGACGGTGACCGCGACCGGGACCCCGTCGGGCACGTGAACGGAGACCCAGGGGGTCCAGCCGGTGCGGGCGACCACCGTCGGCGGCAGCACCCGGCGCCACTCGGCGAGGTCCGCGTCGACGAGGGCGGCGCGGGCGGACTCGGCGGTGCCTGCCTCGACACCGAGCCCGCCGAGCACGGCGACCAGGGTCTCGGCAGTCACCGGCACCTGCACGCCCTGCCAGTCCCAGTATTCCGTGGCGATGCGATGGCGCGCCGCGAGGTCGAGCAGAGCCTGGTCGGGGGACGTCACGGCAGGCAGTGTCTCACCCGCGGCCGCTGCCTTGCGGAAGGTGCCGAGGGGCGTACGTGCGTAGACTCCCGCCCCGGAAGGGTGACGCCGGTCACGAGCCACGCGCCGGACGGCCTCGCCAGACGACGGACCCACTCGGAGGGACCTCATGACCAGCCCGACACCCGACACCACCGCACCGGCAGCACCACGCGACCGCACCCACTTCCTCTACATCGCGGTCATCGTGGCGGTGGTCCTCGGCATCATCGTCGGCTTCGCCGCCCCCGAGTTCGCCGCCGGCCTGAAGTGGATCGGCGCCACCTTCGTCGCCCTGATCAAGATGATGATCCAGCCGGTCATCTTCTGCACGATCGTCATCGGGGTGGGCTCGGTGCGCAGCGCCGCCAGTGTGGGGAAGGTCGGCGGCCTGGCCCTCGGCTACTTCCTCGCGATGTCGACCGTCGCGCTGGCCATCGGCCTGGTCGTCGGCAACGTCATCGACCCGGGCGAGGGGCTCAACCTCACCGAGGACGTCGCCGCCGCGGGGGCCGAGCAGGCCGGGGAGTCCGGCTCGACGACCGACTTCATCGTCGGGATCGTGCCCGACTCGCTCTTCTCCTCGCTGACCTCCGGCGAGGTTCTCCAGACCCTGCTGGTCGCGCTGCTCGTCGGCTTCGCCATCCAGGCCATGGGTCGCGCCGGCCAGCCGATCCTGGTCGGCATCGGCCACCTGCAGCGGCTGGTGTTCCGGGTGCTGGCGATGGTGATGTGGGCGGCCCCGATCGGAGCCTTCGGCGCCATCGCGGCCGTCGTCGGCGAGACCGGCCTCGACGCCCTCAAGAGCCTCGCGGTCCTGATGATCGCGTTCTACATCACCTGCTTCATCTTCGTGTTCGTCATCCTCGGCGCCATCCTCAAGGCGGTCACCGGGGTCAGCATCCTCAGCCTCTTCAAGTACCTCGCGCGCGAGTTCCTGCTGATCTTGTCGACGTCCTCCTCGGAGTCGGCCCTGCCGCGGCTGATCGCCAAGATGAACCATGCCGGGGTCGACCGCTCCACCGTCGGCGTGGTCGTGCCGACCGGCTACTCGTTCAACCTCGACGGGACCGCGATCTACCTGACCATGGCGTCGATCTTCATCGCCGACGCGCTCGGCCAGCCACTCGCGATCGGCGAGCAGGTCTCGCTGCTGCTCTTCATGGTCATCGCGTCGAAGGGTGCCGCCGGGGTCAGCGGCGCCGGTCTGGCCACCCTGGCCGGCGGCCTCTCGTCGCACCGCCCCGAGCTGCTCGACGGGGTCGGCCTCATCGTCGGCATCGACCGCTTCATGTCCGAGGCCCGAGCGCTGACCAACTTCGCCGGCAACTCGGTGGCCACCGTGCTCATCGGGCACTGGACGGGCACCCTCAACCGCGCCCAGCTCGACTTGGTGCTCTCCGGCGCCGACCCGTTCGACGAGCGCACCATGATGGACGACGACCACTCCGAGGGCGAGCGGTCCGACGTGGTGCCCGGCGTCGACACGCCGCAGACCGCCGAGCGCTGAACCCGTGCCCCGGCCGGGACAATGCGTCCTGGCCGGGGTCACAGCCCAGCCAGGGAACCTCGCCGCGGCCACCGTCCGAGCAGTGCTACCACGCTGCCGGGCCGGTGTCCTACGTTGAACCCATGGTTGCCACCTCCGATGCCCCCTCCCGCGCCGGGCAGCTCGCCCAGCCCTCCGACCTCGTCGACGTCGCGCACCTCGTCACCGCCTACTACACCGGGGTCCCCGACCCCGAGGACGTCGACCAGCAGGTCGCGTTCGGCACCAGCGGGCACCGGGGCACCAGCCTCAAGACGTCGTTCAACGAGACGCACATCCTGGCGACCACGCAGGCCATCTGCGACTACCGCAAGGAGCAGGGGTACGACGGGCCGCTCTTTCTCGGCCGGGACACCCACGGGCTGTCCGAGCCGGCGTGGGCCTCGGCGATCGAGGTGCTCGCCGCCAACGACGTGACCGTGCTGGTAGACGCAGCGGACGGCTACACGCCGACACCCGCGGTCTCGCACGCGATCCTGCGCGCCAACGCCGGCCGGGCGTCCGGGCCGGGGCTGGCCGACGGCATCGTCGTCACGCCCTCGCACAACCCGCCCTCGGACGGCGGCTTCAAGTACAACCCGCCGCACGGCGGCCCCGCCGACACCGACGCCACGTCGGTGATCGCCGCCCGCGCCAACGCGCTGATCGCGGGCGGGCTCGCGGAGGTCAGGCGGACGCCGTTCATGCGCGCTCGCGCCGGCTGCTCGTCGTACGACTTCCTCGGGACCTACGTCGACGACCTGCCCGCCGTGGTCGACCTCGCGGCGATCAAGGAGGCCGGTGTCCGGATCGGCGCGGACCCGCTCGGTGGGGCGGCGGTGCACTACTGGGGAGAGATCGCCGACCGGCACGGTCTCGACCTGACCGTGGTGAACCCCCTAGTGGATGCCACGTGGAGGTTCATGACCCTCGACTGGGACGGCAAGATCCGGATGGACTGCTCGTCGCCCTCGGCGATGGCCTCCCTGATCGGGCTCCTCGAGGGAGGGGCCGCCTACGACATCGCGACCGGCAACGACGCCGACGCCGACCGGCACGGCATCGTCACTCCTGACGCCGGGCTGATGAACCCCAACCACTACCTCGCCGTCGCCATCGGCTACCTGTTCGGCGGTGGTCGGGCGGGCTGGCCGGACACCGCGCGGATCGGCAAGACGCTGGTCTCGTCCTCGATGATCGACCGGGTCGCCGCGTCGCTCGGCAGGCCGATGGTGGAGGTGCCGGTCGGGTTCAAGTGGTTCGTGCCCGGGCTGATCGACGGGTCGTTCGGCTTCGGTGGCGAGGAGTCGGCCGGGGCGTCGTTCCTGCGGATGGACGGCACCACCTGGACCACCGACAAGGACGGCATCATCCTCGCGCTGCTCGCTTCGGAGATCCTGGCGCGCACCGGGAGGAGCCCCTCGCAGCACTACGCCGACCTGGTCGGCGAGCACGGCGACCCGGCGTACGCCCGCGTGGACGCGCCGGCCGACCGCGCGCAGAAGGCCAAGCTCGCCGCCCTCTCCCCCGACGACGTGAAGGCCACCTCGCTGGCCGGTGAGGCCATCACCGCCCGGCTGACCGAGGCCCCGGGCAACGGAGCGCGGATCGGCGGACTCAAGGTGACCACCGAGTCGGCCTGGTTCGCGGCCCGGCCGTCGGGGACCGAGGACGTCTACAAGATCTACGCCGAGTCGTTCAACGGACCCGAGCACCTCGCCCAGGTACAGGCGGAGGCTCGCGACGTCGTCAACGCCGCCCTCGGCTGAGCCACCGTCTTTCGCGAGTTGTCCGAACCTGATAGACCCAGAGGTCGATCACATTCGGACAAGTCACGGGTGGTCGG
>JBDSLK010000066.1:0-25229 GCA_039916425.1 Nocardioides sp.
GCGGCTGACCAGCCGACCCCCGCTGTGGAGGCGTGCCCGGCTCGACCTCATCGGATTGGCGGTGATTGCCCTGGGCACCGCCGCAGCACTGCGCAACCACGCCTTCGACGGTGCCCCCGGGTCTGTCTACTTCGGCAGGTCCGTCAAGCTGAATCTCGCGCTCCTCGGCCTGCCGGTCGCGGTGTGGATCACCGGAAGCCTGCTTTCCGCTCGGGTCTGCGGCTATCTGCTCGCCAAGAGCCGACCTCAGTCGACAGGTGAGGTCGGGCGGCCACTTCCCAGCCTCTTCCGCTTCAGTGTCGGCCGTCGGCCGTGGGCCATCGCCAACGGCGCCGTAGTCGTCTCGCTCATCGTCGCCGTGGCCATCAGCCTTGCGGCATTCACCGCGTCCTACGACGCAGCCAAGACCGACGACGCGCGCTACGCGACCGGATCGGACATCCGAATCACACCCAGTCCGACCTCGCAACACACTTACGAGGCGGACGCTGCAGCCAGCTTTCGGACCGACGGCATCGCCGAAACCACTCCGGTGATCTACGGCATCAGCAATGTCATCTTGCGCAGCGACCGCACCTCGGATCCCGCCAATCTGGCTGCCGTCGAGCCGAGCAGCTACGAATCGGTGACGCCCGTCGACTCCGCACAGTTCCCCTCCGGCGACGCCTCCGGCACCCTCGGAGAGCTCGCGACGGACCCGAAGGCACTCCTGCTCAGCGAGGACATGGCCAAGTTCCTCCAGGCCAAGGTCGGTGACAGGCTCTTCGTGCTCCTGGCCCGCGCCACCAGCAAGCAGGTCGAGGTGGAGCTGCACGTCACCGGGCTCTTCGAACGACTTCCAGGCTTCCCGGACGGCGCCGACGCCGTGATGGCCATCGACGAGCACGTGGCCGCGGTGCCGAGCAAGTCGCCCGACTTCTTCCTGGCGGCCACCACCAGCCAGGACGATGCGGGACTGCAACGAGGCCTCGCCTCGCTCCAGGGGGTGCCGGCCGCCGCCGACGATCTCCGGATCGACACGCGCACAACCACGCTCACTCGGGACCAGTCCAGCCTCGCCGCGCTGAACATCTCAGGGCTCGTGCGGCTGGACCAGGCGTTCGCACTCCTGATGGCAGCCGTTGCGATTGCGATCTTCGTGTTCGGGTTGCTCCTGCAGCGCCGACGCGAGTACATCACCCTACGGGCCCAAGGCCTGGAGTCCCGCACGATCCGCCTTCTCATCGCGGCCGAGGCGGGCACCGTCGCGCTCGCTGGTGCGGTGGGCGGTCTGATCGTGGGCAGCGTCATGGGCTACTACTTCATCACCGTGCTGCGGCCGCTGTTCGTCCTCGATCCCGGCTACACATTGACACTTGGCGCCGTATTCACACCAGTCGCCCTCGTCTTCGTGGCAACTCTAGTCTCGTCCCTCGCCGCGTCTCGCCTGGTCAGTCGACTCGAGCCGACCGAACTGCTCCGCGATGAGTAGGGTGTGCCGGCACGCCTGCCAACTCGCCACGGGCCGTTTCGGGGCATTCGCCGGAGGCACTGGGCTCGAGGTCAGCACTCAAGAGAACCGTCCGATGGAGGGCTCGGCTGCGCGTTGTTCGGCCACTAGCCGGATTCGGGCCGGCAAGATCATTGAGAAGGAGCAACCATCCCTCGTGGCGACACGTACCCGTCGGGTGCTGATGAGACTTTTCGAGGCAGAAGTGGGGAGGGTCGAGGCAAGTCCTCATCTTGCCGGCTGGAGAGAGGCCCGCTCTCGCATCGCGACGAGGAGACAGGGTCACGAGCTCGGACGACTCTGGTGTGGCCAAGCGGCCCGATGGGCGAACCCCGCGCACAGCGTGGCCGTCCTCGCCGGCGACCAGGCGATCCAGAACGTCGCCGATTGTCGTTCGGCTACCGGAACGCGCGCCCCCGGCGGCCTGACAGGGAGTGGGGCCGTATCCCCAGACCGAGCTTGTCTGGCCGGCCTCAGAGAGCCAGGGCGGTTGACGGGCCGTGACAGTCCCGTCTCAGGGGAGATCGTCAGTGCCAATCCCCTATCCTCCGCCATGCTTACCTGCACAATCCCCTGGCGCGTCTCAGCACGTTCGAGGTCGCCAGGGTGACCGGCCGTCCTCGGAGGGGCTCATGGTCACAAGTCAACCTCTCGCCCAGAAGTCGATGGCGCGGCCACCGTCCACGGCTTCCTGCGTGGTCGTCACATCGACGCGCGGATCATTCGCGATCTCGAACATCTCCGCGACGCTGACCGGCAGGTCGAGGTCGCGCGGGTCTCCGGTGATGTCTGGGCCGGAGCCGAACATCAGGACGGCACTGTCGCCCTTCGGTACGACGACGTAGACGACCCCCGGATCCTCCTCGGGTTCGAGGTCCTGCCACATCAGCACGCCGTACTCGGTCTTCTCGCACCCGTCCATGCGCTCGGTGTCGGCGCCGTCGCAGTCGTAGAGCGCCTCCGGCAGATCGTTCCCCACGGCCAGCACCACCTGCTGTCCGTAGCCGAGCTCGGTACCGATCCCGTCCCTGTCGAACTCCTCCGCGGCGTCATGATCCGTGGTCGCCCTGGAAGGTTCGCCGAGGTGGTCGGCGGTCAGCCAGGCCAGCGCCTTCCGCGTGGTCCGCACGTCCGCGGTCTCCTCGCCCTGGCATCCGGTGAGGAGGATGGCCACCAGCCCGAGCCCGAGTGCTGTCCGCATGTGACCCATCCTTCCCAACGGACTGACATCCATGCCACTCATCACATGATTCCAGTCAGTGGCGTGGCCTCGGATCAGAAGGTTTGGAGGTTCGCATCTCTTCTGAGTTCAGCGTCGCCGACACCGTTCTTCCCACGTGAGCGGGACGAACGCCCCTACCGGGTCCGCCGGGATCCTCCTAACGTGGAAACTGCCGCACACCGGGAGACCGCCTCCGACCCGAGAAGGCAGGTCCAGCGACAACTCGCAACCGGGGGCGGTCGCTAGGCGGTGGCGCGTCCGACGCTCATCTTTGGGGGGACTGGAGGACACAGGACCATGACGCATTTCCTACCCCCACCCAGGCCGCTCTACCTTGCCTTCGAACGAGTCGGCTACCAGCGCAACCTGAAGACCTTGGACCGCTACAAGGTGCTCCACGCGTACCCCGGCTCAGCCCATGCACTCGACGCTGCCAGCACCCCGGAGGGCGACCCCTGGCGGCACACTGTCGGTCGCACCCGGGTTCGGGACCCGGAGTTCTACGACAACGGGGGCCCACGAGCCGCGTGCGGACGGCAGGTCCTCGTGGCTCTTCCCGCCCAGTACGACGCCGAGGACCCCGACGCCTGCCCCGAGTGCGCCGAGCTCGTGCGTGCCGGCAAGGCCCGAGACCGCTTCACACAGCTCGACGCGTGCAAGCAGGTCTGCGGCGACGTCGAACTGATCAGCCAGGAGGGTGAGCTCGTGATCAACGAATGCGACAAGCGCTGGCGCCACCCAGGCCCCCATCGAGCCGCAGACGGCGCTACGTGGGAGACCAGCCCCGCTGACGTCACTCGATGAGTCCACAGCCTTCTCGGCTCCGGAGCCCCGCTTCGCGCGGCCCTACTCCACGGACTCCCGCTCCCGGGCGGGTGCCGGGGCGAACATCCCGGCGAGCTTGACCGAGGCAAGGCCGAGCAGGCAGCCGAGCAGCAGGGACGCAAGGATGTCCGCCCACACCCAGCCGTAGGGCGTGGAGAGCACGCCACCGAACGCCCCTGCGCCCGCCGTGGTCGGGTCGCCCAGAGCCTCCAGGCTGTTGCCGACACCCCCACCGGCCTCCGCCCAGTTGTCCAGACCGGTGGCGATCCACCAGAAGATGGTGGCGGCGAAGGCACCGAAGATCCCTGGCACGTAGTACCAGTCGCCCACCACCGAGACCACCACGAGGACGAACGCGGCGATGGCCACCACCAAGGAGATGCCCCAGAAGTCGGGGAGGTCGGCGACCTGTGGCGAGAGGGCCATCACGAACAGGGCACCCAGGGACCCGATGACCGAGGCGGCGAGGACCTTCTGGAGAGCGGCGTTGTCGGCGCCGGCAGCGAAGAACATGCCCCAGGACACGAACGCGGCCGGCACGATCAGGTGGAAGCTGCTCGGCAGGCTGAGGCCGTTGCCGAGGTCGCCGTCGGTGACCCAGTGGAAGGTGAAGTTCAGGCTGAACTCGACCCAGGCGAACGCGAGGACGGCGATCACCAGGGCCAGCGGGGCAGCGGCTTTGGCGCGTGCGAGCATGATCATGACTCCTTGGCAGATGGGCATGGCGAGGCTCGGTCAACCGCCTCGAGGGGAAAATCGGGGAAGTCAGGCAAGGACCAGGTCGGGCTGACTCACCGGATGTGCGAGTCACCTCTCGCGGCGGCGCGCATGACGTCGAGCAGGCGGTCCTGCTCCGGGGTGGTACGGCGGCCCGCGGCCGGCGAGATCCCGTCGGTGTGGGCGATCAGCGGAATGTCGGGTTCTCCGTCCTCCGCCACCTTGGCCATGGCCCAGCGGGAGAACACCCGGGACTCGACGTCCCCGCTCTCCAGCAGCGACACGGAGTCATGGCGGGAATCCTCCGAGATGTGGTCGAACAATGCCCGGACCGCGGTCTCATCCCCCTCCAGCACCTGGACGAAACTGTCGTCGGCGAGCAGCAGCGCACCGGTGATGTGTTGCTGCTTGTTGTTGGCCCTGGCCACGCCGAAGAGGACCCCGAGCTCCGCCTTGCGACGCTCCACCGGGATGAGGTTGTGACTGCGGTAGATGAGGCGGAAGCTGCTCTCGGAGGCTGGACCCGGAACATGATCGGTCATTGCTCGTCTCCAGTACGTCGCGTGCCTGGTCGCGTGCCAGGGTGGGCCAGCCCGAGCCACCACGTCGGGTCTCGAAGTTGCCCGCTCATCATCGGCGGGCCGGCCCGTCCGGGAGGTCTCAGTTTGCGACAACACCCGACCTCGACCGATTGAGCTCCTCCGAGTCAGTCCAGCAACGGACCCGCCCAGCGCCAGTCGCCCTCGGGCCCCAGGAACTCCACCCGCTGGACCTCCTCGTCGTTCTCCTCGTCGTCTCGGGCCCAGCGCAGCGCCGACGCGTGGTCCTCCAGCTCGGCCTCGGCGACCACGTCACCCATCCCGTCGAGAAAGCGGTAGCGCACCACGACCTCGTCACCCCTCCGTCCGCTGCCGGGTCCCGCCGGTCCCTCGATCGGGGCCCGCCTCCAGCACCGCCCGGAGGCGGGCCAGGTCCTTCTCGTTGGCCCTGCGCATCGCCCGCACCATCAGGGGAGCGGCCACACCGACGAACCCCGACGGCTCGCCACGGTTGCGCAACGTCATTCGGGTTCTGCGCTCGTCGAGCGTGGTCCACGTGTAGGTGGTCTCCATCGGGAACGGCCCCTGCGCCGTCCTCATCACCAGCAGCTCGAGCGGAACCGCCTCGACGACCTCGTAGGTGTAGGCGAGTCGGCGACCCAGGAAGTGCGCGACGAACCGCAGCCGCGACCCCACCCCGACCGGTGGCGGCGTCTCCCACTCGACGGAGGAGATGTTGGCGTACCACTCCGGCGCGTGTGAGGGGTCGGCGGCGTACGACGCGACCTGCGCACGCGGGCGGGCGATGACGACCTCGGTCAGTACGTCGACGACCATGAGGTCAGTGTGACCCCTCGCGACGCCTGCGGGCGAGGAGCGGTCGGAGCATCGCCGCGACGACGAGGGCCGCTCCTCCGACCAGGCCCAGCCACACCGCGTTGCGCCGGGTCTGGGCCAGCCGGTCCGCGGGCGGGACGGGTGCGGTCGCCCGCCGGGTGGTGTCCTGCTCCTCCACGTTGACGGCCACCTTGCCGTCGCGGCCCGGCCGCAACGGCCGGGACAGTGCCTCGGCGGGCTGCACGACCCCCGCGCCGGTGAGCACACTCAGGCTGGTGGTCGTCCCGTCCGCGGTGTCCCGCAACCGGGAGACGACCTGGCGGGCGTTGTCGTGGGGATACCTGGCCCGCAGCAGCGCGAGGATGCCGCTGACCTCCGCGGCGGCCCAGGACGTCGCGATGGACGGGAGCACGCAGGTGCCGCCGTTGACGCTCGCGGTGACCGCGCCGTACGTCGGGACCGCGACGTCGGTGGCAGAGCTCTGGAGCACGGAGTCGCGGACGTCGATGTCGTCGGCGCTGTCGGAGACCCCGCCCGCGGTCGCGTTGACGGCGACCACCTGGTCGTAGCCGGCCGGCCAGACCGCCTGGCTGGCGTCCTCGCCGGTCCGCACCTCCCCGAACTGGGCGAACAGCGGGTCGCCGTCCGCCGGCCGGTTGCCGGAGCCGGCGACCACGACGACGTCCTGGGCTGCCAGCGACCGCACGGCGTCGCGCAGGTCGACGGAGGGCGACACCGCCAGGGACACGTTGACGACGCCGATGTCGAGCCGTTGCGCGTTGGCCGCCACCCAGCGGAGACCGGCAGCCACCCGCGGCGTCTCGACGCCGA
Organism: Nocardioides sp.; assembly: GCA_039916425.1. Lineage (GTDB taxonomy): Bacteria > Actinomycetota > Actinomycetes > Propionibacteriales > Nocardioidaceae > Nocardioides. The sequence continues at coordinate 6,461 of JBDSLK010000066.1, forward strand.
CCTCGCCCTCGTCGGGCTGGGTGCGGTCGTAGACACGCACGTCGACCACCTCGGCGCCGGGGGCGAAGCCCACCGGCAGCAGGGTCGGCTCGGACTCGCGCAACGGTCCGGCGACGAGGCCTGCGACCGCGGTGCCGTGGTACTCCCCCAGCTCCTTGCCGGTGCTGAAGGACACCCGCTCGACGACGGGCACCTCGGCGTCCCCGGAGACACCGGAGTCGACCACCGCGACCCGGACTCCCGCGCCGGGAACCCGACCCGCCCGCACGAACGGCCGCCACGCGTCCCCCATGCCGAGCAGGTCGAAGGGCAGGCTCGGCGAGGTCGACGACGTCGCCTGGTCGTCGACCTGGACGGCCGAGCAGTCGAGGTCGACGAGCACCGGCGAGGCACCGGCCGGGGCGCCCACCCCGGCACCGGCGGCGAGGGCACCGAGGAGGACCAGGCCGCCGGAGGCGCCGTACCTTACTCGCACGACGGCCCGGCCTCCCGGTCCGGCGGGCACAGGGCGGAGTCCTGCGAGAGGGCTACCCCGGTGCGGAAGAGCTCGATCCAGGTGTCGGGCACGACGGGCGTCCGCACCGAGGCGTAGCCGAGCTGGTCGGCAGCGCCGACGCCGACGAGGGGGTAGGCCAGCCCCTTGGCATCCATCAGGAACGGGGCGCCGGAGGTCTCGTCGGACCAGTCGCCGGAGTAGACGAACGCCCCGTGTCCGGCGTCCACCCGGACCGAGGTGGTCCCGGCTGGGACCTCGGCGGCCGAGGCGTCGCCGGCAGGGTCCCCCACGAGCTGCACGCGCGGGGCCGACCCGGACCCGGCGTCGAGCTTGGCGCACTGCTCGCCGAGCAGCGGGGTGAGGAGGGTGCCCGGCCAGTCGGCCTCGGCGTACGTCGAGGGGCCGCGCTCCACGTTGACGGCGCCCGACACCTGGGTCACCCGTGGGGTGTCCGGCGCCGCCACGTTGGCGTAGACGGCCTGCGCGAACGGGTCCAGGTCGACCGGGTGGTCGGCGCCGAGCAGCAAGGCGCCGCCGTCGTAGCTCACGATGTCGCCGATCTGCGAGCCGTCGGGCAGGTTCGACTCCGCGGTGGCGTACGGCGCCGGGTCGCCCAGACGGGAGAGTCCCAGTGAGTCGACCGCGAGGTCGCCGCCGGACGGGAAGAGCCCGAGGTAGGTCTCACTGACCTCCGTGGCGTAGGCGCCGGCCTGGAGACCGAGCGCGGTGAGCATGTTGTCGCGGGCACCTGCGTCGCGCGGCAGCAGGTAGCGCTGGGCACCGGGCGGGACGCTGCCCGCGGGCTTGGCCTGGGCCATCAGGTAGAACCGGCCACCGCTCCTCACCACCGACCCCGTCGCCACCGTCGCGCGGGTCGCGGTCTCGGTGGACACGTCGAGGCGGAGGCCCGTGTCGGTGTCGGTGCAGGCGGTCCACCCGCTCTCGATGAGCCGCGCCACGCCGGGTGGGCTGGCCGGTGCGCCGAGGATGCCGATGTCTCCGCCGACGATCTCGCCCTCAAGGGCCTCCTGGGCGATGATCGTGGGCTCGACGTCGGCGCCGAGGATCAGCTTGGCGGAGGTGATGTTGATGACCGGACGGACCACGATGGGGCGCTCGTCGTCGGTGATGACGTAGGCCGCGCCGGTCTCCTTGGAGATGAACAGGCCCGGCTTTGCCCAGTCGTCGGGCGTCTTGTTGCTGAAGACCCCCGCGATCGCCGCGCCGGCGATGAGCAGCACCGAGAGGGCGGCGCCTCCGACGATCACCCGGGCAGGACGGGCCGGCTCGACCTCACGTCCACCGGGAGCCCCGGAGACGAAGGCGGTCACCAGCCGGCGTCGGCTGAAGGCGTGCGCCTCGACCAGGTCGCGCTTGGTGGCCATCGTCGGTCAGGACCTGATCGACTCGAAGAGGCCAGTCGCCAGCACGACGAGCGGCAGCAGCGACAGCAGGGCGACAGACTCGGCGACGTCGCCGAGGCGGCCACGACGGATCGACGGCGTCGAGGGCAGCAGCGTGAGCGCCAGCAGCACGGAGCCGGTGGCGGCGAGGGTGACCGCGGCGGTCGGACGCCAGTCGGGATGCAGCCAGAGGACCGCGACCGCGATGGCCGCCAGCCCGAGGACTCCGGAGACCAGGCCGACGAGCACCTCGGCTCCGGTGCGGTACTGGCGGGTGCGCAGCATCACGACCAGGCAGCAGACGATCCCGAGGATGGTCCCCGCGAGACCCAGCGACACCGCGATCGGGCCGATCAGCACCAGCAGGAGGCCGACGGTGGCGGAGATCGCGACCAGGATCTCGTGGGCGGTGCGCGCGTCGGCCGCGATCGAGGAGGCGTCGATCTCGTCGGGGTCGGCGGTGATGTCGGCGTCGTTGAAGAGCTGGTCGACGCGGGTGCTGGTGGAGCCGAGCGCGAGCCACGGGAAGACGCTGCCGACGATCACGATCAGCACGAGCGTCACGGTGAGGACGGCGGCGTACTCGAACGACGCGGCGCGCAGCACCAGACCGGTCGCGAGGAAGACCGCCCCCACCACCACTGGCGGGATGATCAGCGTGCGCCCCTCCCCGAGCCCCACGAGGCAGACGAGGCCGGCAAGGATGACGCCGGCGCCGGCGTAGACCACCGGCAGGTCGAAGAGGTCGCCGTCAGGAGCGAGCATCAGACCGGCGACGATCGCATAGCCGGCACCCATCCAGGCGACCGCGACCGCGGCCTCCGGCTCGTGCTGGACGCGGGAGAGCACGATGGCGCCGGTGACCAGGCACGCGGAGACCAAGCTGGCGGCCACCGCGGCGAGCCGGGCGTCCTGGATCAGCAGGGCGACCGCTCCGAGTGCGAGCAGCAGGGCGGCGGCGGTCAGGGCGGTACGACGACCCGAGGCCGGCTGCCACGGCTTGAGGTCGCGCTCGACGACGTCGGTCATCGCCTCGACCACGTCGTCGTAGACCCGCGGCACGGGGTCGTCGACCCCGGCAGTGACCGTGACAAGTCCACCGTCCTCGACGCCCTGGATCATCAGGCCCGCGTCGCTGGCCAGCGTGCGGCCCTCGGAGGTCACCAGGTGATAGCCGCCGTAGACGGTGGCACCGTCGAGCAGCCCCACGCTGCGGGCCAGCTCGGGCACGAGCTCGGCCACCGGCACGGCACCGGGCAGGACGAGATCGACCCGTCGCGAACCGGACGCCACGGTCACCCGGACCAAGCTCGACGCACTGATCGGCGCCTGGCTCATCGACACACTCCCGGGAGGTTCAGTGACAGCGGCGCACGAGCACGCCGCCTGCGAAGGCTACCGCCCGGGCCGGTCGTTCGGCCCGGGCGGTAGCGCTGGAGAGCGGCTGCGTCAGTCGATGACGCCGGGCGCCGCCCCGTCGTCGTCGATCCACTCGCTGGTCTCGGCGATCGAGTCGAGACTGTCGCGCTTCGCCGACTTGTCATCCTTGGACCGCTTGCCCTGGGCCCCAGAGCCACCGGCCTGGCCGCGACCTCCGGCCGCGCCCCGGGATCCGGCTGCACCCTTCGTGGCGCCCTTGGCGCCCTTGGCACCACCCGCGGCACCGCCACGCGTGGCTCCCGCGGCACCACCACGCGTGGCTCCCGCGGCTCCGGCGCGCCCGAGCGCACCGGCGGAACCCGACCGAGAGGACGACCCGATGGACCGGGCCCCGACGCCGCGAGCGGCCCCGAGACCGGAGGCACCCTTGAGGGCACCGGTGAGGCCGGCGCCGCCGATCCCCCCGACGAGCCCTCCACCGAGGAGGGCGCCCGGGTTGATGCTGCCGTGGCCGGGCGACCCGCCCACCGGAGTGGTCCCGGTGGGCAGGGGTGCGCCGGAGCCGGGGGTCGGCAGTGTGGGGTCACCCAGCGGCGTCCCGGGTGTTGGGACGTGGGGGTGCGACGGCCCCGTCGGCACCGGGGACGTGGGCACTGGCTCGGACGTCGCTACGTGCTCCGGCGGCGCCACGTGCTCCGGCGGCGCCACGTGCTGCGGAGGCGGCGGAGGCGGCGGAGGCGGCGGAGGCGGCGGCGGCGGAGGCGGCGGCGGCGGAGGCGGCGGCGGAGGCGGCGGCGGCTGCTGCTGCTGAACCGTGGGTGGCTGGCTGAACCCACCCACGGGCGGCTGAGTGCCCCCACCCACGGGCGGCTGAGTGCCCCCACCGACGGGCGGCTGACTGCCTCCACCGACGGGTGGGTAGCTGCCACCACCAGGCACACCACCACCGGGCGTGCCTCCTGGCTCGGCCGGCGGCTCCATGCCGTGGACCTCGGCCAGCTGCTTGGAGGACTGGAGATAGACGGTGTCCACGTGGGTCAGCGCGTCGCCGAAGGCCTTCTCACGGAGGGCCAGGTCCTTCTCGAACTTGCCGACGTCGTTGCTGTGGCCGAGCTTCTGGGTCTCCAGGTCCTTCGTGGAGTTCGGGTCGTACTGGAAGGCGCCGGGGTCGGCGACGGCGTCACCCGGCGGGTAGTCACGGGCGATCTGCTCGGCGTCCCAGAAGGCGGCGGCGGCGTTGGACACCGCTTCGGCACCCTTCTCCATCTCCCTCCAGTGGGCGTCCATCTCGTTGGCCAGTCGCAGGAAGGCCTCGTTGGCTGCGGTGGCGGTGGTGCCGGTAATGCCGTAGTCGCCCAGCTTCGGCGCGGTCTCCCGCAGCCCGTCACCGACCCACTTCAGGTCGAGACCGCCGTAGGACCACCCCATGGAGCGGTCGATGGCAGGATTGAACTGCGCAGTGACGATGGCGTCGCGCAACTTCTTCTCGTTGGGTCCCATCGATCAGCCCCCGTGCTCGTCCTGATAGCGATCGCGCGCGCCCTCGGTGCCCGGGAGGTACGACGCGTCGGCGAGGTCGGCGAGCGCCTTCATCCGGGCCGCGGAGTCCTCGTCGGTGTTGGCGATGTTGTCCTGGAGTGCGACCAGGCTGTCGTAGAACAGGTCGATGCTCTTGACCATGGTCTCGAGCCCCTCGAGGACGACGCCGTGCGCCAGCTCGTGGTGATGGCTCAGCATAGGCGTGCGGTCGAAGCCACCGAACTCCTTCATCGGGCCACCGATGTCCTTGAAGTCACCGGTGTGCACCGCGTCGCGCATCTCGATGAGCCTGGACCGCACGTTCGACATGGCGTCGATCTGCACTTCCAAGGGGAGCATGCCCGGTCCTTCCTGTCCTGGGTGATGTCGTCCGCAGACCCGAACAGGGCCGGCGGCGTCAGCCACCGACCCCGGTCGGATCAGAAGTCGAAGTTGGCGGCGTTCTTGAGGTCGACCTGCCGGAACTCGTCGTTGCTCTGGCTCATCGTGTTGCGGGACTTGTCGAGCAGGTCCTTCATCTCGGTCATCGCGAAGTTCCAGGTGCGCTCGCAGTCGTGGAACGCGGCCTTCGTCTCACCGTCCCACTGGTCGACCAGGGGGCGCAGGTCGCCGACGAGGTCGTCGAGGACCCGGTCGATGGCGTCCACGATGCGCTTCATGCCGACCGCCGCGGTGTCCAGGGCGGTGTGGTCGACGCGGAGACCGTCAAGCTTTCCGTCGAAACTCATGATCGTCTTCTTTCTGTCTGCTCAGGCTGGTGAGGGTGCGGGTGGCGTCCGACCCGGGGGTCAGATGCCTTCCATCTGCGCGCGGATGGCGGAGACCGACGACGCCGACTGCTCGTCGGAGGCGGTCATGGACTTCTCGGTCTCGTCGAGGGTGGACTCGAACTTCTCGAGCGTCATCACGATGGCGCCCTGCTTCTCGTCCCACGCCTGGTTGAGGACGCCGAATGCCTGCGCGCCCTGGCCGCCGAACTTGCCCTGGAGCTGGTCGATCTCACCCTGCAGCTCCTTGCTGAGCTTGCGGAGCTGCGTCTTGGCCTCCGCGAGGAGCTGCGCGGTGCTCTTGATGGTTCCTTCGCCGAATCCCACGCGATTGTTGCTCATGAGGATCTCTCTTCCTGTTCCCGAGCGCACGTGAAGTCCGCCGAGGTGGTCGTGTGTTGCCGTCCGTTTGCCGAGCTCGTCCGGCTCTCGATCACGATCTCCGGACACCCAGTCGTTTACCCGGCAGGCGGGACGTCAAACATCACAACTTCGGGGCTGTTCACACCCATCGGTTCCGCCGGTGTCATCTGCCTCGGTGCGCATCTGCATCAGCGGGCCGGACTATTGGCGGAGGTGAGCTCCCAGAGCATCTGGAACAGCCCCGACGAGACGACCAGTGACGCCATCGCCGCCGCCCCGCACAGGGACTCCGCAATCTCGGCCCGGCGGGACCACCACGCCGAGCGCCAGCCCCGCCCGGTCGCGACGGCGGCGATCACCAGGACCAGCGCGATCACGCTCGCGGTGCCGGCGACCATCAGCAGTCGGTCGGCGTCGAGGCCGACGAGCAGCTCGCGGGCGAGCGCCACCCAGCAGAAGAGGCCGCTGACCCGCAGCAGTGCGCGGGCCGCGACGTGGCGGAAGCTGCGGGCCACCAGCAGCAGCGAGGCACCCACGAAGAAGACCATCGTCCGGGCGCCGATCCGGTCGACGTCGTCGGACACGACGGCGAGCAGCTCGACCGCGGACAGGCAGGTGATCACGGTGATGGCCGCCGTCGCGGCCGTCGTGGTGCGGGCGCCGCGGCGCGCCACCTCGCCGACGCCGCGTGCCGACACCACCGTGCGGCCCCGGCGGCCACTGCGCCCACGGGGCTCCTCCCGGGCCGACCAGGCCGACACCGCGAGCCGCTCGAGGTCGATGAGGTGGTGGTCGGGCACGTCGATCGCCATCATCGGCACGAACCGGCTAGCCAGCATCGCCCCCAGCAGCAGCACCGACCACACCACCGGGCCCGAGGCCCCCACCACGGCCGCGAGGCCGCTGACGGCGAACACCAGCCCCCCGGCCCCGACCTGGACCTTCAGCCCCTCGTCGGCGTCCTCGGCGAGGGCCCGGGCGACCCCCGCGGTGACCGCGGCCGCCAGGGCCGCGGCACCCACGGTGGTCGGCTGGTGGAGCGGGTCGCCGTCCCAGAGCAGGGCGTACGCCGCCGAGGCCGCGAAGGCCGGGGCGGCGAGCGCGCGGAGCCTGGCGTAGCGGCCGACCGGGAGCACCCCGGCCAGGGTGCCGGCCAGGAGCACGAGCACCGTCGGGGTCGTCAGGTCGGCGGTGCCCGACTGGGCACCCAGCCATCCCGCGAGGACCGCGACGCCCGCCGCGACGCAGAACCAGGCCGTCGCCGCGGCGCCCGGCTCCTCGGCGGTCGTGGGCGCACGGCGGATGGCGGACCGGTCCCGGCGCGGTCGCTGGGTCCCCGTCGCCGCCACGAGCACGGTGCCGGTGGTGATGCCGCCGTCGGCGAGCACCAGATCGGGGGGGAGGGCGGTGCCGGTGCGGTCGTACATCAGCGGCACCGAGCCCAGCTGGGACCACTCGGCGTACTCGCGGGCGACGTCCCACATCGACGCGCCCTCGGGGACGAGGAGGTCCAGCACGCCGAGCGGGCCGTGAACGCTCACCGCGACACCGCTTGCGCGACCCGCGCCGGAGCCCGATCCCTGGCCCGATCCCTGGCCCGATCCGTGGCCTGCCACCTGGTCCCCTTCGTCCACGCTTCCCGACGTGCAGGGTAGTCCGTGTCCGACGCGCCACCTATCATCGAGCCCTCGGCCGACCGGCGGACACCAGGCACCCACCGCACGTGATGAGGGGATCGATGAGCACGACGCTTCGGGGCGCGCGGCACGACGAACCCGAGATGCCGACCGGCAAGATCCACCTCCAGCCGCCGCCCGAGATCGAGCAGGCCGAGGGCGCCAGCGGCGTCTTGATGAACGCCATCCCGATGCTCGGCAGCCTCGGCTCGATCGTGCTCGTCGCGACGATGGGCGGCACGAGCGGCGGCCGCAGCTACATCGCCGCCGGCATGTTCCTGTTCGCCACGCTCGGCTTCATCGTCGTCCAGCTCGACCGGCAGCGAAAGCAGCGCACCCAGCAGGTCACCGGCTCCCGCACCGAGTACCTCCGCTACCTGGCCGGGGTCCGCAAGGTGGCCCGCCAGTCCGCCGACCAGCAGCGCCGCGCCCTGACCTGGCACCACCCGGAGCCGTCGGCCCTGCCGGCGCTGGCGGAGGAGCGCTCCCGGGTGTGGGAGCACACGACGGGCGACCCCGGCTTCCTCCACATCCGCTACGGCTTGTGCGCGCAGCCGCTCTCGGTCGACCTGGTGCCCCCCGACAGCACCCCCATCGACCAGGTCGACCCGGCCGCCGCGTCGGCGCTGCACCGGCTCCTGGTGGTGCACCGGATCCAGCCCAACCTCCCCGCCAGCATCGACCTGCGGGCCTTCGACGGCATCGAGGTGTGCGGCGCCGAGGAGCCGGCGCGGTCCCTGGCGCGCGCCATCGTCTGCTCCGCGACCGCGTTCCACTCGCCCGGCCAGCTGCTCGTCGCGGTGCTGTGCAGCGAGGCCAACCTGTCCCACTGGGACTGGGTCAAGTGGCTCCCGCATGCCCAGAGCGCCGAGCAGAGCGACGCGGTCGGTCCGACCCGGATGGTCACCACGTCTCTGGCCGACCTGGCCGCGATCCTGCCGCCCGACCTGAGCGACCGGCCGCGCTTCGGCGCCGACGAGCGCCCCGCCACGCCGCACATCCTGCTCGTCATCGACGGCGGCCACCTGCCGCCCGGCAACCACGTCATCCCGCCCGACGGTCTGCACGGGGTGACCCTGCTCGACCTGCCCAGCCGCTGGGACCAGCTCGACGACTCCTCCCGCCTGCGCCTCGAGCTCGACGACCTCGAACCCACCGCCGCGGCTGCCGCCCCCTGGCCCGACAAGGTCCCGTTGCAAGCCCTGCGCGTCCGGGAGGACGCCGTCCGGGCGCTCGGCGACCAGTGCGACCTGGCCACGGCCGAGGCGTTCGCCCGCCGGCTCACCCCGCTGCACACCGTCACGACCGGACGCACCGACGAGGCGGCCCCGGCAGAGATCACCGGACCGTCCGACTTCATGGACCTGCTCGGGCTCGGTGACGTCCACCAGTTCGACCCGGCGTCCGCGTGGCGCCCCCGCCCGGCCCGCGACCGGCTGCGGGTGCCGATCGGCCTCGGCGAGGGTGGCGGCCTGGTCCACCTCGACATCAAGGAGTCCGCCCAGTAGGGCATGGGCCCGCACGGGCTGGTCATCGGTGCCACCGGCTCCGGCAAGTCCGAGTTCCTACGCACCCTGGTGCTCGGCCTCGCCCTGACCCACTCCCCCGAGCAGCTCAACATGGTGCTCGTCGACTTCAAGGGCGGCGCGACGTTCGCGGGGATGTCGGACATGCCCCACGTCTCGGCCGTCATCACCAACCTCTCCCAGGAGCTCACCCTCGTCGACAGGATGCAGGACGCGCTGTCCGGGGAGATGGTGCGCCGCCAGGAGCTGCTGCGCGAGGCCGGCAACTACGCCTCGATCCGCGACTACGAGAAGGCCCGGGTAGCGGGCGAGCCGCTGGCCCCGATGCCGTCGCTCTTCTTGGTGGTCGACGAGTTCTCCGAGATGCTGTCGGCCAAGCCGGAGTTCATCGACCTCTTCGTCGCCGTCGGCCGGCTCGGCCGGTCCCTCGGACTCCACCTGCTGCTCGCCTCGCAGCGCCTCGAGGAGGGCCGGCTCCGCGGGCTCGAGTCCCACCTGTCCTACCGCGTCGGTCTGCGCACCTTCAGCGCTCAGGAGTCCCGCTCCGTGCTCGGCGTCCCCGACGCCTACGAGCTGCCGGCGGTGCCGGGGCTGGGCTACCTCAAGCCCGACCCCACCACGATGTCGAAGTTCAAGGCCGCCTACGTCTCCGGCCCGCCCACCTCGGGACGGCTGCGCGTCCGCCGCGACGAGGGCGGCCACGTACAGGGCATCTTACCGTTCACCATCGCGGAGGTGCAGACCATCGAGCCGGTCGACCCCGAGCCCGAGGTCGAGCCGGTGCGCAAGCAGCAGGGCGAGGAGAAGTCCCTGCTCGACGTGGCCGTCGACCACATGGTCGGCCAGGGCACCCCCGCCCACCAGGTGTGGCTGCCGCCGCTCGACGTCCCCGACACCCTCGACCAGCTGATGGGCGACCTGGTCGAGGACCCCGACCTCGGCCTGGTCTCGCCGCGGTGGCGCCGGCTCGGCGGGCTGGCCATCCCGCTCGGCACGGTCGACCGCCCGCGCGAGCAGCGCCGCGACACCCTCACCCTGAGCCTCACCGGCGCCGGCGGCCACGTCGCGATCGTCGGCGGACCACGCAGCGGCAAGAGCACCCTGCTGCGCACCGTGGTCACCAGCATGTCGCTGACCACGACCCCGCTCGAATCGCAGTTCTTCGTCCTCGACTTCGGTGGCGGCACCTTCGCGCCGCTGGCCAAGCTGCCCCACGTCTCCGGGGTCGGCACGCGGTCCGAGCCCGACGTCGTACGCCGCATCATCGCCGAGGTCTCCGGTGTCGTGGACCGCCGCGAGGCCTACTTCCGCGCACAGGGGATCGACTCGATCGAGACCTACCGCTCCCGGCGCACCGCGGGCCGGGCCGACGACGGCTACGGCGACGTGTTCCTGGTGGTCGACGGGTGGAGCACGCTCCGCTCCGACTTCGACGACCTCGAGATCGAGCTCCAGCAACTCGCCGCCCGCGGCCTGACCTTCGGCCTGCACGTCGTCACGGCGGCCGCTCGCTGGGCCGACTTCCGCGCCGCCATGCGCGACGTCTTCGGCACCCGCCTGGAGCTGCGGCTCGGTGACCCGGTCGACTCCGAGATCGACCGCAAGGTCGCCGCCCTGGTGCCGACCGGGCGCCCCGGCCGCGGCCTGGTGCAGAGCAAGCTGCACTTCCTCGGGGCACTGCCCCGCGTCGACGGCGACCCCGACGCGGGCACCGTCGGCGACGGGGTCGACGACCTGGTCAAGAGGGTCGACGCGGCGTGGCACGGACCCCGCGGACCCAAGCTGCGGCTGCTGCCCGAGCGGATCACGCTCGAGACGATCCGGGCCCAGGCCACCGAGCGTGGCACCGACGACCGGCTGCTGCTGCTGGGAGTCGACGAGAAGGAGCTCGCGCCGGTCGGTCTCGACATGGACGTCGAGCCGCACCTGCTCGTCTACGGCGACAGCCAGTCGGGCAAGAGCGCGCTGCTGCGCGGCCTGATCCGCGAGATCACCCGCACCCGCACGCCCAAGCAGGCCCAGCTGGTAGTCGTCGACTACCGGCGCTCGCTGCTGGGCGAGGTGCCCGAGGAGTACCAGCTGCACTACCTCACCTCCGCCACCCAGGCGACGCCGGCGCTGCGCGACCTCGCGACCTACCTCGAGAGCCGCATCCCCGGCCCCGACGTCACCCCCGACCAGCTGCGCAACCGCTCCTGGTGGAACGGTGCCGAGGCGTTCGTCCTCGTCGACGACTACGACCTGGTGGCCACCCAGCAGAGCTCGCCGCTGGCGGTCCTCCAGCCGATGATGGCCCAGGCCCGCGACGTGGGTCTGCACATCGTGGTGGCCCGGCGCTCCGGTGGCGCCTCGCGGGCGAGCTATGAGTCGGTGCTCCAGTCGATGCGCGACCTCGCCATGCCCGGCCTGTTGTTGTCGGGCAGCCCCGAGGAGGGGCCCCTGCTGGGCAAGCTCCGGCCCCAGCTGGCGCCCCCGGGACGCGGCCGGATGCTCACCCGGTCACGCGGCGTCGAGGTCGTGCAGACCGCCTGGACCGACCCCTCGCTATAACCCTCAGCGGCGCCCGGAGCCGAACATGCCGCGGGCTACCTCGCGGGCGGCGGTGCGCATGAAGTCCTTGAAGGCCCCCGACTGCACGACGTCGTGGACGAGCCCTCCGTCGTCGTCCTTCTTCCGCGTGGTCCCCGTGGTCCTCGTGGACTTCGAAGCCTTGGCCTGCTCGGCCTTGTCGAGCTTGGCCTGACGCTGCTGCTCGGCGTACGCCGCGTCCTCCTGTGCCTTGCGTGCGCCCTCCTCGAGCTTGGCGGCGAGCCTCTCGCGGGCCGACTCGCGGTCGACCACGACGGAGTACTTCGCGTGGCGGGGGCTGGCCTGCACGGCGGCCTGCATCGCCGTCGCCTCGGCGGGACCCATCAGCGACTCTGGGGCGCGGAGCCGGGTCCAGGCGACGGGCGTGGGGGCACCCCGCTCGTTCATCACGGTCACCACGGCCTCGCCGATGCCCAGGCTGGTGATCACCTCGCCGAGGTCGGCATACGCGCTGGTGGGGTAGGTGTCGACCGTCGAGCGCAGCGCCTTGGCGTCGTTGGGCGTGTGGGCGCGGAGCTGGTGCTGCACCCGTGACCCGAGCTGGGCGAGCACGTCGTCGGGCACGTCGGTGGGGCTCTGGGTCACGAAGAACACGCCGACGCCCTTGGAGCGGATCAGTCGCACCGTCTGGGCGATCTGGTCGAGGAACGCCTCGGAGGCGTCGTTGAAGAGCAGGTGGGCCTCGTCGAAGAAGAAGACCAGCTTGGGCTGGTCGACGTCGCCGACCTCGGGCAGGTCGTGGAAGAGGTCGGCGAGCAGCCACATCAAGAAGGTCGAGAAGATCGCCGGCCGGTCCTGGAGGTTGGGCAGCTCCACGAGCGAGATCAGTCCCCGGCCGTCGGGGGCGATCTGGAGGAGGTCGGCCGACTCGAACTCCGGCTCCCCGAAGAACGCGTCGGCGCCCTGGTCGGAGAAGCCGATCAGCTCGCGCAGGATCACCCCGGCGGTGGCCGTGGAGAGACCCCCGAGGGTCTTCAGGTCGGCCTTGCCCTCCGGGGAGGTGAGGTAGCCGACGACGGCGCGGAGGTCCTCGAGGTCGAGCAACGGGAGTCCCTGGCGGTCTGCGTAGTGGAAGATGAGCCCGAGGCTGGACTCCTGGGTGTCGTTGAGGCCGAGGACCTTGCTCAACAGCACCGGGCCGAAGGCGCTCATCGTCACGCGCAGCGGGATGCCGGTGCCCTGGCCGCCGAGGGCGTAGAACTCCGTGGGATAGCCCGTCGCGGTCCACTGCTGACCGACCGAGGCGGCTCGCGCGCTGATCTTGTCGCCGGGCAGGCCAGGGACGCTGAGCCCGGACAGGTCACCCTTGATGTCGGCGGCGAAGACGGGCACCCCGTGTGCACTGAGCTGCTCGGCGAGCAGCTGGAGGGTCTTGGTCTTGCCGGTGCCGGTCGCGCCCGCGACCAGGCCGTGCCGGTTGAGCATGCCCAGCGGGATCCGGATCCGGGTCTCGGAGAGCGTGGTGGCATCGAGCATCAGCCCCCCGAGCTCCAGGGCTGGTCCCTCGAAGTCGTAGCCCGCCGCGACCGCGGCCGCGATCGGGTCGACCGGGACGGGCTGGGGTGCCGGGACGGGCTGGGGTGCCGGGACGGGCTCGGGTGCCGGCGTGGTCTCGCTCATGGCGCGAGCCTAATGGGGGTGCAGGCGCCGGGGAGGGTCAGCGGTAGTGGTCGCGCGCGTGCTCGTCGACGGCCTGGAGGGACTGCGGCGCGCGGCCCACCGAGGCCAGGAAGGGATCGCGGGCCACCGACCACAGCACGACCGGCGTCAGTGCGGTCACGGTGGCGGTGCGAGGGCCGTCGCGGAGCAGCGCCAGCTCCCCGAACCACCCGCCCGGCCCGAGCTCACGGACCAGCTCGTCGCCGTGGGAGACCGCGACCCTGCCCGACCCGACCACGAAGAACTCCGCGCCCGGCTCGCCCTCGCGGACCAGTGCGGTCCGAGCCGGCTGCTCGACGCGGACCGCCTCCAGCGCCAGCCGCTCGACCAGTCGGGGGGCCAGGACCGCCAGGATCGGCACCTGGAGCAGCAGGGCGAGCACGTCGGCGGGCACGGTGGTCCGGGCGTCGACCCGGCGCAGTCGGGAGGAGAGCAGCAGCACCGACACCGGAAGGAACAGCCCCGCCACCACGAACGCGACCCGCGGGCCGGCCAGCTCGACCAGCAGCGGGGCCACCAGCGTGCCGACCGCGAGCCCGGCCATCATCAGGGCCTCCTGGAGGCCGAACACGGCCGCGAGCATCCGGTCCGGCAGGAGGCGCTGCACCAGGGTGCGGCAGGCGATGTCGAAGAAGCTCTTGCCCGCGCCCGAGAGCGCGAGCAGCGCGAACGCGGCGACCTCCAGCGGCACCAGCCCGGCGGCGGTGAGGGAGGCACCAGCGGCGGCAGACGCCACCATGAGCGCCGGCGCCAGCCGCTGGCGACCCACGAGGACGACGCTGGTGGCGGCCCCGACCAGGCCGCCCACGCCGAGCGCGGAGTTGAGGAGGCCGAGACCGGCGTCCGACATCCCCAGCAGGTCGAGGGCCAGCACCACCAGCAGGATGTCTGTCATCCCGACCAGGACGTTGACCGAGCCGGCCAGGGCGCACATCAGCCGGGCGTCCGGGTCGCGCAGCGCCGCCCGGGCCCGGCCCCTGGCCGCGGCCGGGCCTGCGGCGAGGGGGGCGACCACGTCGTGGCGGACCAGCGCGCGGGAGGTGACGAGCGCCGCGCCGGCCATGGCGACCCCCATCACCAGCGCCACCCCGCCGGGGACCCAGACCGCCAGCAGGGCACCGCACACCAGGGGACCGGCGAACGTCGCGGCGGCCTCCGCCGTGCCGGAGGCGGTGTTGCCCACCGTCAGCTCACCCGTGGTGTCGGAGATCTCGGGCAGCAGCGCGTGGTGGGCCGGCCGGGTCAGCGTGATCGCCACTGCCGAGACCACGGCCGCCGACACCACGGCGGCGACCGGCAGGCCGAGCAGCAGGGCGGCTGCCAGGGCCAGCTGGGCGACGGACTGCAGCGCATAGCCGAGCGGCAGCGCCCGGGTGCGTGGCAGCCGGTCCAGCAGCACCGCGGCCGGCGAGGCCAGCACCGCGGAGGGCACCAGCTGGGCCAGGGCGATCGCGCTGGCACCCCGGACCCCTCCGAGGTCGTGGGCCCAGACCAGCAGCGCGATCCAGGTCGCCCACTCCTGGACGTTGAAGGCGACGTACGCCACCAGGACCCGTCGCAGGCGGCCGTTGCGCAGCGCCCGACGCAGCACCTCGCTCCGGCTGTCGGGAGCCCGTTCGCGCGCCACCTGCACCCCTTCGCACCCACGGCGGCACCACCGTCCCTGCGGCGCCACCCCCACGGTCCAGGCGCCGTCGGTGCGGGCAGGCTACGCCCGCGCGGCCCCCTTAAGCGAGGGGCCGCCGATACACTCAGCGCCGTGGTCCGGGATCGGGAGAACGCCAAGGCGGTGAGCCGCCGATGCTGCAGAGCGTGCGCTCGACTCTGACCCTGGTCGCCCTGGCGGCCCTGCTGGTGGCGGCGGCCTTCTGGGGCTGGGGTGCGGCAACCAGCCCGCTGCCGCAGTCGGAGGACCTGCCGGCCTGCGAGGACACGGCCGTCGCGGTGGATCAGAAGGTCTATCCCGACCAGGTCACGGTCAGCATCTTCAATGCCAGCAGCCGCTCGGGACTGGCCGGGCGCACGATGCAGCTCTTCCTCGACGAGGGGTTCGCCGAGGGCGACAACGGCAATGCGCCCCGAGGTACGACGATCGCGCACTCCCAGATCTGGACCTCCGACCCCCGGAGCCCCGCGGTCCGCCTCGTCGCCAGCCGCCTGGGCCCCCAGTCCTCGGTGGTGGAGGGCGACCAGCTCGGCGTCGGCGTCGTGGTGGTGGTCGGCGAGGACTTCGAGGACCTGGTCAAGGGGCGCAAGCAGGCCCGCGCCCGGCAGACCGGCTTCATCTGCAGCCCGCCCGGGAGCGAGTGAGGCTCAGTCGTCGAGCCACCCGGCCAGCCGGCCGGTTTGGGAGACCTGCCGCAGCCGACGCTCGGTCTCCTCTCGAGCCTTGCGCGGGGTGACGACGACCAGGTCGTCGCCGTGCCGCAGCGCCGTGCGGGCCTCCGGCACCAGGGTGTGGCCCTCGCGGATCACGAGCGACACCGACGCCCCCCGCGGCAGCCGCAGCTCCCCCACCTCGACGCCGTGCATCTGCGAGCGTGGGCTGATGGTGACCTGGAGCAGGTCGGCCGCGATCCGCTCGAGGGGGGCGGCCTCGACCTCGAGTCCTCGCGGCTCGGACCGGCGCGCCACCTTGAGCCACCGCGCTGCCAGCGGCAGCGTCGGGCCGGTCAGCAACGTGGAGATGATGACCATCACGAACACCAGGTCGAACAGCCGTCCGGAGCCCTCGACCGCCGCCGCGAGCGGGATCGTGGTCAGCACCACCGGGACCGCGCCGCGCAAGCCCGCCCAGGACAAGAAGGTCGTCTCCCGCCACGGCATCGGCGACACCAAGGTGCTCACGGCGACCGACAGCGGCCGCGCCACGAAGGTGAGGATCAGCCCGGCGACGGTGGCCATTCCGACGGTCTCCAGGGTGATCCGGCCCGGCGACAGGAGCAGGCCGAGCATCACGAAGAGCCCGATCTGGGCCAGCCACGCCACGCCCTCGGCGAACGACCGGGTCGCGGCGCGGTGGGGAAGGTCGCTGTTGCCGAGGATCAGCGCGGCGACATAGATAGCGGCGAAGCCCGACCCGTGCAGCGCCGAGGCCGAGCCGTAGGCCAAGGACGCCAGGCAGAGCACCGCGATGGGGTAGAGGCCCGAGGCCGGCAGCGCCGTACGCCGGAGGAGCCAGCCGCCGCCGAAGCCGATCGCCAGCCCGCTCGTCACGCCGACCACGAGCTCGAAGACCACGGTGCCCGCCATCACCAGCACGCCGCTCTCCTGGAGGGCTCCGGACGAGATCAAGGTGACCAGCACGACCGTCGGCGCGTCGTTGAGGCCCGACTCGGCCTCGAGCGCCCCGACCAGACGGCGTGGCAACGGCACCACCCGCAGCACCGAGAACACCGCGGCCGCGTCGGTCGGCGAGGTCACCGCTCCGAGCAGCACTGCCAGCTCCCAGGGCAGTCCGAGCAGGTAGTGGGACCCGACGGCCACCACCGAGACCGAGACCACGACGCCGATGGTGGCCAGGGAGGCCCCCAGCCGCATAGACGGCCGTACCTCCGCCCAGGCCGTGGTGAGGCCGCCCTCGGCCAGGATCAGGGCGAGCGCCCCGAACCCGAGGGCGTGCGCCACCTGGGCGTCCTCGAACTGGATCCCGAAGCCCGCCTCGCCGAGAGCCACACCCATCAGCAGGTAGATCAGCAGGCTGGGGAGGCCAGCCCGCGACGAGATCCGGACGGCGAGGATCGCCAGGAGCGTGACGGCGGCACCGATCAGCACGAACGTGTCGAACTGGTGCACGTCGAAGGTCACGGAGAGCCTCGCCTCGCCTCGGTGGGGCTGGTCCCCGATCCTATCGGCGTAGGCGGGTCGCCCCGCCCCGGTCGGGTCACGGCGGACCCGTGCCCGGCGCGTCAACGGGACCCGGCACAATCACGGCATGCCCAGCCGGTACGCCGTCGCGTCGCGGGCCGACGTGCCGCCCTTCCACGTGATGGACCTCCTCGCGGCCGGCCAGGAGCGGCAACGCACCCACGGCGACCTGCTCGACCTGGTCGCCGGGCAGCCCAGCACCGGCGCGCCCAGGCCGGTCCGCGAGGAGGCGGTGCGACTCCTGGGCGGCACCGACCCACTCGGCTACACCGTCGCCACGGGGATCCCCCGGCTGCGTGAGGCGATCGCCGGTCACCACGCACGCCTGCACGGCCTGCACGTCGACCCCGACGACGTCGTGGTCACCACCGGCTCGAGCGGGGGCTTCCTGCTGGCGTTCCTGGCCGCCTTCGATGCGGGCGACCGGGTAGCGATGGCCCGACCGGGCTACCCGTGCTACCGCAACGTGCTCACCGCGCTGGGCTGCGAGGTCGTCGAGATCGACACCGGCCCCGAGACCCGCTTCCAGCCGACGGTCGAGCAGCTCGCGGAGGTCGAGGACCTGGCCGGCGTGATCGTGGCCAGCCCCGCCAACCCGACCGGCACCATGCTGCTGCCCGCCGAGCTCGCAGCGATCGCCACCTGGTGCGAGGAGCGCGAGGTGCAGCTGGTCTCCGACGAGATCTACCACGGCATCGAGTACGCCGGCGTGGCGGACGGGTCCGGTCCGACGGCCCGCTCGGCCTGGGAGACCAGCCGCGAGGCGATCGTGTTCAGCTCCTTCTCCAAGTTCTTCTCCATGACCGGGTGGCGCATCGGCTGGATGCTGGTGCCGCCGCGACTGCGCCGGGCGGTCGACGTGCTCACCGGCAACTTCACGATCTGCCCGCCTGCCATCGCCCAGCACGCCGCCCTGCGCGCGTTCGACGAGGCGTCGTACGACGAGCTGCACGCTCACGTGGCCCGCTACGCCGCCAACCGGGCGCTCCTGCTGGACGGGCTGCCCCGGCTGG
Source organism: Nocardioides sp. (assembly GCA_039916425.1). Taxonomy (GTDB): domain Bacteria; phylum Actinomycetota; class Actinomycetes; order Propionibacteriales; family Nocardioidaceae; genus Nocardioides. The sequence continues at coordinate 24,739 of JBDSLK010000066.1, forward strand.
GCGTCGACAGGCTCGCGCCGGCCGACGGGGCGTTCTACGTCTACGCGGACGTGGGCCACCTCACCGACGACACGATGGCCTGGACCCGCGACCTGCTGCGCCGCACCGGCGTCGCGCTCGCCCCCGGGATCGACTTCGACACCCGCCGCGGTCACCGGTTCGTGCGCCTGGCGTTCGCCGGCCCGACCGCCGACGTCGAGCAGGCCCTGGAGCGGTTGTCCACAGCCTGGTGAGGCGCACGTTTGTCGCCGCGGACCCCCGGGCATCACCCCGGGACCGGGGACACGGCCCCGGCCTCGACAGCGGGAGGTCCCTATGTACGGCGACGCGGCGGTGATCCGCTCCCTGGCGGCCGGCCTACGGGAGCAGGCCCTCGACATCGTCGCCGAGGCCGACGCGCTGGTGGGCCGGGCCGAGGACTGTCCCTGGTCGGGGAGGGCCGCCGACGCCATGCGCCGACGCAACCGCGAGCGGGCAGCCGCGCTCCGCCG
>JBDSLK010000067.1:0-33168 GCA_039916425.1 Nocardioides sp.
ACCAGCAGCGCGATCGAGCGCGACTGGCGGCGCGCACTCACCGCGAACGCCGGGCCGGCCAGCAGCACCACCTCGAGCAGCGCCATCACCACGACCAGCACGACCACCGAGAGCGTGGTGTCGTCCAGCCCGCTCGGAAGGGCCCGCACCTCGGCGGGCAGCGCGGAGTCCGGCGGCGGGTCGGTCAGCACCGACCGCGAGGTCACCACCGCGCCGATCTCGTTGAGCGCCTGCACCTCCGGCCAGGAGACCGGGCCGCCCCCCACCAGGAAGGTCCTCCCGACCGACTCGTCCCCCGTGCCGAAAGCCCCGGGCAGCCCGACCACGACCGGGTAGTCGCGCACCGCCGCGGACTCCACGGTGCCGACGATCGCCAGGGCGAGGCCGTCGGTCTCGAGACGCTCGCCGAGACCGGGACCGCGCTCGGCCAGGGCTTCGTTGACGACCACCTCGTCGGAGGTCTCCGGGAGCCGGCCCGAGGTCAGCTCGAAGAGTCCGGCCGCCAGCGGGTCGCGCAGGTCGACCTCGGTCGCCTCGGAGTCCGCGACCCCGGCATCGGTGACGAACCGCTGCCCATGATCGGTCCACTCGATGGCAGGGACGTCTCGCCCGAGCTGCCGCTGGATCGCATCCAGGTCGGGCATCGCGGCGGCGTCGTCGTACTCCCCGCCCGAGTAGACCTGGGGGTCGAAGGCCTGCACCACCCGAGCGCTGCCCGGGTCGACCCGGATCCCCGCGTCGGCGGAGCCGATGGTGCGGTCCAGCCCCTCGACGCCCGTGACCTCCATGGTCCGGTAGGCGATGGCGGCCGCCGAGACCCCGAGCACCGGGAGGGCGATCATCACCAGCACCAGGATGCTGCGGCCCCGGGCGCGACGGGCGTCGCGCCAGGCGAGCCGCAGCAGCGGTCGCCACCCCGAGAGGACTCTCATCGCGCCAGGCCGTCGTCGAGGAGGGAGTCGACCCGGTCGGCGCCCGTCTCGTCGACCACGATCCCGTCACGCAGGAAGACGACCCGGTCGGCCCAGGCGGCGTGCCGGGCCTCGTGGGTGACCAGGACGCCGGCGGCGCCCGCGTCGCAACGGGCGCGGAGCAGCGCGAGGATCTCCTCGCCGGTGTCGGTGTCGAGGGCCCCGGTGGGCTCGTCGGCGAGGATCAGCCGACGCTCCCCCACGATCGCGCGGGAGATGGCGACACGCTGCTGCTGGCCCCCCGACATCTCGTCGGGGAAGCGGTCGGCGAGGTCCTCGATCCCGACCTCCCGGAGGGCCGCGAGCGCTGCCGCGCGGGCCTGGGCCCGACCGGCACCGTCGAGCTCACGCGGAAGCGCGACGTTCTCCGCCGCGGTCAGCGCCGGGATCAGGTTGAAGTCCTGGAAGACGTAGCCGATCGAGGTACGCCGCATCCGGGCGCGCCCGGCGTTGCCGAGCCCGGCCAGGTCGGCGCCCTCGACGCTGACGGTGCCGGACGTCGGGGAGTCGAGCCCGCCCGCCAGCGTGAGCAGGGTGGACTTGCCGGAACCGGACGGGCCCATCACCGCCACCAGCTCGCCGGCGCGGGCGGTGAACGACACGGACCGGAGAGCGTGGACCTCGGTGGCGCCCTCGCCGTGGATCCGGCTGACGCGGTCGAGGTGGAGCACGTGGCTCATCGGGTGCTCACCTTCGTGGGGTCGGGACGGCGTCGGGCCGGGGCCGGCCGGAGCCGGGCGGACCGGAGCCGGGCGGACCGGAGCCGGGCGGCGCACTGGTCGAGCCAGCGGGTCTCGGCGCGCCAGAGGCGCAGCGCCGGGTCGCGGTCGACGACGGCGCTCATCGGAGGGTCTCCTGGTCGGCCACGTCCGGGGCCACGGGCGCCGCCCGCCGCTCGGTCGCCGCGGCCCTGCGGAGCCGGGCCTCGCAGTGGTCGAGCCAGCGCACCTCCGCCTCCGCGGCGAACACCAGGGAGTCCAGCACCATCGACCAGGCCAGCTCGGCGCCCTCCTCGTCTCGGGCCCGACCCTGCTTGAGCCGGGTGTAGTCCTGCATCGCTGCGATCGTCGCGCGGCGCTGCCGCTGGATCACGGCACCCACGTCGACGCCCGGCACGGTCACGGCCAGCGCCAGCTTGATGGCCAGCTCGTCGCGCGGCGGTTGGTTGCGAGACACCGGGGTGGTGAACCAGGTCGCGACCTCGCTCCGGCCGGCCTCGGTGACCCGGTAGACGACGTGTCCCTCGGCGTCGGCCCCGGCGCCCTCGACGAGTCCGTCGCGCTCGAGCCGGCCCAGCGTCGTGTAGACCTGGCCGACGTTGAGCGGCCAGGTCGACCCGGTCCGCTGCTCGAACTCGGTGCGGAGCTGATAGCCGTACATCGGCCCCTGCTCCAGCAACGCCAGCAGTGCCTGCCTGACCGACATGTTGGCCTCCTGATCGCCAGTACCAGCCCGCGCGGCCGGTAGATACTTGGTATGTATACCACGTAGGCATCCCCTGAGCAGCGCGTTTCGCCAGCGCCTGTGGGGCAGGAGTGCGACGATCGGCCCCGCCACCTCACGAAGGGACCCCCGTGTCCGAGAACACCCCGCCCCCGCCGAACCCCTACGAGCCCGGCCAGCCTCCGGCCCCGCCGGCGTACGGCCCCCCGACGTACGGTCAGCCGGGGAAGCCCCCGGCGGGCCACTACGCAGGCTGGGGCGACCGCGTCGTCGCGACCATCTGGGACTTCGTCTACGTGCTTCCGGGGCTCGCGGTGGTGGTCGTCGGCATCGTCATCGCGACCATCGGCGCCCGGATGGACTCCGGCATCGTCGTCACCGTGGGTGTCCTGGTGGCTCTGGGCGGGTGGGTGTGGATGATCTGGCGCTACATCCGCAACTACGTCCTGGACCAGGGCCGCACAGGCTGGACCTACGGCAAGCGCAAGGTCGGCATCCGGCTGATCAACGAGGTCGACGGCACGCCGGTCGGCGCGGGCATGGCGTTCGTGCGCTACCTGCTCCACGGACTGATCAACCAGGCCTGCTACATCGACTACCTCTGGCCGCTGTGGGACGACAAGAAGCAGACCCTCACCGACAAGGTGCTCAAGTCCGTAGTGATCCACCAGTCCGACCCGACACAGGCCCGCTGACCAACGCCGCTCGTTGACTTGGGCGTCGTGGCTCGTCGAGTGGGGCGTCGTGGCTCGTCGAGTGGGGCGTCGTGGCTCGTCGAGTTGGGCGTCGTGGCTCGTCGAGTTGGGCAAACTGGTCAGGTATCGAACCACGAGGCCCCACTCACCGGACCACGAGACCTAACTCAACGGACCACGGGGCCCAACTCACCGGACCACGGGGCCCAACTCACCGGACCACGGGGCCCAACTGAACGGACCACGGGGCCCAAGTCAACGCTGGGTGATGCGGTCCCCGGCGACGTGGAGGTGCTCGTTGAAGGAGACCAGGGTCGTCCCGCGTGCGCTGGCCACCACGGTGGTCACCGAGGTGTTGACGACAACCCGGGCCAGCTGGCGGTACGTCGCGGCGTCACCCTCGACGAGCCGGCTCGAGGACCACGCGATCGGGCCGCCCGAGGTGACGACCACCGCGAGGCCGGACTCCCGGACCTGGTCAGTGACGGCGTCCAGCGCCGTCTGCACGCGGACCCCGAACGCCTCGAAGCTCTCGCGGTAGTCCGCCTCGTGCCGTCCGGTCAGCCAGCGCTCTACGGCGGCGGTGAACCGCCGGTCCGGGTCGTCGGCGTCCGCGTCGGGCGGCAGCACCGCCATCAGCTCGACGTGGTCCAGCTCGTCCCAGTCGGCGTCGACCACCACCGGGCAGTCCCAGCCCGCGGCCGCCGCGGCGATCTCGGCCGTGCGCCGCTGGCGCAGCAGGGCCCCGTGCACGACGACGTCCGGGGTGATCCCCCGGCCCGCCAGGGCCGCGCCGAGGATGCCGGCCTGCTCCTCCCCGAGCGGGGACAGCACGTCGTAGTCGGCGGCCCCCCAGGAGGCCTGCCCGTGCCGGACCAGGAGTACGACGCCCACCTCAGGCCGCCAGCAGCGCGCGACAGCGGCGCTCGAGCTCACCGACGGCCGGCCCGAAGACGGCGTACGCCTCGTTGGTGGTCTGCCGGTGGTAGTAGCGGTACCAGATCTGCTGGGCGATGACGGCTAGCCGGAAGACGCCGAAGACCTCGTAGAACCGCCACTGCTCGGGGGTGACCGCGAAGCCGGTGCCCTCGGCGTAGCGCTCGACGATCTCGGCCCGCGTCCACATCCCGGGGACGTGGGACGGCTGCCGACGGAAGCGCTGGAGGAACTCACTGTCCCCAGCCTCGATCCAGTACGCCAGCGAGCCGCCGAGGTCCATCAACGGGTCACCGACCGTTGCCATCTCCCAGTCGAGCACGGCAGCCACCCGTTGGCGGTCGTCGGCGGCGAGCACCAGGTTGTCGAGGCGGAAGTCGTTGTGGATCAGCCGCTGAGCGACGTCGCGCGGCTGGTGGGCGTCGAGCCAGCCGGTGATGTCGGACCAGTCACCCATGTCGTCGGTGGCGGCCCGCGAGAGCCGCTCGGTCCAGCCACCGACCTGGCGCGCGACGTACCCGTCACCGCGCCCGAGCGCGGCCAGGGCGGGCACCCTTTCGAGGTCGACGCAGTGCAGGTCGACCAGGACCTGCCAGACCCGGCCGCACAGCGCCGACACCTCGGCGGGTGGCATCGGCCAGGGCAGCTCCCGGCGCAGGATCGTGCCCTCGACCTTCTCCATGACGTAGAAGTCGGAGCCGACCACGGCCGGGTCGTCGCAGAAGCCCACCATCCGCGGCACCAGCGGGAAGACGGGGCGCAGGGCCGACTGGATGGTGTGCTCGCGGCTCATGTCATGGGCGCCCCGCGCCTTCGCCCCGGACGGCGGTCGCCGCAGGATCAGCTCCCCCGCGGGGTAGTGGAGCAGGTAGGTGAGGTTGGACGCCCCGCCCGGGAACTGGCGGACCTCGGGGGCGCCACCACCGACCACGTCGGCGAACACCGGGTCGGCGTGCTCACGAAGCCAGGCGGCCACCGCGTCCACGTCGAACGCGTCCTCCGCGCGGACCGGGGTCGTCTCGTTGCTCATGACAGGGCCTCCAGCCGGGCCGCCTGCTTGCGCATCATCGCGTCGTACGCCGGCCGGTCGGTGAGCTTGAGCCGGTACGCCGCGCGGGCGGCGTCGTCGGGGACGATCAGCTCCTCGCCCGCGTCGACGCCGGCGAGCACGGCGGCAGCGATGTCGTCGGGGCCGAGCGGGGCGCTGGCCACCAGGTGCGCGATCACGCCGCCCAGCGCCGTGTCGCGGCCCTGCATGGACTCGACCAGGTTGGTGCGGAAGTAGGAGGGGCAGACCACGCTCGCCCGCACGCCGTACGCGGCGAGCTCGTGACCGGTGGTCTCGGTGAGGGCCACGACCGCGGCCTTGACCGCGTTGTAGGACGCCATGCCTGCCGGGTGCACCAGGCCCGCGAGGGAGGCGACGTTGACGACGTGGCCGGAGCGCTGCCGCTTCAACATGGGCGTGAAGGTCATGGTGCCCTGCACGACACCGAAGAGGTTGATCTCGGTGATCCACCGCCACTCCTCGAGGGTGGCGACGTCGAGGCGGCCACCCCCGGCCACCCCGGCGTTGTTGACCAGGACGTCGAGGCCGCCCCACCGCTCCTCGACGGCGGCGAGCGCGGTTGCCCAGTCGTCGGGCGAGGTGACGTCGAGGCGCAGGTCGACGGAGTCGGTGGCCTCCCGGTCGGTGGCCAGGACCTCGTCGCCGGCCGATCGGAACGCGTGGACGAGGGCGGCGCCGAGCCCCTGGGCGGCACCGGTGACGAGGACTCTGCGCATGCGCCGACCCTAGTGCGGCAGCCTGAGTACGGGGTCCTGCGCCAGCCCGCAGCCCTCGGCGGTCAGGTCGAGGACCAGCCGGGTGCTGGGCAGCGTGCACTCCGGCGACGGAGCCTGCCGGGTCGGCTCAGCCGGCGACGGCCGACACGATCCGGACCCGTTGCTCGGGGTCGAGCCAGACCGCTCGCGCCCGCAGGATGCGCGCCCCCGACACCGCGACGAACGGCAGCGCGACCAGCACCGAGAGCTCCCAGATCGGCACCCGGGCCAGGCCGGAGAAGACGAGGCTGGTGAGCGTGGTGCTGACGGCGAGGCGGGCGCTGTAGCCCACCATCACCCCCGGCGGCGCCGGCGTGGCGCGGGCCGAGCGGAGGTCGATCGCGAAGGGACGCTTGGCCGACCAGCGCATGGAGGCCGACACCACCTGGAGCACGACGACCAGCCAGGTGCACAAGATGGCCGCGAGCTCACCGGAGTTCGGCACCCCGGCCCGGAGCGCCGCCAGCAGCACGGTGAACCCCGACGCCACGAGCAGGAACTCCAGCAACACGATCACCCGGGCGTCGAAGACCACCGACGGGTCGACCGGGAGGCTCTCGCGCCACAACACCCCCCGGCCCTCCAGGCACCAGGCGTTGACGCCGAAGAGCAGGGCGCCGCCCGAGGCGACCAGCCCCGGGAGGATCGTCATCTGCGCCCAGTCCAGGCCACCGGCGACCCCGACCAGGCCGGGCCCGAGCGCGAGGACGATGATGCCGCGGCGCATCGGCACGACGCGCCACACCGAGGCCCGGTCGAGCCGGAGCAGTGCCAGCAGGTCCGAGCGGGGGGCCTTGCGGGCGGTGCGCATCTCGCTCTCGATGCGGAGCTCGTCGCGAGGGTGCCGACGGGCCGCGAGGTGGGCCGCGACGGCTCCCGCCGCGACCAGCAGCGGGATCGCAAGGACGAGTACGACGACCGTGCGGACCCACTGTCCGGTGTTGCCGTCGCCGAGCGACACCGCCCCCACGACGATCGTCCGGGTGGCCAGGCCGTCGAGGAAGCCGGACAACCGGTCGGTGAAGTACAGCCAACCCGTGCCACCCGCGGCGAGCAGGGCGACCCCACGCAGGACGAGGTGGCCGCCAGCGACCCGGCGTACGCACTCGGCGGCCCAGGCGGTCGCCTGCGCGATGCTGCTGGCCAGGACGATCCACAGCAGCACGACCACCTGGGCGCCGACCAGGCCGCCCGGCCCGACGGCGTACGCCGTGGCACCGAGCAGCGCCCAGGTCTGCACCAGCCAGGCGACGTTGAGCGGGGTCAGCAGCAGCGCGCCGAGGTGGTCGGTGGTCGGGCTGAGCGGGTAGACCACGCCCTGGTCGCGCGGGAGCAGCTCACGACCACCGCCCGACGCGACGCCCGAGACGACGCCGAGCAGCAGGAAGCCGGCGAGCGCCGTGGGCAGCACGATGAGCACGTCGACGGTGCGTTGGACGGGTCGGTCCAGGAAGGCCGGGACGACAGCGATCGCGAGGGTGAGCGCGAGCATGATCAGGAGGACGATCCGCGAGACCCGGCGCCGTCCGGTGGCAGCCCGGAACCAGAGCAGGTGGCCGACGTCGCGGACCGCGCGCCAGGGCTCAGTCGAGGAGAGCGCGGTAGGCACGGGCACCGTCCTCCCCGAGCATGTCCGCAGCGTCCATGGTCGCGACACGGGAGCCGCCGCGCATCACCAGGACCGTGCTGCAGGCCTCGATGGCCAGCTCGCGCAGATGGGTAGAGACCAGCACGCAGGCGCCACGGACCCGGGCATCGCCGATCACGTCGAAGGTGGCCTCGACCCCGATCGGGTCGACCCCGTCGAACGGCTCGTCGAGCAGGAGCACCTCGGGCTCGTGCAGCGCGGCCAGCACCACCGAGAGCCGGCGGCCCATGCCGTGGGAGAAGCCCGCGGTGATCCGGTGGGCGACGTCGCCGAGCTCGAACCGCTCCAGCAGGTCACGACCACGGGGCTCCCAGTCGTGGAGGCGGCGCAGCCGCGCGGCGAGCTGGAGGTGCTCCCAGGGCGTGGCCCGCGGGACCAGGCCACCGACGTCGGGGCAGTAGCCGACCAGCCGCTTGACGGCGAGGGGGTGGCTGCCGACATCGAGGCCGCCCACCCGCACCTCGCCCGCGGTCGGCGGCACCACGCCGGCCAGCACTCGCATGGTCGTGGACTTCCCGGCCCCGTTGCGGCCGAGCAGCGCGGTCGCCTGACCGGCGTACCCCTGGAGGTCGACACCGGACACGGCGGCGACCTCGCCGAACCGCACGTGGAGGCTGCGGATGTCGACGACGGGCTGGGAGTCGGGAGGGTGCACCGGACGATTCTCCCGGCAAAAGGTCGAGCGGGCGCCGGTTTCGCCGACCTTTCCCGCAAACTGGCACCCGCTCGCCCTGTCGGGTGTGGTCAGGCGGGGAAGGACTCCCCCGTCGCGGCCATCTCCCGGAGCCGGTCGGTGGGCCGGAACCGGTCGCCGTACGCCGCCGCGAGCTCGTCAGCGCGGGCGACGAACGCCGGCAGCCCGATCGTGCCGTCGGCGCCCTCGTAGCCGGTCATGTACTGCGCCGCACCGCCGGTGTTGGGCGGGAAGCCGATGCCCATGATCGAGCCGATGTTGGCGGCCGCCGCGGACTCGATGACGCCTTCCTCGAAGCACTTCGCCGTCTCGAGGGCCTCGATGAAGAGCAGCCGCTGCTTGACGTCCTCGAACGGCACCTGCTGCTCGCGAGGAGGGAACTCCTCGGCCAAGCCCTTCCAGAGACCCTGGCGACGACCGTCGGCGTACTCGTAGAAGCCGGCGCCCTTGAGCCGCGAGGGGCGGCCCAGCTCGAGCATCCGCCGGACCACCTTGTCGCCGGGGTGCTCCTCGAGCGTGACGCCCTCGCGCTCCGCGGCGTCCTGGGTGGCCTTGGCGATCTTGGCCATCAGCTCCATGTTGAGCTCGTCGCAGAGCTGCAGGGTCCCGACCGGGTAGCCGGACTGGGTGGCGGCCCGCTCGAGCGACATCGGGTGCACCCCCTGGGCGAGCATCGCCAAGCCCTCGTTGACCATCGTGCCGATCACGCGCGAGGTGTAGAACCCGCGGCTGTCGTTGACCACGATCGGGGTCTTGCGGATCTGCAGCACCACGTCGTAGGCCTTGGCGAGCGTCTCGTCGGAGGTCTCCTGGCCCCGGATGATCTCCACCAGCGGCATCTTGTCGACGGGGCTGAAGAAGTGCAGCCCGACGAACGCCGGCCGGGCTCCCTCGGGAAGTCCGGTGGCGAGCTCGGTGATCGGCAGCGTCGAGGTGTTGGAGCAGAGGAGCGCGCCGGGGGCGACGTGCCCGATGATCTCCGCGAAGACCCGGTGCTTGAGGCTGGGGTCCTCGAAGACGGCCTCGATGACGAGGTCGCACCCGGCGAGGTCGGCGGGGTCGGTGGTCGCGGTGATCCGGTCGAGGAGCTCGGTCTTCTTCTCCTCGGTCGAGCGACCGCGTGCGATCGCCTTGTCCAGGAGCGTCTCCGAGTAGGCCTTGCCCTTCTCCGCCCCGGCCTGCTCGACGTCCTTGAGCACCACCTCCATGCCGGCCCGCGCACACGAGTAGGCGATGCCGGCCCCCATCATGCCGGCGCCGAGCACCCCGACCTTGGTGGCCGTGAACGGCGCGAAGCCCTGGGGGCGGAGCTTGCCGGCGTTGATCGCCTGCAGGTCGAAGAAGAACGCCTGGATCATGTCCTTCGACTGTTGGTTGACGATCAGGTTCGTCAGGTAGCGAGACTCGATCCGCGAAGCCGTGTCGAAGTCCGTGGACGCACCCTCCACGGCCGCGGACAGGATCGCCTGCTGGGCGGGGTAGACCGCCCCCTTCGTCTGCTTGCGGAGCAGGGCCGGGAAGGCGGGGAGGAAGGCCGCGAGGCCCGGCGACCTCGGGGTGCCGCCGGGCATCTTGTAGCCCGGGCGGTCCCAGGCGTTCGAGGCGGCGTCCGTGTCCCCACGGTGCTCGAGGATCCAGGCCTTGGCCGCGGGCAGCAGGTCGTTGCGGCTGGTGACCAGCTCGTCGACGAGTCCCTTCGCCAAGGCCTGGGCCGGTTTGAAGCGGGTGCCCTGGAGGAGCACCTCCATCAGGCCGTCCTGGAGGCCGAGCATCCGCACGATTCGGGTAACGCCGCCACCCCCGGGGAGCAGCCCCAGGGACGCCTCGGGCAGGCCGACCTCGGCCCGGGGGTCGTCGAGCAGGATGCGGTGGTTGGCGGCCAGGCAGATCTCGAAGCCGCCACCGAGCGCGGCCCCGTTGATGGCGGCGACGACGGGCCGCGGGTAGGTCTCCAGGCGGCGCAGGCCGGCCTTGACGGCCTCACACAGGGCGAAGACGTCGGCGGCGTCCGCCTTGGTCGCGGCCATCATGGCCTTGAGGTCGCCACCGGCGAAGAAGGTCTTCTTGGCGCTGGCGACGACCACGCCCGTGACGTCGTCCACCTCGTCGTACAGGCGGGCGACGGCGGCGGCCATCGAGTCCGTGTAGAGCTCGTTCAAGGTGTTGGCACTGGCCGTGGGGTCGTCGAGGGTGAGGGTGACGATGCCCTCGGCGTCCCGGTCGTAGCGGACGGCGGACGTGTCGGTGGTGGTGACGGTCATGGGCGGGGTCCTCCGGAAAGTTGAGTGGGGCCTAGTGGCGCATCGAGTGGGGCGGCATGGTCACGAGTACGTCGGGCGGCGGGCCACCCGGCCCAACTCGACGAGCCACGGGGCCCAAGTCGACGTCAGACGAGCTCGACGATGGTGGCGATGCCCATGCCGCCGCCGACGCAGAGCGTGGCGAGGCCACGGCGCAGGTCGCGCCGCTGGAGCTCGTCGATGAGGGTGCCGAGGATCATCGCGCCGGTGGCACCGAGGGGGTGGCCCATCGCGATGGCGCCCCCGTTGACGTTGGTGATCTCGGCCGAGATGTCGAGGTCCTGCATGAACCGCATCGCCACCGCCGCGAAAGCCTCGTTGATCTCGAACAAGTCGATGTCCGCCACGGTGAGGCCGGCCTTCGCGAGCGCCTTGCGGGCGGCCGGGGCGGGGCCGGTGAGCATGATCGTGGGGTCCGCTCCGGAGACGGCCGTCGCGAGCACCCGGGCCCGCGGGGTGAGGCCGAGGTCGACGCCGACCTGCTCGGAGCCGATCGCCATGATCGCGGCCCCGTCGACGATGCCCGAGGAGTTCCCGGCGTGATGGACGTGGTCGATCCGCTCCACCCAGTGGTACTTCTCCAGAGCCACGTCGTCGAAGCCCGCGTCCTTCCCGAGCGAGGCGAAAGACGGCTTCAGCCCGGCGAGCCCCTCGGGGCTCGTGTCGGGCCGGATCGTCTCGTCGTGGTCGAGCACGACGAGGCCGTTGAGGTCCCGGACCGGGACGACGCTGTCGGCGAAGTAGCCGTTGGCCCAGGCCTTGGCGGCCCGGTGGTGCGACTCGGCGGCGTAGGCGTCGACGTCCGCGCGGGTCCACCCGCCCAGGGTCGCGATCAGGTCCGCGCCGATGCCCTGCGGCACGAAGCCCGTGGTCAAGGCCGTGCGCGGGTCCATCGCCCAGGCGCCGCCGTCGGAGCCCATCGGCACCCGGCTCATCGACTCGACGCCGCCAGCGAGGATGAGGTCCTCGAAGCCGCCGCGGACCCGAGACGCAGCCTGGTTGACCGCCTCGAGACCGGAGGCGCAGAAGCGGTTGAGCTGGACGCCCGCGACCGTCTCGGGATAGCCCGCGGCCAGCGCGGCGGTCTTGGCGATGTCACCGCCCTGGTCGCCGATCGGGGTGACCACACCGAGCACGACGTCATCGACGCGCCCGGGGTCGAGGGAGGGGTTGCGGGTCAGGACCTCGTCGAGGAGGCCGACCACGAGGTCGACCGGCTTGACCTCGTGGAGGGAGCCGACGGCCTTGCCCTTGCCGCGGGGCGTGCGGATGTGGTCGTACACGAAAGCTTCAGCCATGCAGGTGATTGTGACACCATCACTGTCAGCGTCGTCAAGAGTGTGGCGACGCTCACTCGAACCGATGGGAGCAGCCGTGACTCGCACCGACGGCGAAACCAGGCTGCTGACGCTCGGCGAGCTCACCGAACGGGTCCAGATGAGCGTGCGCAACGTGCGCTTCTACACCTCGCGCGGCCTGGTGCCACCGCCGATCCGTCGTGGCCGCTCGGGCTTCTACACTCCCGACCACGTCGTCCGGCTCGAGCTGGTGCAGGAGCTGCAGGGCCACGGGTTCACGCTGTCGGCGATCGAGAAGTACGTCGCGGGCATCCCCGCGACCGCGACCCCCGAGGACATCGCCCTCCACCGCACCATGCTGGCGCCCTGGCACGCCCAGCTCGACGTGTCGATGAGCCGCGACCAGCTCGAGCGTCGCGCGGGGCGCACCCTCAGCGACGCCGACGTGGAGACGCTCGTGGCCCTCGGGGTGGTCTCCCTCGCCGAGCGCGACCGCTACGACGTCGCGGTCTCCCAGCTGTCGGTGGGCCTCGGCCTGCTCGACCTCGGCTACCCCGTCGAGGCAGCCCGGGCCGCCGCCGAGGTGTACGCCGCGCACGGCCGCGCGATCGCGGAGGAGCTCTACGAGCTGTTCCGCACTCGGGTCTGGCCGCACTACCGCGAGTCGGGGGCCTCCCCCGAGCGGATCCAGGAGGTCGTGGAGAGGCTGAAGCCGCTCTCGATCGCGGGCCTGGTCGCGGCCTACGAGGCCGGCATGGACGAGACCCGCCGCACCAACATCGCCCGCCGGGCCCGCTGACCCGCTCCGCCGTGCGGCGCGGATCCGGACCTGACGAAGGCCCCGTCGCGCTACGCGGCGGGGCCCCCGGAGTCGTTCAGGACTTGAAGGCGTCCTTGACGTCCTTGGCGGCGTCCTTGACCTTCTCGCCGGCCTGCTTCGTCTTGGCCTCGGCCTGGTCGCCGCGGCCCTCGGCCTCGAGCGACTCGTTGCCCGTGGCGTGGCCGGTGGTCTCCTTGACGTGGCCCTTGGCCTCGTCGAACTTGTTGCTGGTCTTGTCGTCCAGGCCCATGAGATGTCCCTTCGTCGGATGTGATCCGAGCGTGCCACGCGAGGCCACTCAGGCTCCACCCCCGAAGGGGTGGAGCCTGAGTTGAAGGGCAGTGGTGAAGATCTGGGTCAGCGTGAGCGCGAGCTGAACGACGCGGCGCTGTGCGACGAGCGACCGCCGCCCGAGGCGCCCGCGCCGGAGCGGCGCTGGCCGCCACGGCCACGACCGCCGCCGTTGCCGCCGCCACCGTTGCCGCCGCTGCTGGTACCGGTGCGGCTCTCACCGCCGCGGCCACCCCCGGAGCGACCGCCACCGGCCTTCGGGGCGCCCGACTTGGACGACGAGGTCGAGTACGAGGCCGACGCGGAGCCGCCGGAACGACTCGTGCCACGCTTGCCGCCACCACCGGAGCGACGCCCGCCGCCACCGCGAGAGGAGCCGCCGGAGCCGCTCTCGGCACTGACGCCGAGGCCGCCCGGGACCAGCGTGCGCTCGCCGGGGGCGAGCTCGGCGAGCACGGGGTGCACGCCGCCCATCACACGGGTGGTCTTCGGGAAGATGCCGGCCGCCCGGGTCAGTGCCCGGACGTCGCGCACCTGGTCGTCGGTCATCAGCGTGATGACGGTGCCGGTCGCACCGGCCCGCGCCGTACGGCCCGAGCGGTGCAGGTAGGCCTTGTGCTCGACCGGCGGGTCGGCGTGCACCACGAGGGCGACGTCGTCGACGTGGATGCCACGCGCGGCGATGTCGGTGGCGACCAGGGTGGAGGCCTTGCCGGCGTGGAAGGCCTCCATGTTGCGAGTGCGCGCGCCCTGGCTGAGGTTGCCGTGCATCTCGACCGCGGGGACGCCGCTGGCGTTGAGCTGCCGGGTCAGCGCCTTGGCCCCGTGCTTGGTCCGGGTGAAGACCATGGTGCGGCCGGGAGCGCTGAGCAGGTCGACGAGCACCGGGAGGCGGTGGGCCTTTTCCACGTGCAGGACGTGGTGGTCCATCTCGCTGACGGGCGACTGCGCCGAGTCGGCCTGGTGGGTCACGGGCTTGGTCAGGAACCGCTTGACCAGGGTGTCGATGGCCGCGTCGAGCGTCGCCGAGAAGAGCAGGCGCTGGCCGTCGGCCGGGGTCTGCTGGAGGATCCGGCGCACGGCGGGCAGGAAGCCGAGGTCGGCCATGTGGTCGGCCTCGTCGAGCACGGTGACCTCGACGTCACCCAGCGAGCAGTGGCGCTGCTGGATGAGGTCCTCGAGCCGGCCGGGGCAGGCGAGCACGATGTCGGCGCCGCGCTTGAGCGCGTTGACCTGCGGGCCCTGGCTGACGCCGCCGAAGATGGTCATGGTGGTGAGGCCGGCCGTGTCGGCGAGCGGCTTGAGGGCCTGCTCGATCTGGCCGACGAGCTCGCGGGTCGGGGCGAGGATGAGCGCCCGCGGGGCGCCGGAGCGCGTCGTACGCCGTGACGCCTGGAGGCGCGCGACGACGGGGATCAAGAACGCGTAGGTCTTGCCGGAGCCGGTGCGGCCACGGCCGAGGACGTCGCGGCCGGCGAGCGAGTCGGGCAGGGTGACCTGCTGGATGGGGGTCGGGGTGGTGATGTCGCGGTCGGCGAGGATGCGCGCGAGGTGCGCGGGCACGCCGAGGTCGGCAAAGGAAGAAGACAAGGGAGAAAGTCGCAATCGGCTGGTGTCTCACCAACGCGGGTCCGTCGGCTGACGGAGTCCGAGGCAGTCCGGGGACTGCCGTGCGTAGCCCCCACGAGAAGGGCGGCGGATAGAGATCCGCGGCGACCCCGAGGCAAGACTGGACGGGCGTCGTGGTGACAACATTAGCGGGCGACGCCCGCATTCTCCGCATTCCCGACGGACTGCCCGTCACTGCGAGAAGCTCAGCACCCCGTCGTCGAGGGTGCCGCGGCGGATCGTCCGGACGTCGCGGAGGTAGTTCTGCCGCAGCCGCCACGGTTCGCGGTCGCCCTGCTTGGGCAGCAGGTGCAGCGCGCGCAGGACGTAGCCGGCCTCGAAGTCCATCAGCGGCGTCTCGGCGACCGTCGGGTCGGGCACGGCGACGAACGAGCGGTAGCCGCGCTCGTCGAGGTGGCCGAGAAGCCGGCACACGTACTCCGCGACCAGGTCGGCCTTCAGCGTCCACGACGCGTTGGTGTAGCCGATGGTGAAGACGAAGTTGGGCACGCCCGAGAGCATCAGCGCCTGATAGGCCATCGTGTCCGGGAGCGTGACGGGGTCGCCGTCGACGGACAGGTCGACGCTGCCGAAGGGCACCACGTTGAGGCCGGTGGCGGTCACCACGACGTCGGCCTCGAGCTCCTCGCCCGACGTGAGCCGCACGCCGTGCTCGGTGAAGGTGGCGATGGTGTCGGTGACCACCGACGCGGCGCCGCTGGAGATCGCCGTGAAGAGGTCGCCGTCGGGCACCAGGCAGAGCCGCTGGTCCCAGGGGTCGTAGCGCGGCTTGAAGTGCGTGTCCACGTCGTACCCCTCGGGCAGCCGCACGACCGTCTGCTTGCGGATGAAGCGGCGCAGCGTGTCGGGACGTCGGCGGCTGAGCTGGTAGATGCCGGAGGTGACCAGCACGTTCTTCCAGCGGGTGACGGCGTACGACGCCCGCTCGGGCAGCCACCGCTTCAGGAGATTGGCGACCGGGTCGCTGGCCGGGAGCGAGAGCACGTAGGTCGGCGAACGCTGGAGCATGGTCACGTGGGCGGCGCCAGCCTGCGCGAGGGCGGGCACAAGGGTGACCGCGGTGGCACCGGAGCCGACCACCACGACCCGGCGACCGGTGGTGTCGAGGTCCTCGGGCCAGTGCTGGGGGTGCACGACCCGGCCGCCGAAGCCGTCGAGGCCGGGCAGGACCGGGGTGAACCCCTGGTCGTAGTCGTAGTAGCCGCTGCACGACCAGAGCACCTGCGCCGTCACGGTCACGTCGCCGTCGGCCGTGCGGGCCGTCACGGTCCACCGCGCGGTGGCGCTGTCCCAGTCGGCGGCGACGACCCGGTGCCCGTAGACGATGTGCTCGTCCACGGCGTACTCGCGCGCGGTCTCGCGGACGTAGTCGAGGATCGACGGGCCGTCGGCGAGGGCCTTGTCGCCGCGCCACGGCTTGAAGCGGTAGCCGAGGGTGAACATGTCGGAGTCGGAGCGCACGCCGGGGTAGCGGAACAGGTCCCAGGTGCCGCCGCTGACCTCACGGGACTCCAGCACGGCGTAGCTGCGAGCGGGGTGCTCGCGGGTCAGCTGGGCGGCGGCCCCGATGCCCGAGAGACCGGCGCCGACGATGAGCACGTCGACGTGCTGAGGAAGGTCGACCATGGCGTCACGCTACCCGCCGGTATCCACCACCGCACCTGCCTCCAGGAGCGCTTCGGCGTCGAGCCCCCACGCCGTCAGCGCCTCCCGGGTGGCGCTGCCCGCACCGCCGGGAGAGGAGGAGATCGTCGACTCGGTGCGGGAGAAGCGGGGGGCCGGAGCCGGCTGGATGATGCCGTCGCGCTCGACGAAGGTGGCCCGCTCCCGCAGGTGCGGGTGCTGCGGCGCTTCGGCCAGGGTCACCACGGGGCCGACGCACGCGTCGGAGCCGTCGAAGACCTCCAGCCACTCCGCCTGGGTGCGCTCCAGGAACGTCGCGGACAGGATCTCGCGCAGCCGCGGGAAGCAGCGTGGGTCGTTGCGGTCGGGGAGATCGGTGAGCCCCAGCCGCTCGACCAGCTCGGCGTAGAAGTGCGGCTCCAGCGGGCCGACAGTGAGGTGCCGGCCGTCGGCGGTCTCGTAGAGGTCGTAGAAGGGCGCGCCGCCGTCGAGCAGCCCACCGCCGCGGTGCTCACCCACCAGCCCGAGGGCCGACAGCGTCGAGGCCATCGCGTTGAGGTGGGCGGTCCCGTCGACGATGGCGGCGTCGACGACCTGCCCGCGCCCGGACGTCCTCGCCTCGAGCAGGGCGGCCAGCACCCCGATGACGAGGTACGTCGAGCCGCCGCCGAAGTCGCCGAGCAGGTTGGTGGGGAAGTGCGGGCGTTCCGGGTCCTGGCCGAGTCCGTCGAGCGCGCCGGTGATGCCGATGTAGTTGAGGTCGTGGCCTGCCTGCTGCGACAGCGGTCCGGTCTGGCCCCAGCCGGTCATCCGGCCGTAGACCAGCCGCGGGTTGCGGGCCCAGCAGTCCTCGGGGCCGAGGCCGAGCCGCTCGGCCACGCCGGGGCGCATGCCCTCGACCAGCGCGTCGGCCTCCTCGACGAGGTCGAGGACGGCAGCCACCGCCGCGGGCGCCTTGAGGTCGATGGCGACGCTGGGCCGGCTGCGGGTGAGCACGTCGAGGCGGCCGTCCCCGAACAGCCCGCCGCCGGGCCGCTCCAGGCGGATCACGTCGGCGCCGAGGTCGGCGAGGATCATGCAGGCGTGCGGGCCCGGCCCGATCCCCGCGATCTCGACGACCTTGACACCGCGGAGCGGACCGGTCCCCTGGCCGAGTGCGTAGGTCATGGCGACATCCTCTCCCCCGTCCGGGTCAGGCAGGCAGCACCCGGCGGAGGAACTGGCGGGTGCGCTCCTCCCGCGGCGCGGTGAAGATCTGCTCCGGCGGGCCATGCTCGAGGATCCGGCCCTGCTCCAGGAAGCAGACCGACGTGGCGACGTCGCGCGCGAAGTGCATCTCGTGGGTGGCCAGCACCATCGTCGTGCCCTCGGCGGCCAGCGCCCGGACGGAGTCGAGCACGTCGGCGACCAGCTCGGGGTCGAGAGCGGCGGTGATCTCGTCGAGCAGGAGCAGGGCGGGGCGGGTCGCCAGGGCCCTGACCAGGGCGACCCGCTGCTGCTGGCCGCCCGAGAGCCGGTCGGGGTGACTGGTCACGTGCTCCGCCAGCCCGAAGCGGGCCAGCAGCTCGCGGGCCCGGGCCTCGGCGTCGCCCTTCGACACCCCGTGCACCTTGCGGGGCGCCAGGGTGATGTTGTCGAGCACCGACAGGTGCGGGAACAGGTTGTAGGCCTGGAAGACCATCCCGATCCGGCTGCGCACGGCCCGACGGTCGACACGCGGGTCGGAGACCTCGCGGCCCTCGAAGGAGATCACCCCGTCGTCGATCTCCTCGAGCAGGTTGAGGCAGCGCAGCAGCGTCGACTTGCCCGACCCCGACGACCCGATCAGGCAGACGACGTCACCGGCCTGGACGGTGAGGTCCACGTCGTCGAGCACCAGCCGGTCGCCGTAGGACTTGCGGAGGCCTTCGACCCCGAGCAGTGCGGTGGTCACCGGGCCACCCCCGCCCGCTCACGCTCGGCGTAGCGCCGCTGGAGCCAGTCGGTGAGCCGCGCCAGGGGCACCGTCATGACCACGAAGAACGCCGCGACCACCACCAGCGGCGTGTAGTTGAAGTTGTAGTTGGCGTAGTCGCGGGCAGCGAACATCGCGTCGAAGATCGCCACCGACGAGACCAGCGCGGTGTCCTTCTGCAGCGAGATGAAGTCGTTGAGCAGCGGGGGTACGACGCGGCGCACGGCCTGGGGCACCACGACGTACCGCATCGTCTGGCCGCGACCGAGGCCCAGCGCCCCGGCACTGGCCAGCTGGGAGGGGTGGATCGACTCGATGCCGGCGCGGAACACCTCGGCGACGTAGGCACCGTAGGAGAGCACCAGGGCCACCAGCGCCCAGAAGAACGGGTCGAGCGGCACGCCCTGCAGCCCGAGCGCCGGCATGCCGAAGGCGAAGAGCACGACGAGCAGGATCGTCGGGACGCCACGGAAGAGGTCGGTGTAGACGACCGCCACCACCCGCAGCGGCACGAGCCACGGCGCGCGGGCCTGCCGGGCCAGCGCCACCGCGAGGGCGAGCACCAGGATCAGTGGCTCCGCGATCAGGAACATCTTCACGTTCAGCCAGAAGCCGTCGAGGATCGCCGGGAACGAGTCGCGGGCATGGCCCCCGTCGAAGAACGTCGCCTGCACCGTCGCCCAGCCGGGCGACAGCGTCGCGCCGAGGGCGAGCACCCCGAAGACGAGCACCAGGGCGAGCGACGCGACGAGCAGCGACCGGCGGTCCAGGGAACGTCGCACCGCCCGGCGCTCGAGCTCCCGGGGGCTCGGCTGCCAGGCGGTCACTGGAGCTGCGGCACCCCGACCGTGTCGGAGAGCCATTCCTGCTCGATCGCGGCGAGGCTGCCGTCGGCCTCGAGCGCGGCGAGGGCCTCGTTGACGCACTCGACGAGCGGGTTGCCCTTCTCGAAGAGCATCCCGAACTCCTCCTGCCCCCCGGTCTCGGGCTGGAACTGACCGATGATCGAGGCCTTCGGGATCTCCACTGCGGTGATGTAGAAGGCGGTCGGCAGGTCACTGAGGATCGCATCGACCTGGCCGCTGAGCAGCTGCTGCTTGGCGATGTTGGTGTCCTCGAACACCGCCTCGTCCTGGGTCGGTGCGATCACGTCGCGGATGGCGGTGAGTGACGTGGTGCCGGTCTGTGCCCCGAGCTTGAGGTCGGCCAGGTCGGCGAGCGTGGTCGCCTCGGCAGCCGGGTTGTCCTTGAGCGCGATGACCGCCTGCGCAGCCTGGTAGTAGCCGGCGGAGAAGTCGACGACCTCGGCCCGGGCTGCCGTGATCGAGATCTGGTTGATGTCGAAGTCGAAGTCCTTGGGACCGGGCTTGTAGGAGGTGTTGAAGGGCACCGTCACCCACTCGACCTGGTCGGCGCCGAAGCCGAGCTGGTCGGCGACGGCGTAGGCCACCGCGGACTCGAAGCCCTGGCCGTTGGTCGGGTCGTCCTTGCGGAACCACGGGTCGAAGGCGGGCGAGTCCGTGGCGACCGTGAGCGTGCCCTCGGTCAGCGTCTCCCCCGCGGCGCACGAGGCCGGCGTCGGGGACGCCTCCGCGCCGCTACCGGTGGCCGTCGGCGTCGCCTCGTCGGAGGCGGTGGTGTCGTCCTCCACCGGGGCGCACGAGGTCGCCAGGAGGAGCGGCACTGCCAGCATGGACCCGAGAGTGGTCAGGGTGGTCCGGGACGCGCGCATGGCTAGATCGTAGAGCCGCCCGCACGTGTGGGACGGCCACGTCCCAGGCGTGGTCGTGCCGCGTGTCCCCCCGGTGGCGTCACGGGGTGGGTGGGACGACGGCCCTTGCGCGTCTGCAACTCGTTGCATACGCTACAGCGGTGTCACTCGAGCACGCCCTCCTCGTCGCCCTGCGCGAGCAGCCCGCGGCCGGGCTCGAGCTCGCGCGCCGGTTCGACCGCTCGATCGGCTACTTCTGGCACGCCACCCACCAGCAGATCTACCGGACGCTCGGCCGGATGGAGACCGACGGCTGGCTGCACGCGCAAGCGGTCAGCCAGCGCGGAAGGCCGCGCAAGGTGGTGTACGACGTGACCCCGGCCGGGGCGGAGGCGCTCGCGGCCTGGCTGGGACAGCCCACGGCCACCGAGCCGCTGCGCTCCGAGCTGGCCGTCAAGCTCCGCGGCGCCTCCTACGGCGACCGGGCGGCCGTGCTCGCCCTGGCGCGCGACCACCTCGCCGACCACGCCCTGCGGCTGGCCCACTACGAGCACCTGGCCGAGCGCGACTACCCCAGGCCCGCAGGGCTCTCCGGCCACGCCCTCGACCAGTACCTCGTGCTCCGCGGCGGGATCCGGGTCGAGGAGTTCTGGGTCGGCTGGCTCGAGGAGTACCTGGCGGCCCACGACCAAGGAGTGACATGACCGACTACCCCCACCTGCTGGAGCCGATCACCCTCGGCGGCCTGACGCTGCGCAACCGCGTCGTGATGGGGTCGATGCATACCGGGCTCGAGGACGCCTTCTGGGACATCCCCAAGCTCGCGGCGTACGTCGCCGAGCGCGCCCGCGGCGAGGTCGGGCTGATCATCACCGGCGGCTACGCCCCCACCCGGAGGGGCTGGCTCAAGCCGCTGGCCGCCGAGATGACCACGCGGCTGCAGGCGATGCGGCACCGCCAGGTCACCGGAGCGGTGCACGACGCGGGCGGGGCGATCGCACTGCAGGTGCTGCACGCGGGGCGCTACGGCCACCACCCGTTCAGCGTCAGCGCGTCGGCGACCAAGTCGCCGATCACACCGTTCCGGCCGTCCGCACTCTCGACCCGCGGCGTCGACCAGACGGCCACGGCCTTCGCCAGGTCCGTCGCCCTGGCCCGCACGGCGGGCTACGACGCGGTAGAGATCATGGGGTCGGAGGGCTATCTCATCAACCAGTTCCTGGCCCCGCGCACCAACGACCGCACCGACCGCTGGGGCGGCTCGACCACGGCCCGGATGCAGCTCCCGCTGGAGATCGTGCGGCGCTCGCGCGACCTGGTGGGCGCGGACTTCCCGATCGTCTACCGGATCTCGCTGCTCGACCTCGTCGAGGACGGCCAGACCTGGGACGAGGTGGTCGAGCTCGCCCACGGGCTTGAGGAGGCCGGCGTCACGGTCCTCAACACCGGCATCGGCTGGCACGAGGCGCGGGTGCCCACGATCATCACCCAGGTGCCGCGAGGGGCCTGGCGGTCGCTGACCGCACGGCTCAAGGCCGAGGTGTCGGTGCCCGTGTGCGCCTCCAACCGGATCAACACCCCCGAGCTGGCCGAGGAGATCCTGGCGGCCGGCGAGTCCGACCTGGTCTCGATGGCCCGCCCGCTGCTGGCCGACCCCGACTTCGTGGCCAAGGCCGCCGCCGGCCGCGCCGACGAGATCAACACCTGCATCGCCTGCAACCAGGCGTGCCTGGACCACGTGTTCTCCGGTCGCAAGGCGTCCTGCCTGGTCAACCCGCGCGCCGGACGCGAGACCGAGCTGGTGCTGCTGGCGACCCGCACCACCCGGTCGGTGGCCGTCGTCGGCGCCGGACCAGCCGGCCTCGCGACCGCGGTGTCCGCGGCCGAGCGTGGTCTCACGGTCACCCTCTACGAGCGGGCGGCGACGCTGGGCGGCCAGTTCCGGCTGGCGATGGCGGTCCCGGGCAAGGAGGAGTTCGCCGAGACGTTGCGCTACTTCACCCGCCGGCTCGAGGTGCTCGGGGTCGACGTGCGGCTCGGCACCGAGGCAGCGGCCGCCGACCTCGCGGCGTACGACGAGGTCGTGGTGTGCACCGGCGTCGTGCCGCGGATGCCTGCGCTCCCCGGCATCGACCACCCCAGCGTGGCGTCGTACGCCGAGGTGCTCAGCGGGGCCGTCGTGCCCGGCCACCGGGTCGCCGTCATCGGGGCCGGCGGCATCGGCGTCGACGTGTCGCACTGGCTCACCCACGAGCCCGAGGACCTCGGTGAGTGGATGGCGCACTGGGGCGTCGGCGACCCGTCGCTGCACGCGGGCGGCCTGACCGAACGCAAGCCGCGCTCGCCGGCGCGCGAGGTGACGCTGGTGCAGCGGAAGACCACCGCCATCGGGGCGGGGCTGGGCAGGACGTCGGGCTGGGCGCACCGGGCCGTGCTCAAGCAGAGCGGCGTGCGTCAGGTGTCCGGCGCGACGTACGTCCGGATCGACGACGACGGCCTGCACCTCACCGTCGACGATGCCCCGGTCCTGGTGCCCGCCGACACCGTCGTGGTGTGCGCCGGCCAGGAGTCGGTGCGCGACCTCTACGACGACCTGGTCGCCGCCGGCGCCCAGGCCCACCTCGTCGGAGGCGCCGACGTGGCGGCCGAGCTCGACGCCAAGCGGGCCATCGAGCAGGGCACCCGGGTGGCGGCCGCCCTCTGACCCGTGGGTCAGGTCCGCTCGAGGCGGTACAGCGCCATCGACCGCGCGTGCGCGGCGAACTCCGGGAGCTCCGCGGCGAGGTCCTCGAAGTCCTCGGTGGTCAGCGTGAGCAGCCGCATCGGGGTCATCGCGACCACGTTGGCGGTCCGCCGTCCGTGCTCGATCACACCGATCTCGCCGAACGTGCTGCCCGGCCCGAGCGAGGTGACGCGCTCACCGTCGATGGTGACCGCCGCCGTCCCCTCCATCACCACGAACAGGTGGTGGGCGAAGTCGCCCTGCCGGGCGAGTACCGTGCCCAGGTCGGCGTGCTCCTCGGTCAGCCGCTCGGTCGCACGGGCGCGCTGGTCGTCGGTGAGGTTCGAGAAGAGCGGGACGAGGCGCAGGTCGTCAGCAGGCATCTCGGTAGGCATGGTTCTCCCTTCGCAGTGACCAGCGTGCTGCCGTGGCGGCGGCACGTCAACGGGTGGTCGGCCGGTCGACGCCGCGGAGCGTCGGGGCGGGTCAGTAGGTTGGCGAGCGTGATCCGAGACCTCACCGACGACGAGGCCCGCACCGCCCTGGTGCTCAAGTGGGGCACCGTCCCCGACGACGTGCTGCCCGCCTGGGTCGCCGAGATGGACTACGCCTGCGCCCCGGTGATCACCGAGACGCTCGTCCGAGCGGTCACCGACGGCGTCCTGGGCTATCCGCCCTTCGAGCAGGGCGGCGGCGAGCTGGGTGAGGCGTACGCCGGGTTCGCGCGGCGCCACTTCGGCCAGCAGGTCGACCCCGCGCAGGTGTTCCCGGTCGTCGACGTGACCGCCGGGGTCCGGGTGGCGATCGACGTGCTGTCCGGACCCGGCGCGGTGGTGATGCCCGGTCCGGCGTACTCGCCCCAGCTCGCGGTCGCCGAGATCACCGGACGCGAGCGCGTCGACCTGCTGGTGGACCCCGACGCCGTGCGGGCCGAGCTCGACCTCGACCACCTCGACCGGCACCTGCGTGACGGCGCCCGGACGCTGCTGCTGACCCAGCCGCACAATCCGTGGGGAAGGGTCTTCTCCCGCGCCGAGCTCGAGGCCGTCCGCGACGTCGTGGTCCGCCACGGCGCGCGAGTCGTCAGCGACGAGATCCACGCGCCGCTGGTGCTGCCCGGGGCCGAGCACGTGTCCTACCTCGACATCGAGGGCGCCGGCGACCACGCCGTCGCCGTCGTCGCGGCCTCCAAGGCGTTCAACACCGCCGGCCTGCGGTGCGCCCAGATCGTCACCGCCGACCCGGTCACCCGCGACCGGCTCGCGGGCGTGCCCATGGCCCGCAACGACTCGTGGTCCTGCCTGGGCGTGGTGGCCGCGGTCGCGGCGTACACCCACGGCGACGCCTGGCTCGCCGCTCTCGTCGACCGCCTCGACCGGCAGCGCACCCTGCTCGCCGACCTGCTGGCCGCGCACCTGCCGCAGGCCCGGATGCGGCCGCTGGAGGCGACGTACCTCGCCTGGCTCGACCTGCGCGGCTATGGCCACGACGACCCCGCGGAGGTGATCCTCGACCGGGGCCGGGTGCAGGTGTCGCCGGGCCACGACTACCAGCCGGGGCTGCCCGGACACGTGCGGCTCAACATCGCGACCTCGCCCGAGCGGCTCGTCGAGATCGTGCGCCGGATGGCCATGGCGGTGAACTAGCGCCGGGTCGGCGGTGAAATAGCGCCGGGTCGGCGGTGAACTGGCGCCGGGTCGGCGGTGAACTGGCGCCGGGTCAGTCCGCGCGGAGGAGGCCGACCTTGCGGGCGAGCTGGATGGCCAGGTCGGCCGGCGAGAGCGTGCCCGCCGCGATCCGGGCGGTCGGCCACGGCGACACGTCGAAGCCGGAGAGGGTGGCGAACTCCGCCAGGTCGTCGGCGTAGACCTCGGCCAGCCGGCTCATGTCGTCGGCCGTCGGCGGCGCCCCCACCTGGTCGCGCGGGGTGGGGTTCTCCCGCTGGGTGGGGTACTGGTGCCACGGCCCGATGCCGAGGAACGTCGCGAGGTCGTCGAGGACGGCGTGCGGCTCGGTCACGAACCGGCGGAACGGGACCAGGTGCCACTGCGACCGGTCGTAGATCGACAGCCCGCGCCGCAGCTGCGCGCCGTACAGGCCACGCACCACCATCGCCTCGCGCCGCATCTCACGCGAGGTCTTGCCGGGCGGCAGCCCGTGCATCAGCGAGAGGTCGCCGAAGATCTGGATCGAGCGGGTGAACGACGGGTACGACGGCTGGCGCTTGCGCTCCATCGACCACTGCGAGAAGGCCCGCTCGATCGGGTCGCGGAAGGTCGCGACCAGCTTGAGGTCGGGGTTGTAGCGGTGGAACCGCTCCAGCGCGTGCGGCCACCAGATGTAGGAGGGCGTCGCGTCGCCGGCGATCCGCTGGCTCCTCGCGGTGCGCCGGACGCCGTAGTGGCGGTAGTCCGGCGCCGACCAGTCGAGGCGCTCGTCGTCGAAGAAGTGCAGTTCCTTGGCATCGCCGCGGGCGATGTGACGGTGCCGCACCAGCATCGAGTGCAGGGTGCTGGTGGCCGCCTTCTGGACCCCCACGATCCCGAACGAGATCGGCAGGACGTCGGGGTCGGAGGTCTCGCTCACGCGGACGCGACGATCTTCCGCGAAAACTTCTCGGCGAGCTCGGCGGCGTCCATCGAGCCGTCGGTGATCCGGCGGGTCGGCCAGGCCGACACGTCGATGCCGGAGAGCCGCTCGAACTCCGCGAGGTCGTCGGCGTAGCGGTGCGCGAGCCGCTCCAGCTCCTCGGCGGTGGGGGCCGCCCCCGCCGCGACCGGCGGGGTGGGGTTGTGCGGGAGCAGGGGGTACCGGCGGTAGCGGTGCACCCCGAGGTGGTCGGTGAGCCGGTCGAGCACGGCCTGGTAGTCGGCGATGAAGTCGTCGAAGGACAGCAGCAGCCACTGCTCGCGCGGGTAGATGTCGAGCCCCCGGCGCAGCTGCGCGCCGTAGAGGCCGCGTACCACCATGCTCGCGCGGTGCGGCTCCCACCTGCCCATCGAGTCGGGGATCCGGTCGAGCAGCGAGGCGTCGTCGTAGCGCTCGAGGCACTCGCTGAACGGCGGGAAGGGTCGCGGCCGGCTGCGGCCCATGCACCACTGCGAGAAGGCCCGCTCGACCGGGTCGCGGAAGCTCGCGACCAGCCGCATCCGTGCGTCGTAGGCGTGCATCCGCTCCAGGGCGTGCGGCCAGAAGAGGTAGGACGGCGTGGAGTCGCCGGCGATCTTGTGGTGCGGCTTGGTCTGGAGCCGGGCGTAGGTCCGGTAGTCGGGGTGGTCCCAGTCGAGCGCCTCGTCGTCGAAGAAGTGCAGCTCCTTGTTGGAGCCGTACCAGCTCGGACCGTCCTGCGCCGGGACCCGCTTGGCCGCCACCTGCCGGTGGTAGCTGAGCAGCAGGTCGATCATGCTCGTCGCGCCCTTCTGCACGCCCACGATCGCGAACGTGATCGGCAGCGTGCCCAGCACGGTGTCCCCGGAGCCGTCGCCTCCCCCGGTGTCCTCCAGATCCCGCTCGCCGGTGGCGCCGGCGCTCACGACTGGCTCGCCTCCCTCTTGCCCTTGTGGGCCGAGAAGACCTCACGGTCGGCGTGCGGCAGCCACTCGTGGGTGACGTGGTCGATCACGTGCACGCCCGCGGGCGCCTCGATCCGGTGCAGGTGCGGCGACTGCTCCCACTCGCCGCGTCGAAGCGCCTCGAAGAGCTCGTACTCGCGGCGCTTGCGAGCCGTGCGGAAGTTGTCGGCGAACGCCTCGGGCGCGGTCCAGTGCGCGAACTCGTCGGAGTCGAGCCACTTCAGCTCCAGCGCAGCCCCGTCGGGCAGCCGCACGAACTCGACGTCCTCGGGATAGGCGCGCAGCTCCCACTCGAACGCCTTCACGTGCGTGTACGACGGGCCCATCGGGTAGCCGTAGGCCTCGACGTTGGGCAGGCCCAGGTCGAGGTAGGCGACCTGCTCGTCCTCGACGTACAGGCTGTGCCGAGGCACCCGGACGATCACGTCCTTGCCCGGCAGCTGCCAGGCGAGGTCGTGGATCAGGCCCTCGGCGTCCTCGGTCAGGACCATGTCGCCGTCCCACTTCAGGGAGTACGCCGTCTCGACGTGGGCGAAGGACCAGTTGTAGAAGTAGACGAGGCTGTGGATGGAGTCGGCGGGCGTCCCGAGGTGCTCGGGACCGCAACGGCTGACGTCGAAGGGGTAGTCGAAGACCCGCAGCCGGTCCTCGAACCCGTGCTCGCGGGCCACCCGTCGGGCCACGTCGGGGGTGCCGTCGTCGCTCTGGTTGTCGACGAGCACGACCGCCTGGGTCGCGCGCAGCAGCGGCGGCAGCACCCAGGGCAGCGAGCGGGCCTCGTTCTTGACGCGCAGCACCGAGGTGGTGCCGGGGGCGGGGCGCCGGCGCTCCTGCCAGGGCCAGCGCACCTCGAAGTCGTCGCGGCCCTCGACGTTGACCGCCGTCACTGCTCGCCCCGGCGTGCCTCGAGGCGCTGCTTGACCGCGCGACGCGCCCCGGCCGGCACCATCGCACGCAGGCTGTGCGGGATCCGCGAGCCCTCGGCCTCCGTGTCGGAGACGTGGGCCTCGGCGAGCGCGGTAAGCCGGTCGCGCTCGGCGACGACGCCCTCCTGGCGGGCACTGGCGGCGGTCGACTGGGTCAGCAGCTCGGCCTCGGTGTAGTAGTCGACGTAGGCCTCGCGCAGCGAGTCGAGGGTGGCTCGCACCTCCGGGGTGTCGCCGTCCCGGTCGGCCAGCCGGTCCAGGGCTACCCAGGACTCCTGCGCGATCTCGCGGAGCCGGGCCGGCACCGTGACGTCGTCCCAGGTCAGCTGCACGCGACGCAGCGACGGGTCGATGAAGGAGTGCACCCTGCGCAGGTCCTGTGCCGAGGCGCGCTGCACCCCGGCATAGTGCAAGCGCTCGCCGAGGTCGAAGACCGGCACCGTCCAGTCGTCGAGCAGGTCGGCGTAGCGGACGAACGCGCGCTCGCTGTCGCGGGTCGCGCGCTCGGTGTGGAGCATGACGTTGACCCAGCCGGCGGTGCGGCTGATCTCGCCGATCCGCGAGGGGTCGCCCGCGTAGTACTTCTGCTTGCTGCCGACCACCTCGGTCACCGGGCGGAGCATGGTGATGTACGTCGGGGTCGCGCGGCAGCGGATCGACGCACCGCGCCACATGCCGAGGAACCACACCAGCCGCGGGTCCTTGATCACCAGCTCGCTGGTGCCCGCCCGGGTGCCCGCCTGGTTGGCTGGGGACGTCTCGGCCTCCTCGAACTGGCCCTCGAGCCACTCGAACAGCTCGTTGCGGAAGATCTCGCGCATCGCCGGGCGCTCGGTGTCGAACCAGGCCTGCGGCCGCGCGTCGGCGGTCTGCACCCGGACCCGGTTGAGCAGCCGCTCGTGGAACTCCACGATCCACTGCGGCTCGCCGAAACCCTTGGGGTTGGTGGCGTCGGCCCCGACCTCCGGCTGCGGGACGTGCATCCCGAGCGCCTGGAGGGTGCCCGACATGGTGCTCGTGCCACTGCGGCCCGAGCCGACCACGAACGCGATCCGCCGGCCACCGTCGGGCGCGCTCGCAGCAGTCTCGTCAGGGGTGGTCGACATGGCGGCCAGCCTACGACCAGCGCTCGGCCGCCCGGAACTCCACAGGGGCACCGGGGCCCTCACTAGGCTGACGCGCATGCTGATCTCCGACACCCACCAGCTGGTGTTCGTCCACGTGCAGAAGACCGGGGGCGTCACGGTCGGGCAGGTGCTGGAGGAGGCGGTCCCCGACGTGCGGCGATGGCCGGAGCGCGGGGTCAAGCACGCCACCTTGTCCCAGCTGCTCGACGCCGAGCCGGCCTACGCGTCGTACTGGACGTTCGCCTTCGTGCGGAACCCCTGGTCGCGGCTGGTGTCGTGGTGGTCGATGGTGGAGCGGTTCGACGAGCTCGCCCGGCAGGGGGTCGAGCGGGCGCAGGCGCGGTTCGACAACAACGCGTTCCTGCGCACCTCGCGGGAGTACGCCGACTTCGAGGCCTTCGTGATGCAGGGGCCCGAGGAGCTCGAGCGACTGCGGACGCCGCAGCTGACCTACCTGAGCAGCGACAAGAAGACGGTGGACTTCGTGGGCCGGACCGAGTCGTTCCGGGCCGACCTCGGACACGTCTTCGACCACCTCGGGGTGGCGTTCCCCAGCGAGCTGCCGCACCGCAACAAGAGCCCCCACGCGCACTACACGACCTACTACTCCGCCGCGTCCCGCGAGCGGGTCGCCGCCCTGTTCGCCCCCGACATCGAGGCGTTCGGCTACGAGTTCGGGCCCGCCCCGACCGGCCCCTAGACTCCCCGGATGCGCATCACCGTTCTGGGCTGCGGCTACCTCGGGGCCACCACCGCCGCCGGCATGGCCGAGCTGGGTCACGAGGTCCTCGGCGTCGAGATCGACCCGGCGAAGCGGAGCCAGCTCACCGCCGGCACGGTGCCGTTCTTCGAGCCGGACCTCCAAGAGCTCCTCACCGCCCACGTCGAGAGCGGGCGGCTCCGATTCACCGACGACTACGCCGAGGCGGCCGCCTTCGGCGACGTCCACTTCATCTGTGTCGGCACCCCGCAGCTGGCCGAGGGGATGGGCGCCGACCTCAGCCAGGTCTACAGCGCCGTCGAGCCGCTGGCGCCCCACCTGACCCGGCCGACGCTGGTGGTCGGCAAGTCCACGGTCCCCGTCGGCACCGCCCCCGCCCTGGCACGCCGGCTGACCGAGCTCGCGCCCGTCGGCGCGGAGGCCGAGCTGGCCTGGAACCCCGAGTTCCTCCGCGAGGGTTTCGCCGTCGAGGACACGTTGCGGCCGGACCGCCTGGTCTTCGGCGTCACCTCCGAGGCCGCCGAGGGGACCCTGCGCGAGGTGTTCGCCACCGCGCTCACCGCCGGCACCCCCGCGATCGTCACGGACTTCGCCACCGCCGAGCTCGTCAAGGTCTCCGCCAACGCCTTCCTGGCCACCAAGATCTCCTTCATCAACGCCGTCGCCGAGGTCTGCGAGGTGACCGGCGCCGACATCGTCGACCTCGCCGACAGCCTCGGTCACGACGACCGGATCGGCCGCAAGTTCCTCAACGCCGGTGTCGGCTTCGGGGGCGGCTGCCTGCCCAAGGACATCCGCGCGTTCGTGCACCGCGCCGGCGAGCTCGGCGCCGAGGGCGCGATGAGCCTGCTCAGCCAGGTCGACGACATCAACCAGGGCCGCCGGGAGCACGCCGTGCAGGTCGCCACGTCGATGCTCCACGGCAGCCTCGCCGGCGCCCGGATCGCCGTCTGGGGCGCGGCCTTCAAGCCGCAGACCGACGACGTGCGCGACTCCCCGGCGCTGTGGATCGCCGGTCAGCTGCACCTGCGCGGCGCCGAGGTGTCGGTCTACGACCCCAAGGCCAACGAGACGGCCAAGCGGATGTTCCCGACCCTGCGCTACGCCGAGGACGCCACGGCCTGCGCCCAGGACGCCGACCTGTTGCTGCACCTGACCGCGTGGCCCGAGTTCGCCGCGGTCGACCCGGCGGCACTGCGCGACGTCGTACGTCACCCGCTGCTGCTCGATGGCGGCAACTGCCTGGACTTCGACGCCTGGCGGGCGGCGGGCTGGACCGTGCGAGGCCTCGGCCGACGCTGACGCGACAGCCGCGTGCCGGAGGGCCACCCCACGGGGCGATCACGTTGCACTGGGCGTCGTCCGCGGCCGTGCGCCGCCGCGTTCGCCCCCGGGCGCGGCCCTGGCGGCTGCTGACCCTAGACGAACCGGCGTTCGCGCTCGATCCGGCCGCGGCGGCCCTTCGCCTTGTTGTTGCCCTTCTCGATGATCACCAGGTTGTGGAAGCAGTGCACGGCCCGGACGTGCTCGTCGGTGTACGACGAGACGTGGTCCTCGTCGAGGAACTCCGCGTGGTTGAGCCCGTCGACGAGATCCTTGACCAGGGCCATCGTCGTGGTGGGGTCCTGACGGTCGACGCTGCCACCCCATCGCGGCCAGTAGGACGTCTGGCAGTCCTCGATCGCGTAGACCGCGCCGTCGGGCAGCAGCGGGAAGAGGATCGCGAACGTCGCGCGGATGTGCTCGGGCCGGTGGCTGCCGTCATCGACCACGACCAGTGGCGCGCCCTCCTCGGCGACGATCCGAGCCAGCACGTCGGGGTCGGCCTGCGAACCTTTCACGGTGCGGATCCGGCCACCGTCGACGAAGGACTTGTCCTCGATGTCGAGGCCGACGATCCGGGCGCGCGGGAAGAACCAGGACCACATCGTCAGTGAGGCGCCGCCCTCACGGTTGCGGTCGTAGCCGCCGATGCCGATCTCGAGGAGCGTGAAGCGTCGGCCACGCAGGTGCTCGAGGTGGTGCTGGTAGTGCCGCGTGTAGTGGTGGAGACCCCACTTGTCGGTGCCGAACTCCTTGGCCAGGCCGGTCAGGTCCAGCGCCGCCAGCCGGCGCCGCCGCTCCTCCGCCGGCGCGACCCGGCCGGCCCGCCGACGGGCGGCGTACCAGCGCTCGGGGCCGAGGACCGCGACCGCGGCGCCCCGGACCCGCCCGCGCACGCTCCCCATCAGAACTCGTAGCCGAACGCCGCGAGGTCGTCGGCGTAGACCGCCGCCACCTGGTCGCGCATCCGGGGCGTGTAGTGCTGGCGGTAGTCGTCGGGAGGTCCGGCGTTGTGGTGCGGCGCCGCCTCCGGAGCCGGCAGCCCGAGCCGGTCGAAGACCGTGCGGATGTCGGTGTCGAGGGTCTCGGTGCGCCCGATCAGGTCCGCCGCCCGCTCCTCGGTGCGCAGGAAGTGCACCTGCGGGGTCCGCAGTCGCTTGATCTTGTCGGGACCCACCATCACGAACGACTCGAAGTCGGGGATCTCGTTGATGACGGTGGACCAGAAGTGGTTGGTCTCGAGCTTCTCCGCGACGTACTCGTTGCCGGCCTCCGCGGTCTCGCGACGGCGCTGCACCATGGAGTACCACGACCACAACCGGGCCCACGGGTTGCGAACGAACCCGAAGACGAAGTGGTCGGCGAGCTCGGGGTGCTCACGGAGGGCGACACCGAGTCGGGCGTGCCGCCCGCCGCCGAGCCCGCGGACCGGGGTGGCGTCGGGAAGGGCGTCGCGCAGCATCTGCTCGACCGTCAGGCCACCGGTCTTCTGGACGTGCACGAAGAGCATCCGGGCGGACTCCGACGCGATCACGCGGCGACCGTAGCAGGGGTCAGTCGTCGCCGAGACCGAGCAGCCGGCTGGGCCGGAAGCCGTCCCACCGCTGCCGCACGCGGGTGGGGTCCAGCAGGTAGTCGAGGTCGACCTGCCAGGTGTGCCCGGTCGGGTTGCGGCGGAGCACGTAGCCCAGCCCGTGGGTGCGGTAGACGGTGCCGCCGGCCGCGGCGACCCCGGCCAGCAGTTGCGCGTCCACGAAGCGGCGTACGGCGCGGAAGCCGCCCACCTCGCGCAGCAGCGGCCGGTCGATCATCAGCGTCCCGCCGGCCACGAACCGGGCGTAGAGCTCGGTAGCGTGCCCACGCCGGACCGTGAGGTCGGGCTCGGTCAGGTAGTGCACCTCGGCCGGCATCCCGACCACCTCGGCACCGCTGTAGGCCCGGGCCCGGAGCAGGTCGGTGACGACGTCCGGCGCATACCAGTCGTCGTCGTCCATCTTGAGGATGACATCGCCGGAGGAGGCCTCCACGCAGGCCTGGAGCACGTCGCCGAACAGCGCCTGGTCAGGCTGTGGCCGGAGCACCAGCGAGTGCTCACCCAGCACGGTCCGGGCCGCGGCCTCGTCGACCTCGAAGCCGTGCGGCGCCAGCACCAGCTCGAGCGCCACCCCCCGCTGCCGGGCCACCTGGGACAGGGCGAAGTCGACCATCTCGGGGCGCTTGGTGGCGAGCACGACGCTGACGGCGGGGTCTCCGGCGACGCGGACGCCGGCCCGCGCGGCCGTACGCCGCCGCCAGGCCGGCCCGGAGAAGGTGTCCTGCGCGGCGCGACGCAGCACGATGCTGTGCTCCTCGCGGGCGAGGGCGTCGGCCGGGACCAACGGCGAGGTGAGCGCCTCGACCACCGGGGCGCCGAGGAGGTCGGCGG
Source organism: Nocardioides sp. (assembly GCA_039916425.1). Taxonomy (GTDB): domain Bacteria; phylum Actinomycetota; class Actinomycetes; order Propionibacteriales; family Nocardioidaceae; genus Nocardioides. The sequence continues at coordinate 32,654 of JBDSLK010000067.1, forward strand.
CCCAGGCCGGGACCGTGGCCGAGGTCAGCACCGTGCCGGTCATCGCCAGGCCGGCGACGGTGCGCGCGAGCCCCGGGTCGGCGGCCTCCGGCCACCCGACTTGCACCGACGGGACCGGCCGCAGCGCGTCGACGAGGTCCCGGTCGAGCCGGGCGTCCGCGGCGAGGTCGGCCGGGGCGCCGATCGGGTCGAGCGGGAAACCGATCGGGCTGAGCACGCGGGCGTCGAGGGGGCCGAGCCGGTCCGGCCCCTCGGGGCGCACGGTGACGGGCGCCCGGCCCAGCACGGGGTGCACGGGCAGGCTCGCGGTGGTCTCGGTGAGGACCACGTCGGCGGGCACCTCGTCGTCGTCGGCCGGCGGCTCGGTGGCGGCCCACAGCCCGTGATGGCCGGTCAGGTCGCGGCGCACCGCCTGACGGGCGACCTCGACGAGCACCGGGGCGACGGCGGTGGCGCGGGCGAACCGGAGTACGCACAGCCACGAACCGTCCGGCAGTCGGCGCGACCGCAGCCCC
>JBDSLK010000068.1:0-6006 GCA_039916425.1 Nocardioides sp.
ACGTCGTAGCCCGGGGCGATCTCGGCCCCCGGTGTGAGGACCGGGACCTCGGCCACGGTCGCGGCTCTCACGACGTCGCCTCGACGAGCACGCGCTCGCCCGGTCGTGACAGCGACCAGAGCGCTGCGTAGCGGCCGCCGGCCGCGAGCAGGTCGGTGTGCGTGCCGCGCTCGACCACCGCGCCCTCGTCGAGCACCAGCACCTCGTCGGCGTGGGTGGCGGTGAGCAGGTTGTGCGAGATCACCAGCGTGGCCCGTCCGGCCATCAGCCGGCGCAGCGGTGCGGTGACCCGGTCCGTCGAACCGGCGTCGAGGGCCGCGGTCGGCTCGTCCAGCACGAGCACCGGGGCGTCGCAGAGCAGCGCCCTCGCGATCGCGACCCGCTGCGCCTGCCCGCCGGAGAGCCGGCCTCCGCGTTCGCCGACCTCGGTGGCGTAGCCGTCCGGCAGCAGGCTGACGAACTCGTGCGCGTCGGCTTCGCGGGCCGCTGCCTCGACGGCCGCGTCGGTCGCGTCCGGTCGGCCGTAGGCGATGTTGTCGCGGATGGTGCCGTCGACCAGCAGCGTCTCCTGGAGCACGGCCGCGACCTGCCGCCGCAGGCTCGACCGGGCCAGGTCGCGCAGGTCGTGGCCGTCGAGTGTCACCCGGCCGGTGCTCGGGTCGAGGCTGCGCATCAGGAGCCGGGCCAGGGTCGACTTGCCGGCCCCGCTCGCACCGACCACCGCCACGACCTGACCGGGGCGGACGGTGAAGGAGAGCCCCCGCGCGGCCGGGGTGACCCGACCCGCGTAGGTGTGGCCGACGTCCTCGAAGGCCACTTCGCCCCGGGGACGCTCGAGCACGACAGCGCCCGGCCGATCGGGCGGGAGGGTGGGCTGGTCGAGTAGCTCGAGCACGCGCTCGGCGCCGGCCGCGGCGGAGTACGCCGCCGTCACGGTGCTGCCGAGGCCGCGTACCGGGCTGTAGAGGCGGCTGAGGAACGTGAGGAAGGCCAGCAGCCCACCGACGGTGAGCTGGTCGCGCGACAGCATCCACGCGCCGGCGCCGACGACGGTGAGGGCGCCGACCAGCTCGATCAGCTCGAGGGTGGGGGCGTAGACCGAGCGCAGTCGGGCCGCTGCCATCTCGGCGTCGTACTTGGCCTCCGCCTCGGCGCGGTAGCGCCCCACCTCGCGCTCCCCCTGGTCGTAGGCCTGCACGAGCGCCATCGTGCTCAGGGTCTGCTCCAGCGAGGTGCTGATCGAGCCCGACAGCCGCTGGCGCTCGCGCGAGATCGCCTTGATGCGGGTGGAGAAGTAGCGCGACGTGGCCCAGAACAGCGGGGTGACGACGAGGGCGATCGTCGCGAGCGTGGCGTTGAGCCAGAACAGCGCGACGGTGAAGACCACGAGCTCGAGTGCGTACGTCAGCGCGCGGCTGGAGCCCGCCACCAGGAAGGTCTCGATGGCGGCGACATCGCCGGAGAGCCGCGCCATCAGGTCACCGAGGCGGCTGCGGGAGAAGAAGTCGAGGGGGAGCCGCTCCAGGTGCCGCAGCAGGTCGGTGCGCAGGTCGACCAGGAACCGCTGGGTGAGCCAGGTGGACAGCATCCTGTCGGCGCCGCCGAGGATGCTCTGCAGCAGGGTGAGGGCGAGGTAGAGGCCCGCGACGACCCAGAAGAGCGAGAAGTCCCGGGGGATCAGCACGTCGTCGACGACGACCTTGAACAGCCAGATCTCCGCCGCCATCAGCAACGGGTCCAGCGCGGCCAGCACCAGGCCGCCGGCCATCCACCAGCGCCGGGGGGCGGCGTAGGGCCAGAAGGCGCGGACGATCCGGCGCAGCGGCACCGCCGGTGCGTGGGGGGCGGCCGACGGTCGTGTCACGGCAGGGCTCCTCGGGTCGGACGGGCGGACGGGCGGACGGACGGGGGAGACGTCGACGACGCCTCCCCCGACCGGGCCGGTCAGTGACCGGTGCTGGTGCCGGTGCTGGTCCCGGTCCCCGCGCTGGTGCCCGTGCTGGTGCTGGTGTCCGAGGAGCCGGCGCTGCCGCGGTGGTTCCGGCGACGGCGGCCGAGGGTGTAGGCGGTGAATCCCATGGTCGTACCTCTTCCTTCTGCTGGGCTGAAAGCGTCCCGGGGGGTGGCTCTCCTGACGTCTCTGACGCTAGGTCCGGGCGAGGGCGGGTCACCAGTGGTCGTTGGTACTAGCCCATCAGGGAGGTCGTCGAGGATTGACCGGCGACCGATGATGGGAGGCATGAGCAACGTGGAGGTGCGCCCCGTCGAGGTCGCCGGCGAGGCGGGTCCCGCACCCGCCGGCGTCCAGGTGATCGTCCCGCGCGAGGTGCCGCTCGGTGGCCTGCGGGCGATGACGGTACGCCGCACCCTGCCGTCGCGGGAGCGTTCCCTGGTGGGTGCGTGGTGTTTCGCCGACCACTACGGTCCCGACCGGGTGGCCGACATCGGCGGGATGTCGGTAGCCCCGCACCCGCACACCGGCCTGCAGACGGTGAGCTGGTTGTTCACCGGCGAGGTCGAGCACCGTGACAGCGACGGGAACCACGCGATGGTCCGGCCGGGCGAGCTCAACTTGATGACCGCCGGTCGCGGCATCAGCCACTCGGAGGTCTCGACCGCGGCTGTCTCGGTGCTGCACGGCGTGCAGCTGTGGGTCGCGCTGCCCGAGCACGCACGCCATGGCGACCCGGGCTTCGACCACTACGTGCCGGAGCCGGTGCGCGGGGACGGGTGGACGGCGAGGGTGTTCCTGGGGTCCCTGCTGGGTTCGACCTCGCCGGTGCCGACGGCCACCCCGTTGCTGGGGGTGGAGCTCGTGCTGGAAGCGGGGTCCACCGTGTCGTTGGAGGTCGACCCGACCTTCGAGCACGGTGTCCTGGTCGACACCGGCAGCGTCACGGTGGCGGGCCGCACCGTCGCCGGTGCCGAGCTCGCCTGCACGGCCCCCGGCCACGGTCGGCTCGAGGTCGGCTCCGAGGAGGGCGCCCGCGTGGTGCTCCTCGGGGGCCCGCCGTTCGGCGAGCAGATCATGATGTGGTGGAACTTCGTGGGCCGCACCCACGAGGAGATTGTCGCGTTCCGGGCCGCCTGGCAGGACCAGGTGACCCGCGACGGCCGTGTCGTGGGCGACTCCCAGGAGGTCGCGGACGGCAGGTTCGGCGTCGTCCCTGGGGACCACCTGCCACCGATCCCGGCGCCCGCACTGCCCGGCGTACGCCTCCGGCCGCGCGGCTGACCTCACCCGCACGGGTGGGCAATCCCTTGCTCGACCAGGGCTACAGTGCGGAGGCCGTGGGACCTGCTGTCCCGCGACCTCACTCGGAGGAGGACGCATGTCGACCGACGTCAGGCCCGTCTCGGGCACCTCGGCTCTCTCGTTCCTGGACCGGCGGCACACCGTCGCTCCGGCGGGCTACAACCGGTGGCTGATCCCACCCGCTGCGCTCGCCGTGCACCTGTGCATCGGCCAGGTCTACGCGACCAGCGTCTACAAGACCTCGATGGTCGAGCACTTCGACGCGTCGCTGACCCAGGTCGGGATCATCTTCTCGATCGCCATCGTGATGCTCGGCCTCTCCGCCGCGGTCTTCGGCACCTGGGTGGACACCAACGGGCCGCGCAAGGCGATGTTCACGGCCGCGTGCTGCTGGGCAGCGGGCTTCCTGATCGCGTCTGCCGGGATCGCCAGCAACCAGATCTGGTTGGTCTACCTCGGGTACGGCGTGGTCGGCGGCATCGGTCTGGGCATCGGCTACATCTCGCCGGTCTCCACGCTGATCAAGTGGTTCCCCGACCGGCCCGGCCTCGCGACCGGGATGGCGATCATGGGCTTCGGTGGCGGCGCGATGGTCGCCAGCCCGCTCTCACGCCAGCTGCTGTCGGCCTACGACGGCGCCTACGACCCGAAGGACCCGGCCTCGCTGGCCTCCGGCCACGCGCTCGCGCTGCTGTTCGTCACGCTCGGCATCGTCTACTTCACGATCATGATGATCGGGGTCGCCAATGTGCGCGTGCCCCCGCCGGGCTGGAAGCCCGAGGGCTTCGACCCCGCCCGGTCGACGAGCAAGTCACTGGTCACCGACGAGCACGTGTCGGCAGCCAACGCGATCAAGACGCCGCAGTTCTGGTTCCTGTGGGTCGTGCTCTTCTGCAACGTGACCGCCGGCATCGGTATCCTCGAGCAGGCCAGTCCGATGGTGCAGGACTTCTTCCGTGAGGGCGGCACGTCCAGCGTCGCGGTCGCGGCGGCCGGTGGCTTCGTCGGCATCCTGTCCCTGTTCAACATGGCCGGCCGCTTCGTCTGGTCCTCCACCTCGGACAAGATCGGCCGCAAGCCGATCTACATGGTCTACCTCGGTGGCGGCATGGTCCTCTACGCCCTGCTCGCCACCGTCGGTGAGACGTCGACGGCGCTGTTCGTGCTGCTGGCCGCGGTCATCATCTCCTTCTACGGTGGCGGCTTCGCGACGGTGCCGGCCTACCTGCGCGACCTCTTCGGGGTCTTCCAGGTCGGTGCGATCCACGGCCGGCTGCTCACCGCGTGGTCCGCGGCGGGCGTGGCCGGCCCGCTGATCGTCAACCGGTTCCTCGACGCGCAGGGTGAACCGGGCGCGCTCACCGCCGACGCCTACCGGCCAGCGCTCTACACGATGGTCGGGGTGCTCGCCGTGGGCTTCGTCGCCAACCTGCTGATCCGCCCGGTCGCGGCCCGCTTCCACGAGTCCGGGGAGGCGGTCGCGGCCGCCGCACCGAGCGCGACCTCCGAGGAAGCCGGTCACGACGGTGCGGTCGCCGGTGGCTCCGCGCGCGTGCTCCTGTCGTGGGGCGTGGTGTCGCTGCTGCTGGTCTACGGCGTCTACGAGACGCTCACGACCGCGGCCAAGCTCGTCGGCTGACGGTCGCGTCACACTTCTGTCACCTCCGGGGCGTTGTGCCGCCCCGGAGGTGACGCCAGAGTGGGGCCATGACCAACGACAGCGGCGCCCGTGCCACGCCTCCCGACTTCACTGGCCTGAAGGCCACCTTCGTCAACTGCACGCTCAAGAAGAGCCCCGAGCCGAGCCACACCCAGGGCCTGGTCGACGCGAGCGCGGCCATCATGCGCAAACACGGTGTCGAGGTCGACGTCGTGCGCCTCGTCGACCACGAGGTGGCCACCGGGGTCTACCCCGACATGACCGAGCACGGCTGGGAGAGCGACGAGTGGCCCAGCCTGTCGCCCGGCATCCTCGCCAGCGACATCCTGGTCGTCGCCGGCCCGATCTGGCTGGGGGACAACTCCAGCATCACCAAGAAGCTCATCGAACGGATCTACTCGCATTCCAGTGAGCTCAACGACAAGGGCCAGTACCTCTTCTACGGCCGCGTCGCCGGCTGCCTGATCACCGGCAACGAGGACGGCATCAAGCACTGTGCCCAGAACATCCTCTACAGCCTCCAGCACGTCGGCTACACGATCCCGCCCAACGCCGACGCGGGCTGGATCGGCGAGGCCGGCCCGGGGCCGTCGTACCTCGACGAGGGCAGCGGTGGACCGGAGAACGACTTCACCAACCGCAACACCACGTTCATGACCTGGAACCTGCTGCACCTGGCCTCGCTGCTCAAGGAGGCCGGTGGCGTCCCCGGCCACGGCAACCAGCGATCGGGCTGGGACGCCGGCGCCCGCTTCGACTACGAGAACCCGGAGTACCGCTCCTGAGCGGCGTCCCAGCCGCCTTCGACCTGACCGGACGGGTCGCGGTGGTCACCGGTGCCGGCGCCCCCGACGGCGTCGGCTTCGCCACCGCCGCGCTGCTCGGCCGGTTGGGCGCGGCGGTGGTGCTCGGCGCGACGTCCGGTCGCGTGCACGAGCGCGTCGAGGAGCTCGCCGCCGCGGGCGTCGACGCGAGCGCCGTCGTCGGAGACCTGACCGGGCCGTCAGCCGCCCACGCCGTGGTCGACCACGCGGTTGCGCGTCACGGACGGCTCGACATCGTGGTCAACAACGCCGGGATGGTCTCGACG